>NZ_JBSXOM010000019.1:0-40626 GCF_056859455.1 Qipengyuania sp. L-5Y | reverse complement strand
GCGCGCATACTGCGAACGGGTGGTATCGGTCCACATCACTGATCTCCAGAAGTTCTTCGCAAAACTCCTGAATCAGCCCTGGATTTGGCCGTCAAGCTAACTCGCTGATATCACCCAACTTAGTTTCGGGTCAGGCTCTTACGCATGCTTCACGCAGCGCCACCCAGTTGCCGATGTCCGACCACCCCATATCAACCGGCACCACCGCGGCCCTGTCGGTATTCTCCATCACTGCATAGTCGATGCTTTCGCCGCTGACCTTGGAAAACGCCTCCGCATCCGGATGAAAGTGACCGCCTTCGTCGCGGCCACTGAGAACCGCCTGCTCGACCAAGGCGGCAATCTGCGGTCGGTGCGACGCCAGTTCTTCGATAAATTTCCCTGCGACGAAGGCGAACAAACCCCCATTCCAGCGGTAATCGCCTTGCGCGAGAAAAGACCTGGCTGTCGCGAGGTCCGGCTTTTCCACGAACCGTTCTACACGGTAGGAACGATCACCAAGCCGTGCGCCGCATTTGATATATCCAAATCCGGTTTCCGGCTTCCTCGCCTCGATACCGAAAGCGACGAGCCAGCCATCGCTCGCAAGCGACGCTGCGCTCGTGGCTGCATCGGTAAACGCCTGTAAATCGGCAATGTGATGATCGCTCGGGCAAACGAGCATTATGGCGTCTTTCGGCAGCCGGTATGCCGCCAGCGCGATCGCTGCTGCAGTATTCTTCGCTTCAGGTTCGACGATGATCGCAGTGCCGGGGGCGGACTGCGCTTCGACATGCTCGACATGTTCTGCACCCGTAACCACGATCGGGCGGGCAAACACTTCGGGATCGGCACAGCGATGGAGGGTCGCTTCGAAAAGCGTTCTCTCGCCCACAAGAGGCAGGAAGGGTTTCGGCATCGCCTTCCGGCTTCGCGGCCAGAGCCGAGTGCCGCTTCCGCCACATAGAATTACCGGAACAATAGTCATGCGTCGCCTAGTTAGATCTGATCATTCAGGTGATTGGAAGTGCCCGCAAACCCTATGCTGCGATGGTTACTATCGAGTTTAGAAACCGTCAGGGCAAGGCTCTGAGCATGCAGACAGTGTCCAGCCAAAGCATTTTTATCGCCTGGTCCCACGCCAGATCGGTTGCACATGGAGCAAGCCCGGCCTTCTCAGCGCCAGCGGCCAAAGTCTATCCTGCCCCCTCCCTTGCCCTCGCCCCGCGCTCTGCTATGGCGCGCGCAACCTCAATTCGAACGAACAGGATACCCATGGCCAAGATCAAGGTTGCGAACCCGATCGTCGAGCTCGACGGCGACGAAATGACGAAAATCATCTGGCAGTGGATCCGCGAACGGCTGATCCTGCCTTACCTCGACGTCGATCTGAAATATTACGATCTCTCCATCGAAAAGCGTGACGAGACGGAAGACCAGATCACGGTCGACGCCGCCAACGCCATCAAGGAACACGGCGTTGGCGTGAAATGCGCCACCATCACACCGGACGAGGCACGCGTCGAAGAATTCAGCCTCAAGAAGATGTGGGTCAGCCCGAACGGCACGATCCGCAACATTCTGGGCGGTGTGGTCTTCCGCGAACCGATCGTGATCGACAATGTCCCGCGCCTGGTGCCGGGCTGGACCGACCCGATTGTTGTCGGTCGTCACGCATTCGGCGACCAGTATCGCGCCAAGGACACGCTGATCCCCGGCGCCGGGAAACTGCGCTTGGTTTTCGAAGGCGAAAATGGCGAGAACATCGATCTCGACGTTTATGAATTCCAGAGTTCGGGCGTCGCCATGGCGATGTACAACCTCGACGACAGCATCCGCGACTTCGCGCGCGCCTGCATGAACTATGGCCTTGATCGCAAATGGCCGGTGTACCTGTCGACCAAGAACACGATCCTCAAGAAATACGACGGCCGCTTCAAGGACCTGTTCCAGGAAGTGTTCGACAATGAATTCAAGGACAAGTTCGCCGAAGCGAAGATCACGTACGAGCACCGCCTGATCGACGACATGGTCGCATCCGCACTCAAGTGGAGCGGCAAGTTCGTCTGGGCCTGCAAGAACTACGACGGCGACGTGCAGTCGGACGTGGTCGCGCAGGGTTTCGGCTCGCTCGGCCTGATGACGTCGGTCCTGATGACGCCCGATGGCAAGACGGTGGAAGCGGAAGCTGCCCACGGCACCGTTACCCGTCACTATCGCCAGCACGAGCAGGGCAAGGCGACATCGACCAACCCGATTGCCAGCATCTTCGCATGGACGCGCGGCCTTATCTATCGCGGTCGTTTCGACAATACGCCGGACGTCGTGAAGTTCGCGGAAACGCTGGAACGTGTCTGCATCAAGACTGTCGAAAGCGGCAAGATGACCAAGGATCTTGCGCTTCTTATCGGTCCGGACCAGAGCTGGATGACCACCGAACAGTTCTTCGAAGCAATTGTCGAGAACCTCGAGAAGGAAATGGCGAATTGGGGCTAAGTCCCCACCGCAACTGAGTATTTGAAGAGCCCTCGTCCTTCGGGACGGGGGTTTTTCGTATCAGCCTGCATGTTCCGCCGCGTATGGCGCTGTCAGGCGCTCACGCCGGAAACCATACCCGATGAGACGCGCAGGCAGACGTCGCAAGCGGCTGAACCGATCGGCAAGCCTTAGCGGCAAGGGCGCTTCGCGGGGCTTGCCGTCCTGACTTTTCAGGATTGGTTCGATTACCACCTCGTGCGCCAGTTTCTGCACGCCCTGAACGACGCGTACTGGCAGTTCGCGCTTCGCCTGGACCTTGCTCAGAAGGTGATCGATATCGCAATCCGCGGCTAGCGGTGCGGCCAGGACATTGGCCGCGCAGACGGCGTCTTGAATGGCCAGATTGATACCCACGCCGCCGACCGGGCTCATTGCGTGCGCCGCATCGCCAATTGCCAGCAACCCCGGCAGATACCACTTTTCCAGCCGATCGAGCGACACGCTGAGCAATTTGACCTGATCCCAGTCTGACAGTGCGCTTTCCAGATCGGGCAGGTCCGGCGCCGCGGCGGCGACCAGCGCGCGCAAGTCCGCAATTGGCTGTGCCATCATGCGCGCCGCTTGCCCCTTGGCGATGACGAAGGCGCATTGCCAGTAATCGCCGCGTTCGAACAGAACGAGCATGTGGCCGCCCTTTATCTGTCCGCGCAGTCGGCTGCCGGAACCGCTCTTCGGCACCTTGAACCACAGGACATCGATCGGCGCTCCCAGATCATGCAGGGGCAGGAGACCCTTGCGACGAACCAGCGAGGATCGGCCGTCTGCCATCACGACAAGCCTTCGAGCATGAAATTTCTCGCCCGCCGCGGTAACGACACCGGTGACACGCCCGCCTTCCTGCGCAAGCTGGGTAACCTCCTCGCACATCACGAGATGAAAGCCGGGAAAAGCTCGTGCCTTATCGCGCAGGAAGTCGAGCAGGTCCCATTGCGGCATCATGGCGATTAAAGGAGCCGGCGTACGTAGATGGGAGAAATCGGCCATACTGTACGTCCGGTCTTCCCAGGTGAATTCGGCACTATCGACCCGGTTGTGCGGAAGACGCAAGAATTCCTCCAGCCAGCCGAGCTGATCGAGGATCTCCATGGTTGCAGGATGTACCGTGTCACCCCTGAAATCGCGGAAGAAATCGGCATGCTTCTCCAGCACCAGAACGTCGACACCGGCCCGGGCCAGCAGCAGGCCCACCATCATCCCCGCCGGCCCTCCCCCGACAACGATCACGTCATGTTTCACCATTCCGTCTGTCTCTCTTTCACAATCGCCCACGATCCGCACTCTTCCCGGACCCTAGGGCGGCCAGCGACCCTCGTGCGAGGACTGTTGCCGTAGCGCGCTGCGCGCCGTATCGCCAACCACGAAATCGGCACGAAACCGCCCTTCGCGAAACGCGTTCACACTGAACGTTGATGCCAGAAATCTGACACGGGGACACAATGGCCAAGCAGCCTACCAAAAAGCGCAGTGTGAAACGCAAGGGTCCGGAGAAATTCGGACAGAAGCGGCTCGATATCCGCAATGCCAAGATCAAGGACATTCCCGGCATCGCCAATCTGGTGCGCCGCGTTTACGAGGACATGCCTGCCTATACGCACGGCGAGATCCGCGGGCAGATCAACAATTTCCGCGAAGGGTGCTTCGTCGCCCTGCTCGATGATGAGGTCGTCGGCTATTGCGCGACCATGCAGTTGGCCGAGGCACTCGCCTTTCAGGACCACGACTGGGACGAGATCACCGGCAACGGTTACGGCAGCCGCCACGATCCGACCGGCGACTGGCTCTATGGCTATGAAATGTGCGTCGATCCCAAGGTGCGGGGCGTGCGTATTGGGCGGCGTCTTTATGAAGAGCGCCGGGCGCTGGCCGAAGATAAGGACCTGACAGGCATCGTCTTTGCCGGACGCATGCCCAATTATCGCCGCTTCCGCCGCCGCGTGGAAGGCCCGCAGGACTATCTCGACAAGGTGGTCGAGAAGAAGCTGCACGATCCCGTCCTGCGCTTTCAGATGGCAAACGGCTTCGAGCCCGAGCGCATCCTCGAAGGATATCTGCCCGAGGACAAGGCCTCGCAGAGCAATGCCGTGATGATGGTCTGGCGCAACCCTTACGTCGAACGGGATCAGCCGGTGAAGAAGCGCCTGCCCCGCGGCGTGGAAGCCGTGCGCGTGGCCACCTGCCAGCTCCAGGCGCCGCAGGTCGCCGACTACGACGAATTCATGCGCCACGTCCGATATTTCGTCGATGTGGCAAGCGATTACGAAGCCGACTTCATCGTCTTTCCCGAACTCTTCACGCTGATGCTGCTGAGTTTCGAGGAGAAGGAACTGTCACCGGTCGAAGCGATCGAGCGCTTGTCGGAATATACGCCTCGGCTGCGTACGGACATTTCGGAAATGGCCATGCGCTACAACATCAATATCATCGCCGGATCGCATCCCACGCGCATGGACGATGGCGATATTCATAACGTCGCCTACGTCTGCCTGCGCGATGGTGCAGTGCATGCCCAGGAGAAGATCCACCCGACACCCAACGAACGGTACTGGTGGAACATCAAGGGCGGCGACAAGGTCGAGGTGATCCAGACAGATTGCGGCCCGATCGGCGTGCAGATCTGTTACGATAGCGAGTTTCCCGAACTCAGCCGCCGCCTCGCCGACGAAGGTGCGCGCATCATATTCGTGCCCTTCTGCACGGACAGCCGGCAGGGATATCTGCGGGTGCGCTATTGCGGCCAGGCGCGCGCGATCGAAAACCAGTGCTTCGTGGTGCTCAGCGGGAATGTCGGAAATCTACCCAACGTAGGGAATATGGACATTCAGTATGCGCAAAGCTGTATCCTGACCCCGTGCGATTTCCCCTTTGCACGCGATGGCATCGCAGCCGAAGCGACCGAGAATGTCGAGACCCTGACCATCAGCGACATCAACCTTGCCGATCTGCAATGGGCGCGCGCCGAAGGGACGGTCCGCAATCTGGCCGACCGGCGTTTCGACCTCTATCGCATCGAATGGGACGAGGATGGCAAGCACCCGGGCAAACCGCGTCCGCGCCGCGAACCTCTGGGTCCATCCACCATCGGCGGCGGTTAACCCGCGCGCCATTGCGGGGCTGACAGGTGGCTTGCGCATAGCTAAGCCCGTTACGGACGTCGCCTGACCCGGCGGGCGCCATCTCTATGTGATGCCAGCACAATCTCGCTGGGGGCATTGCGTTCAACACGAAGGAAACATTCGCGCCTTATGAATGCCGAGACCGCGATCCCTCCGATGATGTCGGATGCACTGGTGATTTTGGGTGCCGTGGGGATCGTGATCCCGCTGTTTGCCCGGTTCAAGATCACGCCCATCATCGGCTTCATTCTGGTCGGCGTCGTGGTGGGGCCGTTCGGTCTGGGCCGGGCGACATCCGAATATGAATGGCTCACCTGGTTCACCATTACCGATCCGGAACGGCTCGAGCCGTTTGCCGAGCTCGGCATCGTGCTGCTGCTGTTCGCAATAGGGCTGGAGCTTTCGTACAAACGCCTGTGGCAATTGCGGCGATTGGTCTTCGGCCTTGGATCACTCGAATTGCTGGTCGGCGGATCGCTGATCGCGATTTTCCTGTCCATTCTGGGGCAGTACTGGACCGGGGCCCTGGCGCTTGGCCTGGCTCTGGCCATGTCGTCGACCGCCGTAGTTCTGCCGATTTCGGGTACTCGAACACCGGTCGGCAGAGCGGCCCTGTCGATGTTGCTGTTCGAAGGTATCGCGCTGGTTCCGATCATCTTTCTTCTGGGCACCCTCGCCCCCCATGCCGCAGCGGACGGGTTCGAGGGGATGGTCGACACGCTGTGGAAGGGCGCCGTCGTCATCGTGCTGATGCTCGCCGCAGGACCCTTCGTTTTGCCGCGCCTCTTCGCACAGGCAGCCCGTACCAAAAGCCCCGAGATATTTCTCGCTGCAAGCCTTCTGGTGGTGATCGGGGCGAGCCTCGCCACCTCGATGGTAGGCCTCTCGATGATCGTGGGCGCCCTCCTGGCGGGGCTGATGATCGCGGAAACGGATTATTCCCCGGAAGTAGCCAATATCCTCGAACCGTTTCGCGGCTTCGCACTGGGGATATTTCTGCTGACGGTGGGCATGACGATCAATGTCTACAGTATCTTCGAGAACATCGGCGCAATCGCCATCGCGGTCGTCTGCCTGCTTACGCTCAAGGCACTTATTACCACGACACTGCTGTATCTGATGGGCGCACGCCGCAGTACGGCAGTCGAGACGGGCATTCTCATGGCCAGCCCGTCCGAAGACACGCTGATCATCATTTCCGCTGCATCGGCGGCTTTGTTGATCCAGCCCGGTACGGCCCAGTTCTGGCAGATCGTTACAGCGATCGGTCTGACAGTGACGCCTTTGCTTGCGCATATCGGCAGGATCATCGGGCGGCGTATCGAGCCGATACCCGAACTGCCTGCAGAAGACATGGACAAGCCGCGCGTCATCATCGTCGGCGCGGGCCGTGTCGGCCAGCTTATCGCGCGGATGCTGGAAGCGCATGACAAGCCCTACATCGCAATCGACTCGAACGCCGACCTCATTGCCAACGCCAAGCGCGAGGGCATCCGCGCGGCTTTCGGAGATGCGTCTCGCGCCGACGCGCTCGACAAGCTCGGGATCGAGAATGCCCTCGCTCTGGTGCTCACCATGGACGAGCCGGTTCTGGCACAGCGCTTGGTGGCTAAACTGCGCAAGACATACCCTGACCTGCTGATCGTGGCCCGCGCTCGCGACAGTTCGCACGCTGCCGAACTCTATCGTGCAGGAGCCAGTCATGCCGTGCCGGAAACGCTGGAAAGTTCGCTCCAGCTTTCCGAGGCCGTGCTCATCGATATCGGGGTTGCGATGGGGCCGGTGATTGCATCCATTCATGAAAAGCGCGACGAATTCCGCGAACAGATCGAGCTTGAAGGGGCGCTGACCTACAAGCCCAAGCTACGCACCAGTACATCGGAACGCTGACCCATGCCCGCCGTGCTGGAAACGCGCTCGGACTGCGATCGCTGTGCAGCGCTATGCTGCATCGCCTATCCTTCCGAAGACATGCCCGGATTCTCCGCCATCAAATCTGCTGGCGAACCGTGCCCCAAGCTTGGTGGGAACGGTCTCTGCACCATTTACGAGCATCGGGCCGAGAAAGGTTTTGCCGGCTGTATCCGGTTCGAATGCTTTGGTGCGGGCCAGCATGTCGTCCAGTACCTGTTTGCCGGTAACGACTGGCGCAATGATCAGGCGCTGCTCGGCCCCATGGTCGATGCCTTTCTCGCCATGCGGCCGGTCGCAGACCTGAACTTCCTTGCACAGCGGGCGCATGAGATGACAGACAAGGCCGAACTGCGCGACAAAGCGACTGTCTTGGCGGAGCGTCTGGAAAATGTTGCCCAGTCTCGATCGAGCCTCAATGATACGGCCGAAGTAGCAGCGATCGAGCGCGAACTACGCGCTCTATACCAGCATTTCGACCGTTAAGCTGAGACTTTGGCCAGTGCCTGGCGCACGGCGTCGAGTGCTGCATCGGCTTTCGAGCCGTCCGGACCGCCACCTTGGGCCATGTCGGCGCGGCCACCGCCGCCCTTGCCTCCCAGAGCCTCGACACCGGCGCGCACCAGATCGACAGCGCTGAGGCGGTCGGTGAGATCGTCCGTGACCGCCACTGCGAAGGCGCCCTTGCCATCGTTGACCGCGCAAATCGCCGCCACACCCGAACCCATTCGGTTCTTTGCCTGGTCGAGCAATGGGCGAAGCTCCTTCGGATCAAGTCCTGCAATGACCTGACCGGAGAAGGTTACACCGCCAATGTCCTCATCGGCTGCTGCGACGTCTGCAGCGCCGCCACCGCCAAGCGCCAGCGCGCGTTTCGCCTCGGCCAGATCCTTTTCCAGCCTTTTACGTTCTTCGATAAGTGCCATGACGCGTGTGCGGGCGTCGTCTGGCGACGTTTTCAACGCGCTTGCGATCGCGCGAACCGCTTCGTCGCGCGCTACCAGCCATTGGCGTGCAGCCTCGCCGGTCAGCGCTTCTATGCGACGCACGCCGGAGCTGACTGCACTTTCCGATACAACCTTGAAGATGCCGATGTCGCCGGTCGCCTTAACGTGCGTACCGCCGCAAAGTTCAACGGAGTAAGTGCGTCCTTCCCCGCCCTTGCGGCCCATGGAAAGCACGCGCACCTCGTCGCCATACTTTTCGCCGAACAGCGCAAGCGCCCCGGCCGCAACCGCATCGTCAGGCGTCATCAGACGTGTACCGACCTGTTCGTTGGCGCGAATTTCCTCATTCACCTCGGCTTCTACCGCAGCGATGTCTTCCTCGCTCAGTGGCTTGGGATGGGAAAAATCGAACCGGAACCGATCGTCGGATACCAGCGAGCCCTTCTGTGTCACATGTCCGCCAAGCCGGTTACGCAGCGCAGCGTGCAACAGGTGGGTCGCCGAATGGTTCGCGCGGATACGATCGCGACGATCGCCATCCACCTCGAGATGGACGGCTTCGCCGATTTTGACCGTTCCTTTGGTGATGGTGCCGGCGTGCGAGTGCAGACGACCGAGAGGTTTGTTCGTCGTCTCGACCGAAAATTCCAGGCCCTCGGGTGTCCAGATACGCCCGGCATCTCCGGTCTGACCGCCGCTTTCGCCATAGAACGGAGTCTGATTGGTCAGGATGACGACTTCGTCGCCTTCCTCAGCCGATTGCACCTCGGCGCCATCCTTGACGATGGCGACGACGGCGGCTTCCCCGGTCGTAGAGCTGTAACCGGTGAACTCTGTCGAGCCCTCACGTTCGGCAATATCGAACCAGACCTCTTCGTTCGCGGCCTGACCCGATCCTTTCCATGCTGCGCGTGCAGCAGCTTTCTGCTGCGCCATCGCGGCGTCGAAACCGTCCTTATTGACGCCTATGCCGCGGCTGCGCAGCGCATCTTCGGTAAGATCGTAGGGAAACCCGTAGGTGTCGTAGAGCTTGAACGCGGTTTCACCGTCGAGAGTACCGCCCTCACCCATGTCTTCCGTCGCCTCATCCAGCAACTTGAGACCCTTGTCGAGCGTGCGGCGGAATTGCGTTTCTTCGCGTTCGAGGACCTCCTGAATCAGCGGCTGGCCGCGGACGAGTTCGGGATAGGCCTGGCCCATTTCCGTCACCAATGCAGGCACCAGTCGGTGCATCAACGGTTCGCTCGCCCCGAGAAGGTGGGCGTGACGCATGGCGCGGCGCATTATTCGGCGAAGAACATAACCGCGCCCTTCGTTGGATGGCAGTACACCGTCGGCCATTAGGAAGCTTGTCGAACGCAAGTGATCGGCGATGACGCGGTGGCTGGCTGTCCGGTCCCCCTCGGCCTTTACGCCTGTCAGGCTTTCGCTCGCAGCGATCAGGTTCTTGAAGGTGTCCGTATCGTAATTGTCATGCACGCCCTGCATCACTGCTGCGACGCGTTCGATCCCCATGCCGGTGTCGATGCTGGGCTTTGGCAGGTCGGCGACGATCTCGTCGTTTTCCTGCGTGTACTGCATGAAAACGAGGTTCCAGATTTCCACGAACCGGTCGCCGTCTTCCTCGGGCGATCCAGGAGGGCCGCCCCAGATGTGATCGCCATGATCGTAAAATATCTCCGAGCACGGACCGCATGGTCCATCGGAACCCATGGCCCAGAAATTATCCTTGGTCGGAATACGGATGATCTTTTCGTCCGCAAATCCGGTCCGTTTCTTCCACAGATCGAATGCCTCGTCGTCGGTATGGTAGACGGTGACCAGAAGGCGTTCGGGGTCGAGGCCCCATTCCTTGGTGAGAAGGGTCCAGGCGTGATCGATCGCCTGTTCCTTGAAATAGTCCCCGAAACTGAAGTTTCCGAGCATCTCGAAGAAGGTATGATGGCGCGCGGTGTAGCCGACATTATCGAGATCGTTGTGCTTGCCGCCTGCTCTCACGCATTTCTGAGCACTGGTTGCGCGTTGCGCCGGAGGCGTTTCCAGACCGGTGAAGGCATTCTTGAACGGGACCATGCCCGCATTGACGAACATGAGCGTTGGATCGCTGAACGGGACAAGCGGGGCGCTGGCGACTTCCGCATGTTCGTGGGAGGCGAAATAGTCGAGAAAGCTGCGGCGAATGTCGTTGGTCGAAGTCATGGCGAGGCAAGTAAGCAATCGCGTGGCATGCGACAAGCGTGAAAGCCCAGCCAGACTGTGCGTTACAGTCGATCAGCAGTGGATGAGGCGGGTGCGCACCGGCGGACGGTGCCGGATGGACCGGGGCCGGACGCTCGAAAGTCGCTATGTTCGGGGTGTATAGCTACGAAGTAGGATGGCACCGTTCATCGCGAAGCGTGCGACCTTGCGGGGCGGCATATGCCCATGGCGGTGAATTCACGTCCGGTAATAGTCACGATACCAGGTAACAAAGCGTGACACGCCTTCGCGAATATCGGTGCGGGGGACATACCCGGTAAGCGACTGCAATAATTCTGCATCCGCCCAGGTGGCAGGAACGTCGCCGGGCTGCATCGGCATGAGATTACGCTCCGCCTTTATCCCCAGCGCCTCCTCAATAGCTGCGATCATATCGCCGAGTTGCACCGGTTGCGAATTGCCGATGTTGACTATCCGCCATGGCGCCACAGGGGAAAGACTGTCGTTTGCATGGACGTCCTGCGGGCGGTCGACCCGGATTGGGGGTGCATCGATAAGGCGACGAACAGCCTCGACCAGATCCTCAACATAAGTGAAGTCGCGCATCATCTCGCCATTATTGTAGACGTCGATCGCCTCACCATTCAGCATGGCCTTCGTGAATTTGAACAAGGCCATGTCGGGCCGGCCCCAGGGACCATAAACCGTGAAAAAGCGAAACATCGTCACCGGCAAATCGTAGAGATGCGCATAACTGTGCGCCATCGCCTCGGTCGCTTTCTTGGTCGCGGCGTAGAAGGACATCTGGTGGTCCGCCTTCATCGTTTCGCGATACGGCATCTCCGTATTGGCGCCATAAGCTGAAGACGTTGACGCGAGCAGCATGTGCTGTGGCGGGTTCCACCGCGCGGCTTCGAGCAGTTCGAATGTCCCTACGAGATTGCTTTCAAGATAGCTGCGCGGATTATCGATGGAATAGCGAACACCAGCCTGCGCCGCGAGATGAACCACGATGTCCGGCGTGTGTTTCGCGAAGAGATCGGCGAGCAGTCGCGGCGTCTCGATCGGCTCATTCACCACGGAAAAGCTCTGGTGCTGAAGCAAAGCCTGCTGCCGGCGTCGCTTCAGCTCGGGATCATAGTAATCGGAAAGCGAGTCTATACCGAGGACACGGAAGCCATCCTTGAGGAGGCGGAGACAGGTGAAATAACCGATGAACCCGGCGGCCCCGGTCACCAGTGCCGTACGTGTCTCAGTCATCGATCATTCCCGCAGTAATCTGATTATCCGGCTGCCTTATAGGGCTAAAGTGTTGCTGAAGAACCTGCTCAAACTCTCTGTCCGGGCTCATTCGGGTTACCGTCATGGCGAATGCCTCACCTTTCGTGACACTGGCAGAGCAGACGCGTTTGCTGGAAGGCAGGACGGACCGCGCCATAACACTCACCACATGAAGTACGCACCGCCGCGTTCCCGGGCGCGCTGCCACGCGGGACGGGCATGGATCGCCTCGACGAAGCGGCCCAGCTTGGGCGCTTTGTCACCATATCCCTGCATGATCGCGATTTCGGCAGGAAAGCTCATCATTACATCGGCCGCCGTCCAGTCATTGCCAACAAAATGGAGATCGTCTGAAATGGCATCCTCCGCAAACTGGATATGCGCAGCAAGCTGCTCGTCAATTCGGGGGGCCAGGGCAGCCGCCGCGTCACCAAGCCGCCCGGTGTACAATTTGAGCATGACGGGCACGAAGAAGCTGCTTTCGCCAAACTGCATCCATTCGAGCTGGCGGACATGGTCTTCCGTATCAGCTTCCGGCAGCCAACTGCCTCCACCGTGACGCTCGCAAAGATACTGGATGATCGCACCACTTTCCGCCACTTGCAGACCATTATCTTCGATCAGCGGCGACTTGCCCAAGGGGTGAACCTGCTTGAGTTCGGGCGGGGCAAGTTTGGTTTCAGCATCGCGCTGATACGGTACGATGTCGTAATCAGTGTTAAGTTCCTCCAGCAACCACAAGATGCGCTGCGAACGGCTATTGTTGAGATGGTGGACGGTGACTGTCACGCGGCTCTCCTGTCGTGCGATTCGCACCTACACTAGGTCCGGATCGAAGCGGATACCAATCCCATACGGAAAAGCCGGTGTGGCCATGAAGCGGCGCACACCGGCTTTCCGTTTTTTCGGGAACGCCGGGGGACAGTCCGGCTAGCGCGCTGATCCGGGGGATGCTGGATCAACGTGTTCCCGCTTGAAGAGAATTCAGTCCTCGTCCGCGTCCGGGCCGGTCATCATCTCTTCGGCGACCTCGTCGGTTCGGCCACGAATTGCGGCTTCCAACTTGGTACACATCTCTGGATTTTCCTTCAGGAAGGTCTTGGCGTTCTCACGCCCCTGACCGATCCGGACACTGTCATAGCTGAACCAGCTGCCCGACTTTTCGACCACGCCTGCCTTTACGCCGAGATCGAGAATTTCGCCGATCTTGGAAATGCCTTCGCCATACATGATGTCGAATTCGACCTGCTTGAACGGCGGCGCCACCTTATTCTTGACCACTTTCACGCGGGTCGCATTGCCGATGATATCGTCGCGATCCTTAATCTGGCCGGTGCGGCGGATGTCCAGACGAACCGATGCATAAAATTTGAGCGCATTGCCGCCAGTGGTGGTTTCCGGATTGCCGTACATAACGCCGATCTTCATGCGCAGCTGGTTGATGAAGATCACCATGCACTTGGAGCGGTTGATCGAACCGGTCAGTTTCCGTAGCGACTGGCTCATCAGACGCGCCTGAAGGCCGACGTGGCTATCGCCCATCTCGCCTTCGATTTCGGCGCGCGGAACGAGCGCTGCGACGGAGTCGACGACCAGCACGTCGATTGCATTGGACCGAACCAGCGTATCGGTGATCTCCAGCGCCTGCTCGCCCGTATCCGGCTGCGACACGATCAATTCGTCAATGTCCACGCCAAGCTTCTTGGCATATACCGGATCGAGCGCATGTTCCGCATCGACGAAGGCAGCGGTGCCGCCCGCCTTCTGGGCTTCTGCAATTACGTGAAGCGCCAGTGTGGTCTTGCCCGAACTTTCCGGGCCATACACTTCGATTACGCGCCCCTTGGGCAGACCGCCCACACCGAGGGCGATATCGAGACCGAGCGACCCGGTGGAGATGGCCTCCACATTCATCGCTTCCTTCTGGCCCAGCTTCATCGCCGAACCCTTGCCGAATGCGCGGTCGATCTGCGCAAGCGCGGCATCCAATGCCTTCTGACGGTCTGCGTCCACTTTCTTGTCCTCTACGAGCTTCAGACTTGCCGCCATGACATTACCTCCTGCGCTTGGCCAGAGCCGGTATCGACTCTTCAACTGACACGTGATGTATCGGCTTTGTTCCAAAAGAACAAGTGGGGAACGAAAGTTTTTTCCCGTGGTCTTTCAATCGGCAGCGTTAGGCTGTCCAACCTACTTGCGCTGGGCGCTCAGCACTTCTGCCACTTTCGCATTGATCTGCTGCACGCTGAACGGTTTGGGTATGAAGTACATGTTCTCGATGTCGATTTCATTGCGCAGCTGTTCTTCCGCATAGCCCGACATGAACAGGATGGGCACGTGAGCTCGAACGTTGCGGATCGCACGCGCCATGGCAGGGCCATCCATTGCCGGCATGACGACATCCGAAACGATCAGGTCGAATTGCGTATCGCCATTGGCCACGATGCCCAACCCCTCTTCGCCATCGGAAGCTGTGGTCACCGTATAGCCTGCACGCACCAGCGCCCGTTCGGCGACGGCGCGCACCATGTCCTCATCCTCGACCAGAAGCAGCTTGCCGCCTGCAGACCACTCGGATGCCTTCTGCTCTTCAGGCTCGTCGGCGCGCATGATGGCGGGCAGTTCGCCCTTGTGGACCGGGAGGTAAACGGTGAAGCGGGCACCGATCGGAGTGCCATCCGGGCCCTGCACATTATCGGCGAAAATGAAGCCGTTCGACTGCTTGACGATACCGTACACAGTGGAAAGCCCGAGCCCGGTCCCCTTCCCCTGCTCCTTGGTCGTGAAGAAAGGCTCGAATATCTTGTTGAGATGCTCGTCCGGGATCCCGCCGCCGGTGTCCTGGACGATCATGACCGTGTAATCGTCGGCCGGCATGATATCGATGCCCATCTTGCGCACGTCGCGGGCGGAAACCCGGCGCGTGGCAAGGGTCAGGCGACCCTTCCAGTCCTGCTTGCCCCGTTTCGACGCATAGGCTTGCATCGCATCGCGGGCATTTACAGCCAGGTTGATGATAACCTGCTCCAACTGCTGGGGATCGGCACGAACCGAACCGAGCTCTCGATCGTGGCGAACCGAGAACTCGATCTTCTCGCCCATGAGCCGCTTCAGAAGCTGGCTCACTTCACTGACCACGTCGGGCAATTGCAGAACTACGGGGCGCAGCGTCTGCTGGCGGCTGAAGGCGAGCAACTGCCGGGTGAGGCTGGCCGCCCGGTTCGAATTGGCCTTGATCTGCTGGATGTCGTCGTAATCGCTGTCGCCCGGCGTATGACGCAGCAGCATGAGATCGCAGTAACCGATAATGGCCGTCAGCACATTGTTGAAATCGTGTGCCACGCCGCCTGCAAGCTGGCCGACCGCCTGCATCTTGGTCGCCTGGGCCACCTGACGCCGCAACCGCTTTTCTTCCGACGAATCCGAAATGGATAGAAGAACCGCCGCATCGCCCAGCCCGCGCACCCCGGCCAGACCGATCGAGACCGGTTCGTCCTTGTTGTTGCCAAGGCGCACGGCCATGTCGCCGCTGGCCGTCGCCCCTTTTGCAAAGCGGCGGACGGTGTCAGCCATCGCAGCCTTGTCCTCGCGCACGACCAGATCGGATGGAAACTGCGGCAGGCCGGACGTCTCGCGTTCGACCGCACGCAGGAATGCCTTGTTGGCAAACAGAAAGCGTCCGTCGCGGTCGGTAAGCGCAAGGCCCAGAGGCAGCGCCGACAGCAAGGCTTCCAGTTGCGGTATCGCCGCCTTGCCCGTGCTTTCCCAGCCGCCGCCAATGCCCACGGTACTGTCCAGCAGCAGCATGATGGACGGCGTTTCATCCGCATCGCTCATTTTCGAAGCGTTCGGGATATCAAGCGGCACATGGATCAGCGTCTGGGGCGAACCCTGCTGCCCTTCCCTGGCGAAGAAAATCCGGTCGCGGTCGTCGGATCGCAGCAATTGCACGAACTCCAGCCCGCCGACTGCATTTTCGCGATGGCCGGTGGCCCGTTCCGCCAGACCCGGCGTGGTCGTCTGCACGATGCCGTCGGGTGCCACCAGCGCAACCTCCACGCCGGCGCGCGACAATACTTCGCCCAACGGACCGGCCAGCCGTTCGGACAGGCCATCGTAACTGCGCTGCGTACGAATTTCGTCGAAGCGCCAGACCAGATAGGCCTCGCCCCGCCCACTGCGCTCGATACGCAGGCGATATTCCATGTCGCCGCTGGACAGCCGGACAACGGGAACCTCGGCCCGTCCGTCTCTCCACGCACTCCGCGCCGCCTCCGATGCAGCTTCGCGCGATGCCGGGTCCATTGCCAGTTCGTACGGAGCGGAAATTCCCTCGAACCATCCTTCATATGTGGAATTGGCGCACACGAGCCGGTTGGCGCGATCGACAATCGCAATGGCGCGGTGCCGGGTTTCGATCGCTGCACTGGTGACGGACCAGTCGGGTTGCAGCATCTGCGTCTCGGCAGGATCGGTCTTGAGACGAGCGGCCAGCAGCAGCATCAGCAAGATCGCAATCAGCGCGCCGCCATACGCCAGCGCCACCACCGATTGCTGGCCGACCAGCCACACCAAACCGATGGAAACGATGCAGGCCGCCACCACTCCCAACATCAGTGGAGCGGGTGGAAGGCGGGTTATGGGATTATCGTCCTGCACTTTCATGCCTCGCCATCTTTGCTCAGGCGGTCTTCAAGGCGACGCTCCATAGCGCGCAGACGGCGCTTGCGCTTGCGGGCCACGATGATGCGCCACCCGATGCTCGCCAGCACATAGCCGATCGACGCGCCGACGATGGCGAGAACGACGAAGCCGAAGATGGTCACCAGAACCGTCACGCCCACCCCTTCGAACAGATTGACGAACCACGACCAGCGGCCGCTGGTCATCTCGTCCTGAGCCGCGCCGCCCGTCGCCGCCAGATCCACCTTGAGAATGAACACACCCAGCTTGTTCGCCACCACGGCCCAGAAGGGAAAGGTCAGCGGATTGGTGATGAAGGTGACCAGCGCCGACAACGGCACGTTCGCACGCGCGGGCAAGGACATGAAAGCGGCAAGGAATATCTGCCCCACCGGAATGATGAAGCCGGCGAAAATGCCGAGCGCCACGCCGCGCGGGACGCTGCGGCGCGTGAAGCGCCAGAGTTCCGGCGTCAGAAACCGGTGAGCAATGGGCTGCAAATACTTGTTTTCAGCCATCTGTTCGCGCGTCGGCATATGCCGGCGGATCCAGTCCGTCAGAAAGGTCTTCGATCTGCGCTTGCTCATTGACACAGCGCCGCCATGCGCTGCCTCGAAGGCGAGTTCAAGGGGGTGCGCGTAGCGGATTGCGACGAATGCGGCATGGCTGGCGATGTGGTTACCGCAGGCGCTTTTTTTAAGGGCCGAATGGCTCGGTCAGCCCCGCTCGCGCATGAGGCGGGCCTTGTCGCGCTGCCAGTCGCGATCCTTGATCGTGGCGCGCTTGTCATGCGCCTGCTTGCCCTTCGCCAGCGCAAGCTCGACCTTCGCCCGCCCGGTCGCATTGAAATAGATCGATAACGGAACAAGCGTCATGCCCTTGCGCTCGACCGCACCGAAGAGCTTTTGTATCTCGCGCTCGTGCAGCAGCAGTTTGCGTGGGCGGCGCGGTTCGTGGTTCAGCCGGTTGCCATGCGAATATTCGGGAATGTTGGCATTGACCAGCCAGACCTGCCCGTCGCGCACTTCGGCATAGCTTTCCTTGATGCTGGCCTCGCCCGCCCGCAGCGCCTTCACCTCGGTGCCCTGCAACGCGAGTCCCGCCTCGAAGGTATCTTCGACATGATAGTCGAACCGCACACGCCGATTATCGGCGACGGTCTTCTGCTTATCGAAAGTGGCGGGTTTGGGACGAGCCATAAGGCGGGCGCATGTAGGAGATGGCGTGGGAAAGGCCAAGCCCCTTCAGCATCAATCTCGCTTGCGCCAGTAAGGCATTTGGGTAATCACACAGGATTACTTGGGGGGGTATATGCAGTTATCGAGATTCGTTGCGTCGCTGCTTGCGGCAATCACATTATTAGTTACGTCGATAGCAATCGCCCAATCCGCTCCTCCGCTTTCTGCTTATGGCGCACTGCCCGAGGTCGAAGATGCAGCGATATCGCCCAACGGATCGAACATAGCCCTGCTGATTACGCTGAAAGGCGAGCGACAACTCCTCTTTCTTGACGAACAAATGAAGGCGATCCGCCGTTTTCAGGTAGGCGATACGAAAATCCGCTATTTCCGGTGGGTCGGTGACGACCAGCTTATTCTGGTCACCAGTCAGACCGAGAAGCTTTGGGGTTTTACTACGAACAAGGCGGAGTTCAGCGTCGCTCGGCTCATCCCCGTAACCTATGACGGGGAAGTAGAAACAGTATTCGGGCGGAATCGTGAATTGATGGACGCCTTTAATGGCGATTACGGAGTGCGGTTTGCCGATAACCGCTGGACCGCATTTTTCGGCGCAATCGAACTGAAAAAAGGTTCGAGTTTTGGAAATGATTTCACCTGGGATCATGGCAGACCTTTTCTCTATCAAGTCGATACCAAGGAAAACCGCGCCAAACGGATAGCGAGTGCTCCTCGCGAAGGTATGGACCGCGATTGGCTCGTCGATGGGAATGGAAAGGTTGCGGCGACCTTGGACGTCAGCATGACCAACGGCGATTGGCATCTATCGGGGCCGGAGGGGTCGACCATCGCTACCGGCAACGAACGTAATGGCAGAGTTGGTCTCGTCGGCTTGTCGCATGGCGGTCAGAACATAGTCTACGCGGCACGAGACAGCGAAAACATTGCGCATTGGTATGAAATTCCAATGTCAGGCGGGCAGCCAAAGCCCTTCCTCGAAGATACGGACATAAAGCGTTTATACTTCGACAAAACAAACGGTCAGATCGCCGGTTACCTAAACAGTGACGACGAATCGGTTTTCGCAGTCGAAGAGCTCCAGAAATCTGCAGAAAAAATCAAGAAGGCCTTTGCCGGTTTCGATATGCGAATGGTCGACTGGACACCTGACTTCAAAAAAGTTCTGGTTCGAACAAGTGGCAATCTCGACAGCGGTTCGTGGTTCGTAGTCAACCTCGCCACAGGTAAAGCCGATGCGATTGCCTACGAACGGCAGACCCTTGGACCAAAGCAGGTCGGGACGATTTCGACCTTCCCCTTCGCAGCTTCGGATGGGCTTGAGATGGATGGCATTCTCACGTTGCCGCCAGGTCGCGAAGCCAGGAACCTCCCAGTTGTTTTGTTGCCCCACGGCGGCCCGCACAGTAGTGATCGCCTGCAGTTCGACTGGTGGGCACAGGCGTTTGCATCACGAGGATATGCAGTATTCCAGCCCAATTTCCGTGGGTCCACCAATCGAAGCCAAGCCTTCAAGCTCGCCGGGTACGGTGAATGGGGTCGTAAAATGCAGACCGATATTTCGGACGGCTTGGCTGAATTGGCAAAACAGGGCCTGGTCGATCCCAAGCGCGCCTGTATTGTGGGGGCTAGCTACGGCGGATATGCTGCTCTCGCCGGCGTCACTGTTCAACAGGATCTGTATCGGTGCGCGGTAGCTGTCGCCCCCGTTAGCGACATTCGGGCGATGTATAACGAAGATTATCGCGCTTCGGGCGGCTTACGTATTACGAAATCGTCCCTCCTGGACCAGCTTGGATCGAAGGACCGCTGGAACGAAGTCTCACCTCGTCGCCTGGCCCAACGCGCCGATGCACCTGTTCTGCTAATTCACGGACTGGATGACACAGTCGTACCCTACTCGCATTCCCACAAGATGGCAGATGCCCTGAAGGATGCCGGCAAACCGTTCGAATTGGTAACGTTGCAGGGTGAAGATCACTGGCTTTCACTGTCATCGACACGTCTGCAAATGCTCGAAGCGGCAGTCGGATTTGTGGAGAAGCATAACCCGGCTGATTAAAGATATCCTGATGATGGCTGGCTCGCGCGGGCAAGGTGGCATGCGCCCTCATCTGGAACAGCCAGACCACGCTTTTCGCTTGCCAAGGTGCTGGCCGTTGTGACGATTAGGCAGATGAACGCCGAAACTTCCGCAGAACCTTTCATCATTCACGAAAGCCGGATCGCGCCGGGGACGCAGGCGACCATTGCCATTCCCGTCAGCCAGCAGGTGACGGGACTGAACTCCGCTCTTTCCCTTCGCGTGATGCACGGCGCGCGGCGTGGGCCTTGCGTTTTCGTCAGCGCTGCCATTCACGGTGACGAGATCATCGGCACAGCCGTGATCCAGCGATTGCTCGAACGCCTGTCGCCCGAACTGCTGGCAGGGACGATCATTTTTGCGCCTGCCGTCAACATATACGGTTTTGCCGCGCACAGCCGCTATCTGCCCGACCGGCGCGATCTCAATCGAAGCTTCCCCGGCGCGGAGCATGGCAGTCTTGCCGCTCAACTGGCACACTGCTTCCTCACCCATGTCATCGATCGCTGCTCGCTGGGCATCGATATCCATTCGGCGGCGGTCCATCGCTACAACTTGCCGCAGATACGCATTGCCTCTGGCAGTCCCTATCTGTCGGAACTCGCCATGGCATTCGGCGCGCCCATCATCATAGAAAGCCCACTGCGGCCCGGTTCGATGCGCGCCCTTGCCCACGAACGCGAGACGCCGATGCTCCTGCTGGAGGCAGGCGAAGCGCTTCGCTTCGACCGTTTCGCCCTCAATGTCGGC
The DNA here is from genome assembly GCF_056859455.1 of Qipengyuania sp. L-5Y. NCBI lineage: Bacteria > Pseudomonadati > Pseudomonadota > Alphaproteobacteria > Sphingomonadales > Erythrobacteraceae > Qipengyuania > Qipengyuania sp. L-5Y. Next base: position 19,946 of record NZ_JBSXOM010000019.1, on the reverse strand, counting down.
GTGGCGGGCGTTCTGCGGGTGCTTGCGCATATCGGAATGATCGATGCGGAAGACGGCCTGGAAGATGTCCATGTGCCGCTGCGGTCCAACCGTTCAAGCTGGGTCCGCGCCCCGCGCGGCGGGGTCAGTCGCCGCATCCACAAATCGGGCGACGCCGTGCGCAAGGGCGAACCGCTGGCATTCGTCGGCGGCCTCTTCGGAGAGGACCCGATCAAGCTTGTCAGCCCATCGGACGGCGTGATCATCGGACATGCGACGCTTCCGATCGTCAATCAGGGCGATGCGCTATTCCATATCGCTGAAGTCGACGCGCTCAATCACGCGGGCGAACATTCCGACAGTATCGTCGAAGCGCTGGCGGTCAGCGATCCGCCCTTCCCCGCCGCGCCATTGCTCGACGAAGACGAAGTGCTCTAGATCAGTCCTGCAATCTCGAGCGCCTCGTCCACCGCCTTGCGGCTCGCCTCGCTGGCATTGCACAGCGGCAGGCGGACATCGGGTGAAAACCAGTCGTGTACCCGGCTGAGCGCATATTTCGCCGGTGCCGGGCTGGCATCGGAGAACATCGCATAGTGCAAGGGGAACAGCCGGTCGTTGAGTTCCCGTGCCTTGACCAGCTCGTTCGCTGCGATGGCATCGTGGAATTCCGCGCACAACGCCGGGGCGACATTGGCGGTCACCGAAATACATCCGGATCCGCCTGCGGCCGAATGCGGCAGCCACAATTCGTCATTGCCGGATAGCTGGCAGAACTCGCGCCCGATCCCCATCCGGTGATCCGCGACGCGGGAAAGGTCGCCGCTCGCATCCTTGATGGCCACGATCCGATCTGGGTATTTGCGGACCAGTTCGACGACCGTTTCGTCCTCGATATCCGTCACCGTCCGTCCCGGGACATTGTAGAGAACGATCGGCAGGTCGCTGTTTTCTGCAAGAAAGCTGAAATGGGCGATAAGCCCCGCCTGGCTCGGCCGGTTGTAATAGGGTGCGACGCACAGTCCGGCCGCGGCCCCCGCCTTCTTCGAAAACTGCATGTGCAGCAGCGCATTGCGCGTGTCGTTGGAACCGCAGCCGGCAATCACCGGGACGCGCCCGGCCGCCTGTTCGATGCAGACTTCGATCACCCGGTGGTGCTCTGCATTCGACAGGGTCGATGCCTCGCCCGTTGTGCCGCAGGGCACCAATCCCTTGCTCCCGTTCTCGATCTGCCAGTCGACGAGCTTGCGAAAAGCGGCTTCGTCGAACGATCCGTCGCGAAAAGGAGTCGCCAGAGCCGGAATCGAGCCTGAAAACATTTACGTGAGTCCTGCGTTAGAGATATGAAACAAGGCAGTTTTTGGCGGCACGCGCCATAATTCATTCAGCGCCTGATAAGGAGGGGCCGGGCACTATGTCCAGCATGGGCAGTAAAACAGTTTTCACTCTCGCACTTGTGCTCGGCACTTCGCTGGCATTCCCTTCAATCTCTCAGGCACAGGACAATGCGCGCACCAGCCTTGTCGCGCAGCAGCCGGGCAGCCTCGATCAGGCGGTCGGTCAGTGGGAATATCTGACAAGTCAGGAAAACCTGCCCTTCTCTTCCTACGCGGGCTTCATCAACAGCTATCCCGATTTCCCCAAGCAGGACTTGCTCCAGCGGCGGGCGGAAGCTGCGCTGGATCGCGACGCGCCGTCTCCGCAGACGCTCGTCTCCTTCTTCGACCGGCACCCGCCCCTCACCAATAGCGGCAAGGCGCGTTACGCCCTGGCGCTGGCGTCGCTGGATCGTCCCGAAGCGCTGGAGGTGGCACGCGAAGCCTGGCGTGGCGGCACGATGAGCGGCCCGGCAGAACTCTACATGCAGGGCCTGTTCGGCGCGCGTTTTGCGCCCGAAGATCAGGACGCGCGGATGGATGCGCTTTTGTGGCAGGGCAATTACGAAGCCGCCTCGCGCCATATCGTGCGCGTATCGCCCGCCTATCGTCCGACCGCGCAGGCACGGCTCGCCATGCTTCAGGGCAGCACGCCGTCGCAGGCAGGCGTTCCGGTTCCCCCCAACGCGATGACCGACGCCGGTTACGTTTACAATCTTGCACGCTACTATCGCAATTCGGGCCAGCCCTACGAAGCGGTCAACCTGCTCTCGACCCGCGCATCCTTTGCGGCGCCTGCCTTCGATGGCACGCAATTCGTCAGCGAAGCCCTGGCCGTGGCCAAGAGCGCGGGTTCCGCGCAGGCTGTCAGCATCGCGTCGAAAATCGACGATGTCTTCGCGCCCGGTACGGACATTTCGGACGGCTCCTTCACTCTGCGCGACAAATATACCGATCTCATGTGGCTCGGCGGTACGAAGGCATTGTGGTCGATGGGTGACGGCGCCCAGGCCGCGCCGCTGTTCTACCGCTACGGTACTGCGGCCAAGACGCCGCTGACCCGTTCGAAGGGGTTCTATTGGGCCGGCCGTGCCGCGTCCCGCGCCGGTGATCGTGCCGGTGCCCAACGTTACTGGGAAATGGCCGCCGAATATCCGGACTGGTATTACGGACAGCTCGCCCTCAGCGAGCTTGGCCGACTCATGCCCACATTCGCGAATGTCCCCGCTGCCAGTTCGGCCGAACGCGCTGCGTTCGAAGCCGATCCGCTGACCGGTGCGCTGCGGGCGATTTCCCGAAATCGCCGCGACTGGCGGACCGAACGGGCCTTCTTCGAAGCCATTGCCCAAAAGGCGGACACACCCGGCGAAATGGCTCTCGTTGGTCAGCTGGCTGAACAGACCGGTATGGACGAAATGGCGGTCGTCGCAGGCCTCGTGGCGGGCGAACACGGCTTCAAGGGCTTCGAACGCCTCGGCTATCCGACCGTGCAGACCCATTCGGGCGCAAACTGGACGATGGTTCATGCCATCGCCCGGCAGGAAAGCGAATTTGACCGCAACCGTGTGAGCCATGCCGGTGCGCGCGGGATGATGCAGCTGATGCCCGGAACCGCACGCGAAGAAGCGGGCAAGATCGGGGTCAGCTACATGTCGGCGGATCTGACCGCCAACCCGAGCTACAATATCCGTCTCGGCGATGCGCACTTCGCCCGCCTGATGGACCGTTACGGCGGCGCCTACCCCCTGGCGATCGCGGCGTATAATGCAGGCCCGGGGCGGGTGAACCAGTGGCTCGCGGCCAATGGCGACCCGCGCAATGGCTCGGTCGACTGGGTTACCTGGATCGAACAGATCCCGTCCAATTTCGAAACGCGCTATTATGTCATGCGCGTGATCGGAAACGCGGTCAGCTATGCCAACATGCATCCGGACAAATCGTCCAGCTATGAACGCGATATCGGGAATTACCTGCGCCGCTGATTTGCGCTAGGGCGCAAGCCCATGCAGCCCAAATCCAATCCCGTCACGCCCGCTGGCTATGCCGCGATGAAGGCCCGTTACGACCATCTTCTTGGCACCGAACGGCCCGAAATCGTCGAGATAGTCAGCTGGGCGGCGGGCAATGGCGACCGCAGCGAAAACGGCGATTATCTTTATGGCCGCAAGCGCATGCGCGAAATCGATCGCGAACTGTCGCACCTTGCACGCCGGATGAAGACCGCGCGGGTCATCGACCCCGTCGAACAGCCCGACAAGTCACGGGCTTTTTTCGGGGCCACCGTCACTCTGGCTGACGAGGATGATAATGAACGGGTCGTCACCCTTGTCGGTGACGATGAACAGGACGCCAGCTCCGGGCGCATCGGCTGGTCGTCTCCTCTCGCCCGGGCATTGAAAGGCGCGTCGGTCGGCGATCTGCGCAACGTCAATCTGCCCGGCGGCGCGAAGGAATGGGAAATCGTTGCGATCGCCTATGCGTAAACTGATCGCAGTCGCCGCGCTTACCTTGGCTGCGCCTCTCGCAGCGAAGGACAGCCTCGGCGTGTTTTCCGACTGGGGGGCATTTCGCGATCCCTCGCTACCGCGGTGTTATGCCATCGCGATGCCGGAAGACAGCCGCGCGCGCCGCGATTTTGAACCCTTCGCCACCATCGGTACCTGGCCGCGCCAGAATATCCGCGGGCAGGTTCATTTCCGCCTCTCGCGCCAGCTCGCGCAGCGGCCCCGCATTACGCTTTCCATCGGCACCAAGAGTTTCCAGCTGACCGGCGGCGGCGGCGATGCCTGGGCTGAAGACCGCACGATGGATGCCGCTATCGTTGCAGCGATGCGGTCGGCCAGCCGCATGACCGTCCGCGCTACCGGCACCAACGGCCGTCGCTTCTCCGACAGCTATTCCCTGTCCGGCGCGGCCACCGCGATGGATGCAGCAACGCTTTCCTGTTCGCGACGCTGACAAAAAAAGGGCCGGAGAGCACCAAGCTCCCCGGCCCCTTCTTAATGGCGCAATGGCTTAGAAGCGCATGCCGACGCCTGCCATGACCTGGTGGCGGTCAAGGTCGACATCGAAGTTGCGGCTGGTGCTGCCGTCGGCGAATTCGATGTTCGCGTCGCTGTAGTTCGAATAACGATATTCGAGGTTCACGTAGGTGTTCGGGTTGACGGCATATTCAACACCTGCACCTGCGCGCCAGCCGTCGAGCTTGAAGTCGCGATCGGTTTCGACCGTGCCATAGTCGCTGAGGATGTTCAGCTTGGCATTGGTGTAACCGCCCTTTGCGTACAGCAGGGCATCGGGTGCGATCTTGGCACCGACGCGCGCGCCGATGTAGAGATCGCGGCCAGCGTCGACTTCACCCAGCCCAAAGCCTTCGAAATCGCCGTCGTCGAAGTTGGTGCTCGCCGTGGAGTCGGTGTATTCACCTTCCACACCGACAACCGCGCCGCCAAGGTCCACGTCGTAACCGAGGACCACGCCATAGGCGAGACCGTCGATCGACTGGTCGTTGTTGTTCGGCTCGTTGTCGATGTCGACGCTGCTACCGGCCTGTACGGCGTCGTAACCCGCGGTCACACCTGCACGAAAGCCGGTGAACTGGCCATCGGTGCTCTGCGCCATGGCTGGGGCCGACATGCCGGCGATGGTTCCTGCGACGAGAAGAGCTGTTGTCTTGTTCATTATATACTCCGTTTTTTAACCCGCGATTTTTGCATCGCGTGGACTAGGAAAACGGTGGTTCCGCTGGCGAGTTTCATTAACGTAACACAACAAGAATATGTTGCATTAGGGACACATTATTACGGACCGGGCGTGTGCCTCCCGGGATGAAACGCAGAAATTTGCGCACCGTTCTCCCGCTGCGGAGTGAAAGCGTTCACCTGTCGGAACCCTGCTCGGCGTCCGTAATTTTCCCGCAATTCTTCAATGTGGCCAAATCCCCCTCCACGCTCTATATGGGGCGCTCCCATGACACAGACGACACTGATGAGCATTCCCGGGCAGATCGACCCGGTTCCCGTCGCGCGTGACATCACGCCGCGCGAAGACGGCCGCGTGGACCTGATCGGTCTGCCCAAGGACCGTATCCGCGAACTTTTCGACGAAGCGGGCCTCGACGCCAAGCAGGCGAAACTGCGTGCCAAGCAGGTCTTCCACTGGCTCTACCATCGCGGCGTGACCGATTTCGAAGCGATGACCGATATCGCCAAGACCATGCGCCCGTGGCTTGCCGAACGCTTCTTCATTGGCCGGCCGGACGTGGTCGAAGCCCAGCATTCGACCGACGGCACGCGCAAGTGGCTGCTCAGGACGTCGGACGGCCAGGAATTCGAAATGGTCTTCATCCCCGATGCCGACCGCGGCACGCTTTGCGTATCGAGCCAGGTGGGTTGCACTCTGAACTGCCGTTTCTGCCACACCGGGACGATGCGCCTCGTGCGTAATCTCACTCCGGGTGAAATCGTCGGTCAGGTCATGCTGGCACGCGACGCACTGGGCGAATGGCCCAAGGGTTCGATGGCGGGTCTCGAAGTGGAAGAAGACAGCGCCCAATACACCTCCGATGGCCGGCTGCTGACCAACATCGTAATGATGGGAATGGGCGAACCGCTATATAATTTCGACAATGTCAAAGGTGCCCTCAAGCTCGTCATGGATGGCGAAGGCCTGGCTTTGTCGAAACGGCGCATCACGCTCTCGACCAGCGGTGTCGTTCCGGCAATGGAACGCTGCGGGGAAGAGATCGGCGTGAACCTGGCGGTTTCGCTCCACGCGGTGACCAAGGAAATCCGCGACGAGATCGTGCCGCTCAACAAGAAATACGGCATCGACGAATTGCTCGAAGCCTGTGCCGCCTATCCGGGCGCGTCGAATGCGCGGCGCATCACCTTCGAATATGTCATGCTCAAGGACAAGAACGACACCGACGAGCATGCGCACGAACTTGTTCGCCTGCTTAAGCATTACAAACTGCCGGCGAAGGTGAACCTCATCCCCTTCAATCCCTGGCCCGGTGCGCCCTACGAATGTTCGACGCCAGAACGGGTGAAGCGCTTCTCCGAAATCGTGTTCGAACACGGCATCAGCGCACCCGTTCGCACCCCACGCGGGCGCGACATCGACGCGGCCTGCGGCCAGCTCAAGACCGCCGCAGAAAAGAAAAGCCGCGCCCAGCGCGACCGCGAAGCGGCCGAAGCATTGGAATCAGCCGCGACGGCCTGAGATCAACTTGCTGGCCACTGCCGCGGGAGTGCGGTTTGGTCGTACTGAAGTTGGAGGTTGGGATTACCGCTGATCCGGCCACACTCGCGTTTTACCGTGCCAACGCACCGCAATACACGCGCGACTTCGCTCAGAAGCCGAGCCGACATCTGGACGCATTCCTCGATCGCCTGAAAGCTGGCGCAAAGGTTCTGGAACTCGGCTGCGGGGCCGGATGCGATGCTGCGCGGATGATCCAACGCGGGTTCGATGTCGATGCGACGGACGGCACCCCTGAAATGGTCGCAAAGGCTAACGAGCACTATGACGTTGGTGCGCGGGTGATGCGTTTCGACGAGCTCATGGCAGATGACGATTATGACGCGGTATGGGCCAATGCTTGCCTGCTTCATGTCGCACGGTCCGATCTACCGACCCTGCTAACAGCAATCCGCCGGGCGCTGCGCCCCTGTGGGTGGCACTTCGCAAGCTACAAACTCGGGAATGGCGAAGGTCGCGATCTGCTCGGACGATTACATAATTTCCCCGACCCGCAATGGCTCGAAGACAGCTATTACAACGCCGGCTTCGCCATAGAAGGTGTGGAAATCTTCCCCGGACAAGGCGCAGATGGAACACCGCGCGACTGGATGGCCTTGACGACCCGGCGCCCGTCCTGATCCTCTATGGGTCTAAGCGCTTTCCTACACCCCTCTCCTGTGCTGAAACGGGCAGATGGCACTCTCGGACCCTCAGGAAAACTGCGCGTTCCCGGGCCTTTCGCAAGCTGACATTTTTGTGCCCTGGACAGTGGTCCATGTGGTCCATGTCTATTACCGTGCGGGTCTCGAACCATCGGGACGGATGAGGGATTGCGCATGACGATTGTGGTCGAAGCCTTGTGCACGGGCCAGCCCCGGCCTTTCAACGGCGCCGAACTCAGTGCGATCGACAAGCGGCCTGCGGAGGGTCCGGTCATGATCCGCAGCTTCGGGCTCGAAGGGGACATGGTCGCCGACACCAAGCACCATGGCGGCCCCGACATGGCCGTGCATCACTATCCTCACGACCACTATTCCGCATGGGCCGAATGGCTCGGCGGCCACGATCTGCTGTCAGGTCCCGCCGCCTTCGGGGAAAACATCGAGGTTACGGGCCTCGTCGAAACCGACGTCCGCATCGGTGACCGTTTCCGTCTTGGCGAAGCTCTGCTGGAGGTCAGCCAACCCCGCAAACCATGCTGGAAGATCGAACATCGCTTCGGCCGGAAAGGCATGGTTGCGCATATCGTAAAGACGCACATCAGCGGCTGGTATTACCGCGTCATCGAAGAAGGCATCGCGCAGTCAGGCGATCATCTGACGAAGGTCGATGAAGGCAAGACGGACTGGACCGTGGCACGCCTCTTCGCGGCGCTTTACGATCCTTCCTTCAAGCCCGCGCCAGACCAGCTCGAGGAGATTTGCATGCTCGAAAAGCTGAGCGAAGCGGTACGCCTTTCCTTGTCCCGAAAGCTCTGAAAACCAGCGGCTGGTCCTGTGTTTTGGCTCGGCTCATCGCGTTTTTGGCAGGACAACAGATCGTTCATCGGACGTTGTGGAGCCTCTGGCGATTTCGAGCGTCATCCACACACAAATCACGAATGAGGAGATTTCAGATGAACAGGATCGCCCTTGGTATCGCCGCAGGTTCGCTGGCAGCAATCGCCGCTCCAGCCGCTGCTGTCGAAATTGCACCCGCCCCTTTCACTTCGGCAAGCGCCTTGGTTGAAACGTCTGCCCCGACCACGACCGTGGCGGCCCTGCACGACCGTGACCGTCGTTATCGTGGCGGCCGTGGCCGGGTCTATGACGATCGCGGCCGTTACTACGAACCCCGCCGCATCAGCCGCCGTGACCGCATGTGGCGCGGCAATGACGGTCGCTATTATTGCAAGCGCGATAACGGCACTACCGGCCTCGTTATCGGTGCAGGCGTCGGCGCCCTTGCCGGCCACGAAATTGCCGGCCGCGGTGATCGTACCCTCGGCGCGATCCTCGGCGGTGTCGTCGGCGGCGTTGTCGGTCGCGAAATCGACAGGGGCAGCCTGAGCTGCCGCTAATCGCTGGATCTGATCGGGAAACCGGTCTCGCGGCGCGCCGCTACCGAACCATCGGTGGCGGCGCGCCTTTTCTTTGCCGGGCGTGCCGCTATGGTCGGCGGCGATGAGTGATGCCAGGCCAGCAGTTCTCGTAACGGGAGGCGCGAAACGTATCGGCGCGGCGATCGCGCGGGCATTCGGCAACGCCGGATGGCATGTGGTGATCCATTACCGAACCTCGCGGGAAGACGCCGCAGCGTTGGCGGACAGTCTCTCCTCGGCCGAAACAGTGCAGTGCGATCTCGCAGATGACGCGGCCACTGCGCAGATGATCACCGAACTGAGCGCCCGCCTGTCCGACTGGCCGGCACTGGTCAATTGCGCGGCCATTTTCGAAGCCGACGATGTAACCTTTCTCGATCCTGCCACGAATGCACGCACGATGCAGATCAACGCTCGCACCCCCGCCCTCATGGCGCAGGCCTATCTGTGCTCGGCACGTGCAGTTGCCGGACGCCGCGTGATCCAGATTACCGATCAGAAGATCGCCAATCCCAACCCGGATTTCTTCAGCTACACGATGAGCAAGCACGCGCTGGCATCGACGGTCCCGATGCTGGCCATGGGCGCCGCCAGGCCGGACGACCGGGTTTATGCCCTTGCCCCCGGCGCCATTCTTGCCAGTCACGATCAGCGCGAAGAGGAAACCGAAATCTCCCACCGCATGAACCTGCTGAAGCGCAAGACGGGCCAGGACGAGGTGGCGCAGGCCGCCCTTTTCCTCGCGCAAGGTCATCTCGCCAGCGGACAGACGCTATATTGCGACAGCGGGCAGCACCTGCTCTCCCAGCCACGCGACGTAATCTACCTTGCCCGGGAGGAACGGCACGCATGAAACGACACGCCCTCAGCACGCGGCTCTGGCATTGGCTCAATCTGCTGTGCGTGGTCGTCCTGTTCATGTCGGGACTGACGATCTCGAACGCGCATCGTCGGCTGTACTGGGGCGACTGGGGCTTCGAAGCCAGTCAGGCATGGCTTATGGTGCCGCGCTTTCCCGACTGGATGACGATACCGGGGTATTACAGCCTGGCCGTTGCGCGGGACTGGCACATTCTGATGGCATGGCCTTTCGCATTGGGCCTGCTGTTCATGTGGATCGCGATGATGGTCAATCGCCATTTCAAACGCGATATCGTGACGAGACGCAGGGAATGGCGACCTTCCGCAATCTGGCGCGATGTCGTCGAACATCTCAAGCTCAATTTCGATCATCACGAAGGGAAGTACAATTTCCTCCAGAAACTCGCCTATGGCCTCGTCCTGGGTGTGTTCCTACCGATGATGATCTTCACCGGCATCTCCATCAGCCCCGGTATGGAGCCGACCTTCGGATGGCTGGTAGACCTTCTGGGTGGACGACAGTCGGCCCGGAGCCTGCACTTCATCTTCGCTTTCGCGATCGCCGGGTTCTTTATCCTGCACGTTTTGCTGGTCATTCTTTCCGGACCCATCCGCCAGATGCGAGACATGATTACGGGAGGGCGCAAGGCATGAAGCGTCGCAATTTCCTCGTCGCTGCGGGCGCGGCTCTGGTCGCCGGATGTAACCGGATAGCCGAAACGAACGCGGGCAAAGCGGTTCTGGATGCCGCCGACAGTTGGCACAAGAATGCCCAGCGCCTGCTGACGAGCCGCGACGCTCTCGCTCCGGAATATCCGGCCAGCGCCATCTCGCCCTTCTTCCGCGGCAATGGCTCGACAGATCCGCAAAACGGCGACTATCCCCGTCATGTCGAGGAAGGCTTTGCCAACTGGCGCCTTGAAGTGACCGGGCTGGTCGCAAATCCGCTCAGCCTGAGCCTTGAGAACATCCGCAGGCTTCCCCAGCGCACCCAGATCACCCGCCACGATTGCGTGGAAGGCTGGAGCGCGATCGGCCAATGGACCGGGCCGCAACTTTCTGTGCTGCTCGACGCTGCCGAATTGCGCGACGATGCCAGGTTCGTGATCTTTCGCTGCGCCGATAATCTGAACGGCGGCGATTATTACGAAAGCGTCGATTTGATCGATGCGTACCACCCGCAAACCATCATCGCTCACTCGCTGAACGGTCAGGCGCTTCCGGTGCGCAACGGAGCCCCGCTCAGGATGCGGATCGAACGACAGCTTGGTTACAAGCACGCGAAATATCTGACGGGGATCGAAGCCGTCGCCAGTCTCGACGATGTGGGCCTCGGCAAAGGCGGTTACTGGGAAGACCGCGCCGGATACCAGTGGTATGCAGGCATCTGATCGATCTAGGCATTGCTGCCCCTTCTGCTCCGCGATCCCGCTTCGATTGACTTGCCCTCCCCCGGTGCCCCACAGACGCCTTTAATTCAGACAAGGGAGATCGCCTCAGATGTGGCTGCTCGATAAATTTTTGAAAGCCGCGATCAAGCAGGGCCGGATGGTCGTCACCGATTACGATGGCGCGACCTATGAGTACGGTTCCGCTTCAGAAGGCGAGCCCCCCCTGCACATCCGCCTGACCGACAAGAAAGCGGCCAATCACATTGCCCGCTACCCTCAGGTCGGCGCGGGCGAAGCTTTCATGTGGGGATGGCTTCATGTCGAAGAGCCGCACGATATTCGCGACCTCGTCCTCTTCGTGACCAAGAATGCCAAAGGTGATGGCGAACGGGCGCTGAAACCGCAGGGACCGCTGCGCAAGGCTGCCCAGAAACTGCTCGCGACAGTCGACAGCCTCAATCCGCGCGACAAGGCGCGCAAGAACGCCGAACACACGTACAATCTCACTCGTGAGCTTTACGAGCGCTTCCTCGACGAGGACCGTCAGTACACCATGGCCTATTACCGTGGCGATCCGGCCACGACCTCGCTCGAGAAGGCACAGCTCGACAAGAAGGCGCATCTAGCCGCCAAGATGTACGTGCAGCCGGGCCAGCGAATTCTCGATATCGGGTGCGGCTGGGGTGGGTTCGCGCTCTACCTCGCACGCCATTACGATGTGGAAGTCACCGGCGTCGCTCTCGCGCCGGATCAGATCGCTTTCTGCCAGGAGCGGGCCGAGGAAGCTGGCCTGGCCGACCGTGTGCGGTTCGAATTGATGGATTATCGTGACGTTACCGGAAGCTTCGACCGGATCAGTTCGGTCGGCCTTCTCGAACATGTCGGCACGCCGCATTACCCGCAGTTCTTCGAACACACCGCACGTCTGCTGGCGCCCAAGGGCGTCATGATGAGCCACTGCTGTGGCCGCGCAGGCCCTCCCGGATTTACCGACAAATGGACGCGCAAGTACATCTTCCCCGGCGGTTACATCCCGGCCCTCTCCGAACTCGTGAGCCAGAGCGAGAAATTCGGCTGGGAGGTAACGGACGTCGAAGCGATGCGCTTCCATTACAGTCACACTCTGGAAGTATGGTACAACCGCACCGTCCTTCACGAAAAAGAGATCGTCGAACTGTACGACGAACGCTTCTATCGCATGTGGTTATTCTATTTGGCTGGGGCAGAGCAGAGCTTTCGGCACGGCAATATGGTCAATTGGCAAATCCAGTATGTGAAGGATCGCGAAGCCATTCCGATGACCCGCGAATATCTGGAAGCGGAAAGCGCACGGCTCCGGGCCGCCGACGAGGGCAATGTGCCACAATGGCATCTCGATCCGGCTTTGCGCGAAGCTGCCGAGTAATACGCCTGCCTCCCCTGATTTGATTATCTCGTTTTCTTTCCTACCTTTGTAAGAGAAGGAGAGCTTTCATGGCAGGCGGTTGGGCGCGCGATGGCGCCGTACAGGACCAGATCGACGACACCGTGTCCGACGCGGTGAGCGCAGCACGTGCACGTCTGCCGGTAGGCGAAAGCGAGCGGTGGTGCGTTGAATGTGGGGAGGAGATTCCCGAGAAACGCCGCGAAGCCCTTCCCGGCGTCAAGCGGTGCGTTGCCTGCCAGTCTGGCCGTGATGCGAACGCGCGCAGTTCGGGCATCAACCGCCGGGGAAGCAAGGACAGTCAATTGCGCTGATGCTGGCGCACGCCCATGAAGCGTGTGAGCATTTCAGCTTTAGACGGGCAAAGCGTGAAACGATTGCCTAGCGCCCCCTCCCCCTGCTAGCGGCGCGCGCGTAACAGCAAGGTGCCCCCATGTCCGATATCAAACGCGTCGTCCTCGCCTACTCCGGTGGTCTGGATACTTCCGTCATCGCCAAATGGCTCGAGGTAGAGCGCGGACTGGAAGTGGTCACCTTTACTGCAGACCTTGGTCAGGGTGAGGAAATCGAGCCTGCGCGTGAAAAAGCACGCGCGATGGGAATTCCGGACCAGCACATTTTCATCGAAGATCTGCGTGAAGAGTTCGTGCGTGATTTCGTTTTTCCGATGATGCGGGCAAATGCCCGTTATGAAGGCGACTATCTCCTCGGTACGAGCATTGCCCGCCCGCTTATCTCCAAGCGCCTCGTCGAAATCGCTCATGAAACCGGCGCGGACGCAATCGCCCACGGGGCGACCGGCAAGGGCAACGACCAGGTCCGTTTCGAACTCTCGGCTTACGCGCTCGATCCTGACATTAAGGTCATCGCTCCTTGGCGCGAATGGGACCTTACGAGCCGGACCGCGCTGATCGCATGGGCGGAAGCGCACCAGATCGCCGTGCCCAAGGACAAGCGCGGTGAAAGCCCCTTTTCGACCGACGCGAACCTTCTTCATACCTCGTCTGAAGGCAAAGTGCTCGAGGATCCGTGGGAGGAAACCCCGGATTACGTCTACTCGCGCACCGACCATCCGGAAGATGCGCCCGATACGCCCGAATACATCACTATAGACTTTGAAAAAGGCGATGGCACCGCTTTGAACGGCGAGGCGATGAGCCCTGCAACGTTGCTCGCAGCGCTCAACGATCTGGGTCGCAAACATGGCATCGGCCGCCTCGATCTGGTCGAGAACCGTTTTGTCGGGATGAAGAGCCGGGGAATGTACGAAACGCCCGGCGGAGAGATCTATGCCCGGGCCCACCGCGGCATCGAGCAGATCACGCTCGACCGGGGCGCCGCACATCTCAAGGACGAGCTGATGCCGCGCTATGCCGAACTGGTCTACAATGGCCTCTGGTTCAGTCCTGAGCGTGAAATGCTGCAGGCCGCAGTGGACCTCAGTCAGGAAAAGGTATCGGGCACCGTTCGCCTGAAGCTATACAAGGGCAATGCGATGGTCGTCGGGCGCAAATCGGCCAACTCGCTTTATTCCGAAGCCCATGTGACCTTCGAAGATGACGCGGGCGCGTATGACCAGAAAGACGCCGAAGGCTTCATCAAGCTCAATGCTCTGCGTCTCCGCCTTCTCGCAAAACGCGATCGGTAATTACGCTGACAAGAGCTCAAGGCAGTGTAATATTACGTCGCCAAGTCCTCTGACATTATGATTTTGCGATAAAGTGTTTGGTTATCCACCTTCCTCCACAAGCAAATCTGGGGAAAGTGGATAACTCGCGCCTTGCACGCTGGACGAATCACTGCATCGGGAGCAGCTTCAAGTCATCGGAACGGCACGGACATTCGACGAAATTGAGAGCCTAAAGGCTTGAAATTACGGAGAATATCCAAACCGGGAAGACATGGAAGAAGCTGTCCATGTGTTTCCAGAGACTGACGTGCTGAAGACTTCGGTCTGACGCAAGTGGGTCGATGACGGAGCACAGAAAACTTCTTTTATGGATCGGGCTAACCGGTCGTCTGCTGATGAAGCATCAGAAGAAAAGGTCTTCGGACTGGATCCATGACGCTGATGAAAGCGAACGACCATTATGGGAAGCGCGATCTCGGTGCCGCCCATCGCTGGCCGGCCTGGGACAGAAGCGAGGGTCCTCGGACCTGGCGCACTCGACCGGGTAGGCCGCCGGACGGAACCGGATGCCGGTGCGAGCGCCGGTGACAGAACCGGACGAACATCTTCGGATGCTCAGAAGGGAAAACATCGGATGCCAAGTTCTCGTCTTCGGACATGACCACGCATCGGTGAGAGTGGGGTCGGCAGCAATGCCGGCCCCATTTGCTTTGCCGCGACCGGAAAATGGGAGCGGGAATCATGGAACCAGCTTTGGTATCCGTCGCCCCTATCAGCCACGAAATACGGTAGGAAAGCGCATTGTCGTTCCCGATCTACGATGAACTGTGGCACGAATGGGGCAGTTGGCTGCCGTGTTAAGGACTCCTGCGAAAGGCTCCCGTATAGACGCCGGAACCGAACGGGAGGTCCAGAATTATGGCCAATCGCGCGCTTCGCAGCATAGTACTTCTTGCAGCCCTTGCGCTGCCCGCAACCGCGGCTCAGCCGCGTGAGAACGCCAACACCGCGACCGCCAGTGCCGCGTTCGACGCCAATCTGGTCGCGCGCACGGCGCTTCCGACTGCGCCGGCACCGGCGGCCAATGCCATCGACCTGTCGCATATCGATCCACCCGTCGATGCATCGCCTGTCGCTACGGCGATCGGGGGTGGGGTCGCTTCCTATTACGGCCGCCGCTTCCATGGTCGGCCCACCGCCAGTGGCGAAAAGTTCGACATGAACGCGATGACGGCAGCGCATCGGACGCTTCCATTCGGCAGCCTGGTCGAAGTAACGAACCCGCGTAACGGGAAAACGGTGACGGTCCGCATCAACGACCGGGGGCCCTTCCATGGAAACCGGGTCATCGATGTGAGCCGCGCTGCGGCGACGGAACTCGGGCTGATCGGCCCGGGAAGCGGAACGGTAGAACTCGCCGTTCTGGATTTAGCGGCGTAACAGCCCCTGCCCGCCCGGCGGGTCAGCTGGCCGTCGACAGTTCCGATTCAACCACGAGCCGGACCAGCCCCGCCATATTCCGCGCGTCGAGTTTGGCGAGGATATTGCCGCGGTGCACCTCGATGGTGCGCGGGCTGATGCCGAGCGGTTCGGCCATTTCCTTGGTCGACAGCCCCTGCGAGATGCCTTCCGCGATTTCGCGTTCGCGATCGGTAAGGACCGCGAGCATGCGGCGGGCGCGAGCGGCGACCTGGGCGGCTTCCGAGCGGAGCGGAATACGCTTTTCAAGCGCTTCGAAGCTGCGCCAGAATTCAATCCCGTCGGTGGGCCACTGGACATAGCCGACGCAGGGGCCGTTGGTCAGTTCGAGGACGCGGCTCATCTGCGGGGTGCGGCCGTAGGCCACAAGGGGAAAACTTTCGAGTTCACGGTCGAGCACATCGGCCGCGGCTTCGACCTGATCGCCATCGTCGCCGACGAAGACCCAGGCATCCTTGGGACGCTGCGTACCAAGCTCTTCCATGCGGTCGAGGGGGATTACGTAACCCTTGCGGGAGAGATTGTGGGCGAGCTGATTGCGACAAGAAAAGTCGCGGTCCACCACGATGAATTGTCTGTCTTGCACGTTTTCGACCCTGTTTTTTATGCCACCATGAACTTTCCGTTCATAATGATTAACTACGTGTAACTGATTAGGTGCCAAGAATGCGAGACATTGTGCAGTATGACATGATATTGGATGTCATTCGAATCAATGTCATCCGCATGACGGACATAGGGATCTGCGCGTGATCGAGCTGCTCAAACGGATCAAGGCGTGCCCCGATCGGGATTCGCTGCTCGACATGCTCGGGGCCCATTTCCGCGAACAGGGGTTCGAGGGGTTCGGGTACATGGTGCCGTCGACGGAGGAGCCGGGCGCCATGGTTTTCGAATTGCGCGGCCTGCCGGAGGCGTGGCGGAACATTTATCGCGACGAGGGGCTGAGCAAGTCCGACCCCTTCCCCCAATATGTGGCGCGGCACCGGCACCCGATCCAGCTGAGCGACGTGTGGAAAAGCGGGACGCTGACGCCGGCGGAACGCGAGTTCGTGGGCCGCGCGCGCGAGGGCGGAATTACCGACGGCTTCCTGATCCCCACATTCGGATCGCACCAGCAGATGGGCATCTTTGCGCTGGGACAGGTGACGGGCCCCGAAGTGCTGCAGCGCGCCGATATCGACGAATTGCAGGCGATCATGCAGGCGGCGCACACGCAGCTGGACCGGATCAACCAGCAGGGCGTGTTCCCAAAGCTGGCGCCGCGCGAGGTGGAGATCCTGCACTGGATCGCGCACGGCAAGACCAATTCGGAGATCGCATCGATCCTCAACATCGGCCTGCCCACCGTATCGACCTATATCCAGCGGCTGTTCGCCAAGCTGGAGGTGAACGACCGGTCCGCCGCGGCAGTCAAGGGCGTGAAGTTCGGCATCATCTCGGTCTGAGCGAACCGGCGCACCGGCCCTGCCTGCTTGCATCATCGTGAGGGGGAGAGGGAGGAGCCGGCCGCGGGGTTCGTGAGGGAGGGGAGGGATCATCTCGCCCCGCAGCCGGGTCCATCACCCACCCAATGCCCCGCCCGGCAGCGCTATCCCGCCCCTGCGACGAAACGTGCTGCGGTTGCGAGATGCGGCAGCGGTTTATCTGCGGGCAAGGCCGGAGCCGCCGCAAGCCCCTCGCCAGCGCCCTACTTCAGCCCGGAAGCCCTGCCCGTGTCCGCTTCGTCTTGGTCCTCGATGGGTGCCCAGTCGCCGAACTCGTTCTTCGCGTAGGCGACGAAGTCCACGCCGTAGCGCCACCAGTCCTCGTCCCCCGCCTCGAAGGCGGCAATCTGGCATTCCTCGATCTGCGCAGGATCGCCGCCCAGCTCGTCCGGCTCAGGCGCATCGAGGGGGCGCCGGTCCTCCATCTCGTTGAGCAGACGCGCGACGGGCGGGTAATGCGGGCAGGCGCGGCAGGCGGGCCAGCGCGGCTCGCCGCAGCATGGCCCCTCCCCCTTCGCGCTCAGCACGGGTTCGAAGCCGTCCTTGCCCATGCGGTAATGCGGCCTGCCGCCATCGGTGCCGTTGCGCGCGGCGATGCAGTCGCAAGGCGGTTCGTCGGGATGGCGTTCCTCGCGCGGTGGCGCGGCATCCTCCGCTGCAGACATGGACCGGGTGTTACACTGTCCAGGCGATAAAATCTCCGGGGTGCCGGGGGTGTGGTTTGGGCCATGCCCTTCGACAGGCTGAGGGCGAGCGGAGGTGTCGGGACCGGCGGCGGCGGGCATGGCCCCCTCGCCCAGATTCACGTCGATCGGCTCGCCGGCGCGCATACGGAGCAGCAGGCCGTCGAAATCTTCCGCCAGCGCCTCTATCCGCGCGTCGGTTCGCATGCGGTCGAGACGGCCGAGATGGGCGAGCAGCAGCCGGTCGCTCACGCGCCGCCGCGTGCCGACGATCTCGCCGTGATACCAGACCTCCTCCTCCACCCCGGACATGGCGTAATCGGCCAGCAGCGCCTCCGCCTGCCCGCGCGCGATCACCATGGCCGCATCCCAGGCGCGCCCGAAGGGAGCGCTGGAGCGGCGCGCACGATAGACGCTCTGGTGCGACACCTTCACCCGCCGCGCGGCGGAGCGCACGCTGCCGCTGACCGCCAGCGCTTCGAGAAAGGCGATACGCAGGTCGAGCGTGAACTGCGTTTGCGGGGCGCGCGTCTCGTCGCCGAGCAGATCCTCGACCAGCGCGGGGAAACTGGCGGGCGCAGGCGATGCGGCGGGCGCGGGATCGGGCGATGCCGCGGCGGCAGGGGTGAAGTCGGCAGGGGCAGGCGCGGGTTCTGCGCAGGGTGGAGGCGGAGCGCCCCGCCCTTCCCCGCGCTGACGCAGCGCCGCGCCGCTGCGGGCGCGCGGTTCGGCGGGGTCTTCCGGTGTGGGAGCGGCAGACGCTTTGGCGGCTTTGGCACGCGTTTCGGCGCGCCTGGCGGCCTCGGCCTCGGCAAGCTCGGCGGCGGAGATGAAACGACCCTGACGGGCGGGCATGAAGGACATGGGTTCACCTTGCGAAAGTGGAAGGGAACCGGTCCAGCTATAGAGATAATCGCGTGTAGGACAGCGCCTTTTTCGCGCGCGGCGGCGCGCCTAGCTGCCGGAGCGACGGTGGCGGATAATCCACTCGCCCAGAAGCCACGCGCTGACGAACGCCGTCACGACGAGAAGGGGTATAAAGACTTGGGTGGGCATGCGACCGCTCCACTACGCTAGGCGGGAGCAATGCCGAAGCTTCTCTCAGTCACCGAAAGGCCCGTGATCGGTCCGGCGATGACGGCTATATAGCAGGTTTTGGCGTTGTGGCCATTAATGCGTGATTAGGGGCTTTAGCGGGGGTGGGATGTTGTCCGCTTTCATGCGGCAGCTCCCGCAATTTCGATCGGCGAAAGTCCCGAGCCGATAGGAGAGGCAAGGTCGACCGGTCGCCGCGGCTTATGCCGCAAAGCCAAGCGACGCTGACACGTCACGCCCGGCGTTGGAGGGCGAAAGCAGAACGACTGATGTGGGTCCACCTGTAGGCACAGTGGCAGAGAACCGATCCAGTTATACAAGGCAGTGCATCTAGGACAGGAAAGTAATTCCAACTTTCTTCGTTGGGACGACTTTAGCTAAAGTTTCACTGACTGCTTCGAACAATCACTCTTTTGATAAACATCTAATCGTAAGCGCGGTCCAAATAATATTTAAGAGCAGTCCGAAACGCGCCCATATGGTTCCTCAACTGCTTTCCGATCTCTGGCGCGTCCAAAATACGTGCTGCGCGATAGGCATACCTCGGAAAGTTTCTATCTTTACCGAAATGTGTATACCTTCGGTAGAGCTCCCGAAGGTATATCTCTTCCCGAGCGACCCCTTTGTTTTTGGCCGCTCGTACTTTCGCCCGTATTCCATTATGCATTTTTGTGTAATAGCGGGTCAAAGATGACTGGCGAATGAGTTTACGTTAACCGTCAAAAGTGAAACCGAGATATTGAAAGGGCTTAGTGGCTTTTATTCTGTCTCCAACGACAGAGAATGAACTGGTATCGGTCTTTTTGCTGCTTAGGTGCAATCCAACCTCTTGTAGAACTTCTTCGATCTTCGCGATAACAGTTTTAGGATCCACAGCGCCGGGAATGACCACCGCTATGTCGTCTGAGTAGCGTCGATAGCTGCCCCTCAGTGACCTGACATATCTATAAAGTTTCGCATCTACGTCGAGCATACTTATATTAGCGTAAAGGCCCGAAAGCGGAGTACCTTGAGGGATGCCGTGAGGATTAAGATTTTGCCTAATGAGCGAACCAGACTTCGACCGAACCGAAGTTCGAATGAATAGCCCCTAGTTTTCTAGACGCCCTCGGTGCTCATCATCTGCTGCCGTTCGAACTCTACGGGTGACAGCATCCCGTTTCTCACATGCTTGCGTATCGGGTTGTAGAACATCTCGATGTAATCGAACACATCCTGTCT
>NZ_JBSXOM010000018.1:0-89953 GCF_056859455.1 Qipengyuania sp. L-5Y | reverse complement strand
ACGACGTCCGCAAGCGGGCATAGCCTTCGGCCACGCTGCCCCAACCGCACAATTATCTGGAGTAAAATCATGACGAACCGACGCAATCCCGCGCCTCCGGCTGCGACGCTCGACATAAACTGCGACTGCAAAGAATATGTCATCGACTACCTCGCCAAGAGCTTTCCGGTGCGATTGATGCAGGTCTTCGCCGACGACGATGGCAATCTTCGCTCCGAGGCGATGAGTGACGAGGAGGGCAATCCCGTTTTCTGCCCGCGCGCCATCGCCGCGCGCGATGCGCTGATCGAGCAGCTCTGTGCGCTGCCGCCCATCGCCACTGCGCTAGACGCGATCATCGAGCATTTCGGGACCGAGGCCGTCGCCGAGGTTACGGGCCGGACCCGCAGGCTGGTATCGGGCCGCGATGGTCAACAACGTCTCGAACGGCGTAGTCCCAGTGCCAATGTCGCCGAAGCGCA
The DNA here is from genome assembly GCF_056859455.1 of Qipengyuania sp. L-5Y. NCBI lineage: Bacteria > Pseudomonadati > Pseudomonadota > Alphaproteobacteria > Sphingomonadales > Erythrobacteraceae > Qipengyuania > Qipengyuania sp. L-5Y. The sequence goes on along the minus strand of NZ_JBSXOM010000018.1, from coordinate 89,492 downwards.
GAGCTTCATGGAAGGGACCAAACGTATCCTGGTCTTCTCGGATGCGGGCGGCACGGGGCGATCCTACCATGCCGACCTTGGCTGCCGGAACCAGCAGCGCCGGGTCCATTTTCTGCTCGAGCCGGGCTGGCGCGCCGACAACGCCATCCAGGGTCTCGGCCGTACCAACCGCACCAACCAGGCCTCGGCCCCGCTGTTCCGGCCGGTAACCACCGACGTGAAGGGCGAGCGCCGGTTCATCTCGACCATTGCGCGAAGGCTCGACGCATTGGGCGCGCTGACGCGCGGCCAGCGCCAGACCGGCGGACAGAACCTGTTCGACCCGGCCGACAATCTCGAAAGCGACTACGCGCGCGAAGCGCTCAGCCGCTGGTTCCAGCTGCTCTATGACGGCAAGCTCGAGGCCACGAGCTTCGGCAATTTCGTCGAGCGGACCGGCCTCCGACTTGAAAGCCCCGATGGCGGATTGACCGATAATCTCCCCACGATCCAACGCTGGCTCAACCGCATTCTCGCGCTGCCGATCGCGCTCCAGAACGCCATATTCGACGAATACCTTGGTCTCGTCGAAGCGCGGATCGAAGCTGCGCGTGAAGCCGGAACGCTTGATCAGGGACTGGAAACCGTGAGGGTCGATCGCTTCACGGTGCTCGCCGATGAACTCCTGCGCACAGACCCTGTGATCGGTGCCGAGACCCGTCTCGTCTCGCTCGAAGTGACGAGGCACCTTCGGCCTCTGCGATTGAAGCGCCTAGTGCGGATGCACGAGATTGGCAGTTCGCACGCGATCCCGATGCGCAATGCGCGCTCGGGCAAGGTCGCGCTGTCGGTTCCGACCCGCCGTCTCATCACCGACGACGGGGCCGTGATCGAACGCCGACGCCTTCTGCGCCCGCTCAACTCCGCGAACTGGACAATCGAGGCACTCGCTGAAAGCCACTGGGAAGAAATTGGCGTCACCGCATTCACGAGGGCCTGGCGTGCCGAGGAAGAGCGAGCGGCCAAGTCACCGGTGACCGAGCGCGTGCATCTCGCCACCGGGCTGCTGCTCCCGGTGTGGAAACGTCTGCCGGGCGATCATGTCCGCGTCACCCGGCTCGTTGCCGAGGACGGTCAGTCGATCATCGGCCGCGAAGTGCTCGATATCGATCTCGCTGCGATCGCTGAGACCTTTGGCCTCTCCGGAGTTACCGGTCCGGCGCCGGACCAGATCGGCGATCTCGTCCTCGCCAGCGGCAAACCGTTGGGCCTCGCAAGCCACGATCCACTCACAGTGAAGCGTTCGCTGGTTGGCGGCGAACAGCGCCTTGAACTGACCGGATTCTCGCCGGATCGCCTCGACTGGTACAAGAACAAGGGCTGCTTCACCGAGATCATTCGCTACCGCACGCGGCTGTTTGTCCCGACGCCGAGAGCAAGCGAGACCCTCCAAAGCATCGCAATCAAGTCTTGAACTTCTCATTTGCCCAAATCGGGTCTATATGGAGACCAAATTCAGTCCTAAGGTGTTCTATGAAACTGGACCAGCGCATCAAACCGATCAGCTATCTGAAGGCCCACAGTGCAGAAATTATCCGGGAGATTGGAGATGGCGCCGGGCCAATGGTCATCACGCAGAATGGCGAAGCCAAGGCAGTTCTGCAGGATGTCGCCAGCTACGAGCGCGCACAAGAAACGCTCGCTCTGCTTAAACTTCTGGCGCTCGGACAGGCCGATGTTGCCGCCGGTCGGACCCGCCCGGTGGCAGGCCTCGCGGATCGCGTACGAGGTAAGTCAAACTGAATGATGGCGGCCGCTGTAGCGATCGAGATCACCTCCGGTGCGGAGCGCGATCTGGTGGGTATCTGGCAGCGCCGCCTGACGCAGCGCGGGCCGGATGGCGACGATGGTGCGGACGCACTGCTCGATGACCTTGTCGCGTCTATCGGCTCCCTTGTGAACAATCCTGAGAAAGGACCGGTTCCACCGGAACTTGAGGCTCTCGGGATCACCGACTTTCGGCAATTGTCGCGCTTTCCGTTCCGCATAATCTACGGGTATCAGCCCGAGCCAGCACCCGGTCAGGTGACCGTGTTCGTAATCGCTGATGCGCGTCGGGATTTTCGGACGCTTCTCGAAGAGCGCTTGCTTAGCAGCGGACAGGCATAGGCTCCGCTGAAGAGGTCAGGGTCCGGAAGAAGCTGAGCGCTGCCTCCGATTGCGCTTAAGTTTCCCCTTCTCTCCTCCCCTCCGTGTGTCTGAATGAACCGATAAGCTCCCGTGTCGCGTACGCCGGAGCCTGATCACGTCCTTCCTCAAGTCCGGGCGACTGATCTGCCTGTGCCCGCTGATGACGGGCCTGCGAATGGGTTCGCGCATCGAGAACAACTGCTCTCATGGACGGATCTCAGCCGATCCCTGATCGCCCCATCCCGGTAGCATAGATGGTCGCCACACCCATTGAAGAGAGTGGAGGGAGCCCTTTGGGCTTGTGGGCCTCGTGATCCTCACCTGCGCCTTCATTCCATCAGGAGAACACCCATGATCCAGTCGATTCCCTTGAAGAAGCTCGTCCCGAGCCCGCGCAACGTTCGCAAGTCGAGCGACATGCTGGCCGATCTCCAGCTGCGGGCAGACATTGCCGCGCGGGGTCTGCTGCAGAACCTTGTCGTGCGCAAAGGAAAGCGCGGCAAGTTCGAAGTCGAGGCCGGCGGCCGCCGTCTCGCCGCGCTGCAGGCGCTGGCCGAAGAGGACACCTTGCCTGACACGCACGAAGTCACCTGCCTCGTCATCGAAGGCGAGGAAAGCGAAGTGCGCGAAGCCAGCCTTGCCGAGAACTTCCAGCGTCTTGCTATGAACCCCGCCGACGAGGCGCAGGCCTTCGCTTTCATCATCGAGGCAGGGGCTACCACCGAAGATGTGGCGCGCCGCTTCGGCCTCACTGTCCGGTTCGTCGAAGGGCGTCTGCGCCTGGCAAGTCTGGCACCCTGCGTCTTCGAAGCGCTCGCCGAAGGCACGATCACGCTCGACATGGCCAAGGCCTACGGCGCGATCTCTGACGCGGAGCGCCAGGCACATGTCTATGCCGAGCTGCAGGACGCCTGGTACCAGATCACGCCCGACACGATCCGCCGCATGGTGCTCGACGCAACTGTTCGTGGCTCCGATCCGCGAGCGGTTCTCGTCGGACGCGATGCCTACCTCACTGCGGGTGGCCGGATCGAACGCGAACTGTTCGACGACGATGCCAGCGAGAGCTGGATCGACGTCGCGCTGCTCGAAGACCTCGCGCACAAGGTCATGGAAGAGGCGGCGGAAAAGACCGCGCTCGAATATGGCCTTGCCTGGGTGCGCCCGACCCTTGGCACCTATGTCAGCCATGACCTTGTTGAAGGTCTCAGTCGCTTGCCCTGCGAGCCTGCGCCAATGACCGAGCAGGAAGCGCAGGAGCTCGGCGAGCTCGAGGCCGACTACGACCGCGTCGCCGCCGTGCTCGAAGACGAAGACAGCGACGAGGACGAGGTCGCCAAGGCAGAACAGGAACTCGTCGTCATCGACCGCGCCATGCGCGCGCTCAATGACCGGCCGCCGCTACTCGCCGATGAACTGAAATCCGAGGCCGGTGCCTTCCTAGTCCTCTCTCGCAATGGCGAGCCAACATTGGTCCCGCAGTACTACACCAAGACCGAGGTCATCACCGACGAAGGTGTGGTCGAGGCAGTCGAGGAATCCGGAACGGCGAAGCCAAAGGGGAGCTCGCTCTCCCAGCGGCTGCTCGACGAACTGGCCATGCAGCGCCGCAACATCCTGGCGATCCATCTCGCCAACGATCCGGCACTGGCGCTCGACTTCATGGTCTTCACGCTCGCCGATGCCGACGGGCACGATTGGCGCGCAAAGAAGGCCTCGACGCTGGTCGGTTCGGTGGCATCCGGCCCGGTTACCGGGTTCGAAGCCAAGGATGCACCGGCAAGTGCTGCTATGGCCGAGTTTGCAGGATCGCTCGATGAAAGCTGGCGTGCTGGCGAAAACGACGTCGAGCGGTTTGCCAGGTTCCGGGCACTGTCTGACGAGGCGCGCTCGGCCTGGCTCGGCCATGTCGTCGCACGCACGCTTGTCGCCAGCCTGGCCTGCGAAGGCGAACGCTCGGTGCCGCTGCACGAGGCGCTCGGCTCGTTGCTCGAAATCGAGACGGCGCATTGGTGGCGGCCCACGGCGGCGAATTACTTCGACCGCGTGGCCAAGGCCCGCACACTCGAAGCGCTTGATGCTGCCGGCGGTCCCGAACTGGTCAGTCGCTATGCTGGCTCGAAGAAGGCCGAACTGGCAAGCGCTGCCGAACGCATTTTCTCGGGCAACTTCATCGGCGAGGCAGATATCAAGGAACGGGCGCAAGCCTGGGTGCCCTCTATCATGCGCTTCGCCGATACCGAGGATGTCGCGCTGGCAGATGCCGAAGCCCACGAACCTGTCCGCGAGGACACAATTGACGAACTTGCCGAGCAGGCTGCCTGACCCCTCCTGACAGGTCCAGGTCACTCGGCGGGCGGTCCGTCCCCCGCGGGACGGGCCGCCTTTTGCTCGTGGTATCGAGCAAGTTGCCGCTTAAAACATCACAAATAAACCACGTTGCGCTGGCTTCGAGGAAAATCAAGCTGGATCAATCGAATTTTAGTGTGCCGTCCAATATCTAGGTCTGTAGCGACCCTAGAACAGCGAAGGCAGATGTTCCGTATCCTTCTCGAGTCGGACGAGCATCTTTCGGTGGAAGATCTATATAAGCGCGCTCGCCTCCGTTATTATGGCATCTCTCTCTTGACCGTCTAACGAACGTTCTCCTTACTGGAGACTCTCCGTCTATTGGAAAGCACGATTTTGGTGACGGCAGAACGCGTTTGGAAGCAATTCCGGAAGCGCAAAAAGATCATCTCACCGACGTAACGACCGTACCGGTCTAACTCGGTCATTAGGGTCGGGGTTTTCGAAAACCCCTACTTTCGTTCATCAACGGACTTGCTGATTTTGTGAGTAGACGTGTGCTTGTTGTGCAACCATCCGAGTGGATCATGTATAGGTCTCTGGGTGATGGTCAAATTCTCCCCACATTTGCATTGGCGCGGCCACTCCGCGCAGGTATGGTGCACCTGAGTCGCATTGACCGTAGGTATCTCTTCGATGCGAAAGCGACACCAACTCACCCTGACCGGGCTCGCCGCCCTGCTCGTGTCATGCAATGGCAGCGATACTGCGGAGGCGGATATTGGCAACGAAAATGGGGAACCAAACTTCGCTGGCGAACAGATCACTTTGACCGGCGATGCTCTTCCCGTCGTTGGTGCAGCATCCGCGACGCCCGGAGCTGCCATCGGCATCACTCCAGCGATAGAACCCGAGGCGAGCGGCACCGCGCCAGATCTGACAAACTATGTTGGCAAATTCCCGTTCGACGAGGTCTCTGGTGTTTCCTGGAACGAACACCCAATGGTCAAAGCGGGAAGCCAGAAGACCGTGACCGACGCCTCCGTACTCGAGGCGATGGCGATGCCTGGAGGTCCTTCCGCTCCGATCGCGACATACCTGGGTAAGGTCGGTTCTTGGGGTTGCCAGGTGCACAACTGCGGTGACCATCAATGGGCCGTCTTGGTTGATCCACGCACCGGCGAGACCGATGTCTGCTATCACAATGCGGCAAAAGTCCGAGGCAAATCGCGGTGGTTTCTGGCCAATGGTGTCGAAGAAATACGACCCGGCAACTGCGCAGTCGTGTGACCTTATCGCGAACCCGTCGAACCTCTACATTTGTTTGCGCGGACAATTGTTCCGCAGGCACGTAACATGCGCTTCAACGCGATGCTTTCGCCCTTGAAGAACTCAGCAATTTGGAGTGCGATCATACTGGTCGCTTGGGAAATCGATCGCCTTCAGGATCGTTTAATCGGCTCGATGGCGCACGGTTTTCTTGCAACTTTGCCTTGACCGCTGACCCTGCGTCTTGTGGATGAACCTGCTAAACACGTTTCCTGCAAAATCAACCTACTCGACTGAAAAAACTTCGTCGTTATGCCCAACACCGAGCATTCTAAACTTACTCAACTTTGAGTGTTTGTACACTGTAACTCTCGCTGGGCTGAAGAATACTTGAACTCTATCCGCAATTATTCTGAGCACAAACGGGAGAGCAAATTGCGGCTCCAACGACGCGTTCGGCTGCGGTGAGAAGTATGATATTGAAGTCTTTGGATCGGCTGCATGCGGCATGAGTTGATCGGAGTAGACCCATCCGACGCCAATTGGGAGAGCCCTAACATGGAAGTGATCTCGGAACCCCGCGAGCAACGCTCGCTTTGGCTGGCGCGAACCCTTGGCGTCGTAATTGCGCTGATAGGTCTCATCCTTCTTGCTGGCGGAGGCTGGCTCGTCGCCCTGGGTGGGTCTGCCTATTATCTGCTCGCGGGCGCGGGACTACTTGCGTCCGGATTCTTTCTGTTCCGTGGAAAAAGTTTTGGAGCATGGATTTTCCTCGCAATCTTCGTTGCGACCGTCCCTTGGGCGTTCTGGGAAAGCGGACTTGATGCTTGGGCGCTGGTGCCGCGCCTCACGGGTCCCGCGATTTTACTAGCGTGTGTTTCGCTCGTTTCGCCGACCCTCGACCGAGGGCCTCGCTGGCCTGTCGGACTTGCCGGTGCTGCATTGTCTATGGTGTTCCTCGCGCTGGTGTTCTGGGGCGCCGCATGGTTGCATCCCGACCGCCCAATCGGTCCTCTGCCGGCCCTTGCGGGGGCGGCTCCAGCGCAAGCGCCAGCCTCCGACTGGCCAGCGTGGGGCGGGACATTCGCTGGCCAGCGCTACTCAGGCCTTAAACAAATCACTTCCGAAAATGTCGGTCAGCTCGAGCGGGTGTGGGTCGCCCATACGCGCGACCTGCCCCAAGGGGCCGGCGAAGGGAAATACGCCGCTGAAACGACGCCGCTCAAGATCGGCAACCGTCTCTACCTCTGCTCCGCCAAAAACATTCTGATCGCGCTGGATGCCATTAGCGGCCGGGAAATCTGGCGCTACGATCCAAAAGTCTCCAATGCCGCCATTCCCTACTCTGCTAGCTGCCGGGGCGTGACTGCCTTTCGAGCGCCGGTTTCAAACCCGGACAGATTGGAACTGACCCAAGGGCCCCGCGCTCAGCCTTGTTCGCTGCGCATTATAGAGGGAACTCTCGATGGACGGATTATCGCCGTTGATGCGGAGACTGGACGACCGTGTGCTGACTTCGGTCTCAATGGTCAGGTCGACATCAAACAGGGAATGGGGGTGGTCTACCCGGGTATGGCTGCGATCACCGCGCCTCCGGTGATCGTGCGCGGCAATATCGTAACCGGCCATCAGGTCATGGACGGTCAGCGCAACAGTGCGCCGTCAGGCGTAATTCAGGCGTTCGATGCCGTCACAGGTGAACGCGCTTGGGCCTGGGACATGGGCCGGCCGGGTGAGTACGGTCAGCCCGAGCCTGACGAAGAGTTCACGCGCGGAACGCCCAACATGTGGACAACTGCGTCTGCAGATGAAAATCTGGGGCTTGTCTACCTGCCCATGGGTAACAGCGCGGTTGACTACTGGAGTTCGGACCGGAGCTCCCAAGAAAATCGCTACTCGACATCATTGGTGGCGCTTGATGCCGAAACGGGCGAACCACGATGGCATTTTCAGACCGTTCATAAGGACGTCTGGGACTACGACCTCGGGAGCCAGGCCTCGCTTGTCGATCTGCCCGACGGAACGCCCGCGATCCTTCTCCCGTCGAAGCAGGGAGAGCTCTATCTACTCGATCGCCGGACCGGCGAACCGCTTCACACCGTGGAAGAACGGCCCGTGCCACAAGGCGGGGTCGAACCCTCCGAGCGCTCGCCGACCCAGCCCTTTTCGGGCTTTGCCACTCTTCGCAAGCCTTCGCTGGAAGAGCGGGACATGTGGGGCATGACGCCGATCGACCAGATGATCTGCCGCATTCAATACCGGCAGTCGGCGTATGAAGGCTATTACACCGCTCCAACGACTGACCGCCGATGGATCCAGTATCCTGGCTATAATGGCGGTTCGGACTGGGGCTCTGTAGCGGTCGATCCCCGCCGCGGCGTGATCTACGCGAATTACAATGACATGCCCAATCACAACCGGCTTGTTCCTCGCTCGGTGGCCGACAAGAAGGGTTGGAAACCGAGAGGGCCGGCGGGGAACTCCGGCAATGGCGGACCGGAAGGTGCAGGCGATCCGCAAGTCGGGACACCGTATGCAATAGACGTAAATGCCGGCTGGCGACTTGGTCTCACGCAGTTGCTGTGTAAGGAACCGCCCTATGGGGGTCTGCGCGCAATTGACCTGCAGACTGGCAAAACGCTTTGGGACAGGCCTTTTGGCACTGCGCGTGAAAACGGACCCTGGGGCCTCGCACTGGGGATACCCTTCACGATCGGGACACCTAACAATGGCGGAGGAGTGGTCACGGCCGGAGGGCTGATGTTCATCGCAGCCGCGACCGACAACCTCATTCGCGCAATCGACGTCGAAACCGGTGAGACGCTGTGGACCGATAGGCTGCCGGGCGGCGGGCAAGCAAATGTGATGACTTACGAGGAGGGCGGTCGTCAATTTGTCGTAATCATGGCTGGTGGCCACCACTTTATGGAGACTCCGATCAGCGATGCCGTCGTGGCTTACGCATTGGAAAATACCCCATGAGAGCCTCCGGCAATCAAGTGGCGATCGACAAAAAGCCAATACAGGAAGCGCCGGCTAAATGTTGTTGTCCGATCCGTTTAACTGGCTGCAGCTGGGGATCGGGGCCTCAATCATTGCCTTTTTGCCAGGCGGTCTCGTTCTTCTTCTCGTAATCGGAGAACGCCTTATGCAGCCCGCCGATGACCTCGGCTGCGGTTTCGAACATCGCCCGCAGCTGGGGTTCTTCGACGCGTTCGATGTCCTTGCGCAAATGACCGCGCATTTCCTCGAAACGTTCGCGCATCCGCCGACGAGCGTTTGAGCAATCTTCCGTTGGGCGTGACACAAAGCGAATACCCGATACCCATCGTCAGCCAGCCCACAAGCAGAACCGGCCAAAAGGTTTGGGTCTCCACCTGCCCGAACACCAGCCCTATCGTTGCCAGCGTGACCAGCAAGAGGCCGCCACCAGCGATCATGATCGTGCGATCGTTAATTCGTGCCAGGATGCGCGGGAGGGCGAGCGCAGCCAGCATCGAGCCCGCTCCGTAAGCCGCCAGAGCCAGCGCGACGTCGCCCTCCGTCCCTCCCATGTTCTTCACGATCACGACCGTGTTGACGATGACCATGGCGCTGCCGGCTGCCGCTGCCAGGGTGACCGCCAGCAAGCCGACAAGCCTCGGGGTCTTGAGATACACCCGCATACCGCGCGTGGTTTTACGCCAGACGCCCTCGACACGCTTTGCGGTCGATTTTCTGTACGGCAGAGCCGCACTCATGACGAGCAACGCAGAGACTACAAAACCGATAGCCGTTCCCGCGAATAGCCAATGGAAATTTATGATAACAAGTAGCGCGGCAGCCAGGACCGGGCTGATGAGGCTTTCGAGATCGTAGGCCAGTCGGGACAGGGACAGAGCCTTGGTGTATTTCTCTTCGTCGGGCAGGATGTCGGGTATGGTGGCCTGGAAGGTAGGCGTGAACACGGCCGATGCCGATTGTAGCAGGAAAATGAGCAGATAGATCTGCCAGACCGCATCGACGAAGGGGAGCAGGAGCGCCACGCCGGCACGGACAATGTCCATTCCTACAAGCAGACGTTTGCGTGGTAATTTGTCGGCATAAGCGCCCGCGAGGGGGGCGATGCCGATATAGGCGACCATCTTGATGGCCAGGGCCGTTCCCAAGACCGCGCCGGCGTCGGCACCGGCGAGATCGTAGGCCAGCAAGCCCAGAGCGACCGTGGCCAGCCCCGTTCCGACAAGCGCGATGACCTGCGCAAGAAACAGGTGACGATAAGTGCGATTAGTCAGAACGGAGAGCATGGCGATGTCTTCCTTCAGCCAGAGCGTGATCTAGACCACGCGCTTGATATCGGAGTAGCTGCCGTCGGTCTTGAGGGTCACGGTGACGGTTGCGCCTGAACGATTGCGCCAGAACCACCCATGGCTGCCATCGAAGGCGGCGACGAGCGTGCCCGCTTCTCCCGTGGATTCACGGCCCTTGTCATACCCGTGATAAGAGATGCCCGGCGCATCGGCATGCGTATCGAAGTTGACGTGGCCGTCCTGCACCGACCATTCGTATTGAAGGCTAGCCCCTTCGGCCATGACCGCCTTGACTTCCGCACCCTCACCAGGCGCGAGCGTTAATTCGGTCACATCGCTGCGCGTTACCGCTTCGGAGCCGCTATCGCTGTTACCGGCGAGCGTACGAACCTCCTCGATGGCTGTGTTGCGTTCATCGGCGGCTGCCTCTGCGGCAAGCTGCTCCTTGATCTCGCCCATCTCGGAATATCCCAGAAGACGGCCCGCTCCGGTCGGATCGATCGCATATTCTGCGGGTAGAACCACGGCGACCAGAAGGACAGTCGCGGTCGCCAAGGCGAACGCGGTCGCCTTGACGAGCTGGCGGTTGGTAGGAAGGTCGCTGGTGGACGGGCGCTGTGAATTGAACATGTCTATTGCTCCTGGAAAAATGTTATCAGGCTACGGCGAAGCCGACGAGTTGGTAGCCGACGAGCATGAAGCCCGCGGTCATGAGAAGAGTGTTGGCGGCGAAGGCGTGACGCATGAAGCTCTCGGTCCTGCGCCAGAAGCCCATCACGATCAGGATTGCGCCAAGGGCGAGCAATTGCCCGATTTCCACACCGACATTGAAGGCGAGAAGATTTGGGATGAGGCCGTCTTCGGCGATCTCGAATTCGATGATCTTCGTGGCAAGGCCGAAGCCGTGGAAGAAGCCGAAAATGAGGGTTGCTGCCTTGGTACTTGGCTGGAATCCGAACCACCGCTGGAAGGCACCGAGATTGTCCAAGGCCTTGTACACGACCGACAGACCGATGATCGCATCGATGAGATAGGCGTTGGCGGTGATACCGGTCAGGACACCGAAAAGCAGCGTGGTCGAATGGCCGATCGCGAACAGCGTCACGTAGATTCCGACGTCCTTCAACCGGTAGAGAAAGAAGATGACGCCGAAAAGAAAGAGCAGGTGATCGTATCCGGTCACCATGTGTTTCGCGCCGAGATAGATGAAGGGCAGGATCAGCGTTCCGCTGCTCTCCTGGATGTAGCCCTTGTCCCCCTCGGCGACATTGTGCGCCCACGCTTCGGCACCCGAGGCGAGGAAGATCAGCAGAACTGTAGCGAGCGCGAGGATGCGCATGACTGCTGTATTGGATCGAGATTGCGTTATCGATATCATTTCGTTCTCCGGTCCCGGATGTCGGCCGCCCGCAGGATTGCACCCTGCGGACGACTGCTCCGGCTTCAGCTTGCGAGTTGAGGGTTGGGGCTTTCGTCGGATGTCCCTGTCTCCGGGACTTCCGTGCGTTCGCCGCGAACCACCCTGTAGAGTGCTGGCAGAACCAGCAGTGTCAGCGCGGTAGCCGAGACAATCCCGCCGATGACGACCGTCGCGAGCGGACGCTGCACCTCCGAACCGAGCCCGACATTCAGAGCCATCGGAACGAAGCCGAGGCTTGCGACGAGTGCGGTCATGAGTACGGGCCGCAGACGAGCCATGGCTCCTTCCTTGATGGCGTCCTCGAGCGGCTTGCCGTCATCCATCAGCTGCCGGATGAACGTCAGCATGACGACGCCGTTCAGCACGGCGATTCCCGACAGGGCGATGAAGCCAACCCCCGCGGAAATCGAGAAGGGGATGCCGCGCAGCATGAGCGCTGCCACGCCTCCGGTAAGAGCCAATGGCACCCCGGAAAACACGACCAGCGCGTCCTTCACCGAGCGAAACAGCGCCACCAGCAGGCCGAAGATCAGCAGCAAGGCGAGGGGAACGACGATCTGAAGCCGCGCACTCGCGGATTCGAGCTGCTCGAATGTGCCGCCATAGTCGACCCAGTAACCCTCGGGCAGTTCGACCTCCGTGGCGATCCTCTCTTGCGCCTCGGAGATGAAGGAGCCCAGGTCCCGTCCGCGCACATTGCTGGTGACCACCGCACGCCGCTTGCCGTCCTCGCGGCTGATCTGGTTCGGCCCCTGAACGTTCTCGATCGTCGCAACCTCCGACAGCGGGACAGACCCTCCACCTGGCAGTGCGATAGGAAGACGCTCGAGTACCTGGCGATCCTCGCGCATCTCTTCGGGCAGCCGGACGACGATAGCGAAGCGTCGATCACCTTCGAAGATCTGGCCGGCCTCGGTCCCGCCGATTGCCGTCGACACCACCGTCTGAACATCGTCCACGTTCAACCCGAGCTGGGTCAGGCGGATGCGATCAGGGATGACCTGAATGAACGGCAAGCCGGTCAACTGCTCGGTCTGCGCGTCCTGCGATCCCTTGATCGAAGAGACAACGCCCTCGACCTCGGCTGCAACCGAAGCAAGCTGGTCGAGATCGTCCCCGAAGATCTTGATCGCGACGTCGGAACGCACGCCCGCGATGAGTTCGTTGAAACGCATCTGGATCGGTTGAAGGAACTCGTAGCGCGAACCCGGCACCTGCTGGACTGCCTCGTTCATCTCGGCGACGAGTTGCTCTTTTGGCTTGCGGGGATCCGGCCAATCCTCTCTCGGCTTCATGATCACGAAGGTGTCGGCGACCGATGGCGGCACTGGGTCAGTGGCCACATCGGCGGTGCCGATCTTCGCGAACACCTGGTCCACCTCGGGGAAGGTCCGAATTTTGTCTTCCAGGGCAGTCTGCATGGCGACCGCCTGGCTGAGGCTGGTACCCGGAATTCTCAGGGCGTGGAGCGCGATATCGCCTTCATCCAGATTGGGAATGAATTCCGATCCCATCCGGCTTGCGCCCCATCCGCTCAGGACCACCAGAGCCACGGCTCCGGCAAGGACAGCTTTGCGCGAACGCAAGGCGAAGTCGAGCATAGGCTGATAGGCCGACTTGGCGGCGCGCATGACGCGCGTCTCCTTCTCCTCGACTTTGCCCGTCACGAATGTCGCGACCGCGGCCGGAACGAAGGTGAGGGAGAGCACCATGGCGGCGGTTAGCGCCATGACGACCGTGATCGCCATCGGGTGGAACGTCTTGCCCTCCACGCCTTCGAGAGCGAAGATCGGCACGTAGACGATCGTGATGATCAGAATGCCGAAGAGGCTCGGCTTGATTACCTCGGCAGATGCGCGGGCCGCCAGCTTGAAGCGCTCCTCGCGATTCAGCAGTCTTCCGAGCGAATGCTGCGCCTCGCCGAACCGACGTAGGCAGTTTTCGACAATGATGACCGCACCATCCACGATCAAGCCGAAGTCCAATGCCCCCAGGCTCATCAGATTGCCCGACACGTTGTTCTCGACCATCCCCGTGATCATCAGCAGGAAGGAAAGCGGGATCACGGCAGCGGTAATGAGTGCAGCCCTGAAGTTGCCGAGCAGCACGAACAGGACAACGATCACCAGCAGCGCCCCTTCGGCGAGGTTTTTCTCGACTGTGGAGACCGTTGCCTCGACCAGTTCGGAGCGATCGTAGACCGTATTGGCGACAACGCCGCCAGGCAGCGAGCGGTTTACCTCCTCCAGCCTTTCGGCCACAGCGACACTGACATCGCGGGCATTCTCGCCAACGAGCATGTAGATCGTGCCGAGCACGACTTCGCGCCCATCCTTGGTTGCGGCGCCATTGCGGATCTCGGATCCGATCTCGACATCCGCCACATCAGCGATGCGAATGGGAACCCCATCGCGGTAATCGACGATAATCCCGGACAGATCGCGTTCGTCCTCGGCCTGTCCGGGTACGCGGATAAGATATTGCGAACCCGACCTCTCGACGTAGCCGGCACCGACATTTGCATTGTTGTCTTCGAGCGCCTCGATCACGTCCTCGACCGTCAGACCGAAGCCGGCAAGACGTTCGGGAAGCGGCGCTACGACATACTCCTTGCGGTAGCCGCCGATCGAGTTGACCTCGGTGACCCCTGGAACCGTGCGAAGCTGTGGCCGAACGACCCAGTCATGCAACGTCCGCAGATCCTGCGCGGTATAGCGCGACCCATCGGGTTTGACCGCGCCCTGCTCGGCCTCGACCGTGTACATGAAGATCTCGCCCAGCCCCGTGGCGATAGGTCCGAGTTCGGGTTCGACCGTCTCCGGCAGGTTCGAACGTACCGCCTGCAGGCGCTCGTTGACGAGTTGTCTGGCGAAGTAGATGTCGGTGCCGTCCTCGAAGACCACGGTGACCTGGCTGAGACCGTAGCGCGAAACCGAGCGCGTATAGGACAGCCCCGGCAACCCCGCGATGGCGGTTTCGACCGGATAGGTAATGCGCTGCTCCGCTTCGAGCGGAGAGAAGCCCGGCGCCGAAGTGTTGATCTGCACCTGCACATTGGTGATGTCCGGCACGGCATCGATCTTGAGCCGGCCGAAACTGTAAATGCCCACGGCGGCGAAAATGAACACCGCTGCCAGCACTGCGAAACGCTGTCTGATCGACAGCTCGACAATTCTTTCCAACATGAAATCGCGCTCCTCAGTGATCGTGGCTCGCGCCCGACTTCTCGATGTCGGCCTTGATCACGTAGCTGTTCTCGGCTGCGTAGACGGTGCCTGCATCGATCCCGCTCAGCACCTCGGTCCACTCCGGACCTTGCTGCCCAAGCTCGAGCATCCGCACCTCGTAGGTCTCGCCAATCTTGGCGAAGACGACGCGAAAATCGCGGAATTGCTGGATGGCGTCCGTCCTGACGGCGAGAGGCACCCGTCGCTGGTCGACCGAAACCAGACCCCGGACCGCCATTCCCGGTCGCCAGAAGCCATCGCGATTGGGGAGCGGAGCGCGCGCGGTCACCGCCTGGCTGCTGACTTCCGCCAGAGGCAGGAAGTCCCGGATGCGGGAGCCCTGCGCACGCTGGCCTTCGAGGCCCCGGATAAGCACCGATTGTCCGGGACGAACCCGCTCGATGTCGCGCGGGAAGATCGGGAAGGTCGCAACCGTGCGCGACGGATCGGAGATGACGAACATCGGATCGCTGTCCGCGATGTCGCCGATATTGGTATTGCGCTGCGTGATTACTCCGGAAATTGGCGCGTAGATCGGATAGGTCTGCAACGATGAGCTGCTTTCTACCCGCGCCAGCAACGCCCCCCGGGCTACACGATCGCCGAGATTGGCATGCAGCGACATGACGGTGCCCGGGAATTTGGCTCCCACCTCGGCGCTGCCAGAGGGATCGAGCTCCACCCGTCCGATGATTTCCACGGTTTCACCGACCTGCTGCGGTCCGACCGTTTCGGTCCGAATGCCGGCCGCACGTGCCGCCTCGTCCGATATGGTAACCCGGCCCTCGTAGGATTCGAACGCCCATCGATGGGTGTTGTCGCCTTCGTTTGCCACGACCACCACGTCGAAACTGTGCGGTTCGACAAGAACGCCCTGGCCTCGCAGGTAATCCTGTTCCGGTTCGAATTCGAACGTCGTCTTTTCGCCATCCAGACGCGTGATCATGACCCGGGCACGGACCGTTTCGGGATCGACGGGCTCGTTGTCACGGTAGGCGTAGAGACGGTATTCGGGCGGAACACCGTCTTCGAAGACGGTAACCTCGATAGCGAAGTCGCCGTCACGAAGCATGCGACCGTTGTGTGGACCGCGCTCGTACTCGCCCTCTGCGGCTGCCTGTTCTTCGGAAGTTTCCGGCGTATCTGCCGACTGGCCGCAGGCGGTAAGTGTCGCTGCAAAGCACGCAGCAAGGAATAAATGCGTCTTGCGCATGATCAATAACCCCCAACAAGTTCGATGAAGCGGCCAGTCAGTCGGTCGTAGTCGACCTTGGCCTGATGATATTCGGCGAGCGCATCGACGAAGCGGACTCTGGCTTCGTGCAATGCGGTCTGGGCAATGGAGACATCGAGAAAGGTGAACCCTCCGCGATTGTAGCCGGCACGGACCTCCCGAAGGGTCTGTTCGGCACCAGGCACTACCTGCTCCTGGATCGCCTCGGCCTCGTGGCGCGCCTCTTCGACGCGTTCGGCCGCCAGAGCGATCTGCCGGCGACGCTGGAACCGTTCGACCGCGAGGTCCGCCTCGACCTGCCGCCGCTCGGCCGCGGCGCGGTCGATGTTGGCCCGATTGAGCGCGCGGTTGGGCAAGGGCAGCGAGAAGCCCGCTATGACGGCGACGTCGCCATTGCCGAACAACCTGGGCCCCGCGAAGACAGTGGGATCTGTCCGCGAATTGGCTTCCTGGAGGCGATAGTTCGCGTCCGCCCTCTCGCGCCGGGCCTGGAAGACGGCAAGATCGACTGGCGTAAGGTCGGCAGTGGTGATGGCAATCTCTTCGGCTTCGAGGAAGCCCGAGGTCACGACCCCGATGCTGCCTGGATCCCCGCCGGTAAGGAGCGCCAGGCGCGCCAGAGCGGCTTCGAAGGCGTGTTCCGCCAGCCCAAGATCCACCCGAGCTTCGGCCAGTTGCGTGCGGGCCCGCGTTCCGGCGAACAGAGGGTCGCGCGCCTCATCCACCCTGCGCTGCACCTCATTGGCGAGGGTCTCGGCGATCTCGACCCTGCTCCTGGCAAGTTCGAGCGACAAGGCGGCGGCTTGCGCTTCCACGTACAACGCCTGGACTTCGCTCGCGAGATCGAGACGCCGCACGAGCGCCTCGGCCTCGGCAACGGCGATATCACCTTGCGCGAGGCCGACGCGCGCCGCGCGTTTGCCGCCGCGCTCCAATCGCTGGTTGTAAGTCCCGTCGATCTGCCATTGGGAAAAGCCCGGGGTGCCGATGTTCTCGACGGTCCCATCGATCGTGGGCGCGGGGTTGGTATCGGCAGCGCTTCGCGCTGCGTTGAGGCCGTCGAGGCGCGCGGCGGTCGCCTCGCCCTGCGGTGAATTGGCGACCGCAGTTCGAACGGCCTCCTCGAGTGTGTACGTCTGGGCGGATGCCGAGGTCGCCCACACCAACGTGGCCGCCAGAAGGGCGGCACGCGTGGACACGTGCATGATAGACTGCTCCTGATTGTCTGAATGGAAATTGGCCCGGAACGCGGGCCGGATTCAGAAAATCAGGCTGATGGGGGCTGTGTTAACGGAGCTGGCGAAAAGCCGATGAGAGGCGGTGTCTCGCCCGGCCGCAGAAGTGTTCGAGGCGCAGGGGCGTTGCCCGCGAACTCGGTCTGGTCCGGCATCGCAATCGAGCTGTGCGAATGCGAAGCGGGGTGAGGCACGATATCTTCGGACGCGAGCGAATCGGCGTCTGTCTCGACCTCGATGACATCGGCGGAATTGTGCTCATGCGCATGATGCGCGCTTGCCGCCTCATGTGCATGCGCCGCTTCCAGATGCGGAATCGATCCCGGAAGCCCGCCATGCGAGACCAGGAGCAATGCCAACAAAAACAGGAAATGGAGCTGGCGCATTGGCGGGCGGCTAGCTGATCGCAAGCAAATGGGCAAGCCGCAGGGACCGGTTTTTGAGCGATTGCTTGCCGTACGACCCCGTGTCCGACGGAAGATCCGGCGCGTGCAAGGTAGCACGCAGCAAAAAGAGAGGAGAGGGAGCTTTGCTCTTCCTGAGCCGGGGCATCTCCGTCCCGGCGATCAGGAGACCTCCCATGACCAAGTCCCGCCGCGCTGTTTCAGCTTCGCCAGCCCAGCGCATCACCGCCGCCATCATCGAGAAACTCGAGCAAGGGACAAAGCCCTGGGTTAAGCCGTGGCGCGGTGTGCCGGTCTCGCGGCCCTTGCGGAGCTGCGGGATACCGTATCGCGGCATGAATACCTTCTGGCTCTGGATGGTGGCCGATGCCTGCGGATACGCCTCGCCATACTGGATGACATACCCCCAGTGCCAGAAGCTCGGTGGTCAGGTCCGCAAAGGCGAGAAGTCGACCATCGCGATCTTCTACAAGAGCTACACCAAGGAGGTCGAAAACGCTGAAGGCGGTCAGGATACGGAGAACCGGCGCGTGCTCAAGGCCTACGCCGTGTTCAACGCTGACCAGTGCGATGGCCTCCCTGCACTCTACCATCCCAAGCCGCTGGTTGCCGCGCTGGAACCCGAAGGACGTGAAGACCGGCTCGATGCCTTCTTCGGCAAGATCGACGCAGACCTTCGCCACCATGGTGCGCAGGCCTATTACGAGCCGCTGCGCGACCGGGTCACCATGCCGCCGGCCGAACTCTTCGAAGCCTATGACCACTACTACGCGACACTCGCACACGAGTTGTCGCACTGGACGGGTCATTCTTCGCGGCTCGACCGCGATCTCAAGAACCGCTTCGGCAGCGATGCCTATGCAGCCGAAGAACTGATCGCCGAACTGTCCTCAGCCATTCTCGGGGCAGAACTGGGCCTTCCGGTCACCCACCTCGACCATCACGCCAGCTACATCGCGTCCTGGCTCAAGATCCTCAAATCGGACGAGCGCGCGATCCTGACCGCCGCGGCCAAGGCCGAAGAAGCTGCCAGCCTGTTGCTTGACCTTGGGTGTCATCAATCCCGTGAAAGCGAGGCCGACATCGATCTCGCCGATGCAGCCTAAGGAGTAGTGAGATGGGACGTTCCGTCAGCTCTCCGACCGGCTCCGTGGTAGCCTTTCGCCTGCTCGATGTCGGCGAAGAGGACGACACGGACTGGGTTTATGAGTGCCTCGTCGACGAGGTCATCGATACTGCGAAGGCGACCTTTCCTTCCTTCGAGCGCTTCGATGGATGGCGCGGCCGCGAAGATCGTATCCTCCTGCGCAATGCCTTCGCTGATTGCGGCATATCGACCTATTGCGGGCTCGCCGCGATCTGGCTCGCCGAACGCGACGATGCCCAATACTCGGAGGCGGATTTCTACAACCCACGAACGGCGAGAGCACGGCACTGGCTTGGCCAGGTCTCGGGTAGGTTCATCGACCTGTTCGGTGAGCTGCGCATGGTCGGTCGGTTCTCGAATGGCGAAGCGATCTTCGAGCGCTCCCGATCCAACTGCGACACCGGGTCCTGATCCTGCCTCATCCCTCTCCGCCGGGAGAGGCCCTTGGGCCGGCCGGGGCGAGCCGCAACCTGCGGCCCGTCGGCCCGTGTTGCCCGCGCCAGCCTAGGGCCGCAGGTTTCCCGCTACGCGGTGCGTCACGCCCCTTTCCCCGGCCCTGATCGGGCTCCGGCGGACAGGGCCGAGGCAATGGTGCCTCCTCTCCTTGTCCCCGCGATCAGGAGACACCCCATGTACGACAGCTTCATCGACCAGTTGAGCGGCCTCGACCTTTCAGGCCTCAGCATCAGGCCAGCCCCCTTCAACGCCACCGACTTTCCTTGCGAGGACGCGATTGAGCAGATCCTCGCCGCAGTCTGGTCCGACCTTTTCGCGATGTTTTCCGATACGGCCCTGGAGGCCGACGCCGAGGATATTGCATGGGGTATGGTCAATCTCTTCCACCGCGCAGCCAGCCGCAAGTCGGCTCAGCTTGACCGGGCCAGCGACGAGATCCGGGTCCTGCTCGCATCGGCCGACGGCTCCGAAGTGCATTCGAGCAATCTGGAAGAGCAGGTCGAGCGTGCACAGGCCGCCGAAGCCAGCATGCTGGCCTTCGAGCAGATGCGCGAGGCAGCCGCAGCGCTGTACCGCGACGAGACCGGTTCGTCATGGAAGCCCGTTTCGGGCTCGCGGACCAGCCATTCGCGCAACCTCACTTCGGCCGTGATCGATGCCCGCGATTTCCTCCGCGCTCGCGCAGAGAACCGGCGCCACGCCCTGATCCCTGAAGGAACTCCGGTCGTCTTTGCCGGTGGTCGCCAGAGCTTCGACAACGCTGAGGACGCGCGCGTCTATGCCGACACTATCTGGGCAACGCTGGACAAGGTTCGCGATGCTGTTCCTGATCTCTTCCTGGTCCATGGCGGCGACGGAAAGGGTGCCGATCGCCTCGCCGCGAGCTGGGCCGAGCGCCGCGAAGTCCAGCAGCTGACTTACTCGCTCGATCGTCGTCTTGGTGCCCGCGCCGGGTTCAAGCGCAACGAGCAGATGCTTTCGCTAAATCCGCGTTATGTCGTCGCCTTTCCGGGCAATGGCGTCACCGAACGACTGGTGATCGATGCCAAGACGCGCCGGATCACCGTGGTCGATCGCAGGACCGTCACGTCCCGATCCAAGACTAAGGGATAACAGTCTGTTGGTCGCCGCAGCATTTCTTCAATCGGTTGGCTGCGGCGATCATCACAGACAATCGTCGTCGATTGCCTTTTCGGTTGGAGAGGGGATTTCTTGGAAAGGCATCTCGGGGTATCAGCCTCGCATGCATCACGCCGACTCCAATCCGCTCGCCCATGATCATAACTTCCTGAGCGCCTCGCACGACGCCCATGAGCGGCGCACGCGTTATGTCGTTGCCTTGACCGCCGCGATGATGGTGGTCGAAATCGTCGCTGGCCTGTGGACCGGATCGATGGCGCTTCTAGCCGATGGTATCCACATGGCGACCCATGCAGGTGCCTTGGGCGTCGCGGCCTTCGCCTACTGGTTTGCCAGGCGCCATGCGAACAACCCGCGTTTCACATTCGGTACCGGCAAGGTGGGCGACCTCGCCGGCTTCGCGAGCGCGCTTGTCCTCGCCATCTTCGCAATCGGGATCGCGGTTGAATCGGCTCAAAGGTTCGTCAGCCCGTTCACGATTGCCTATACCGAGGCGATCTGGATCGCCGTGCTCGGCCTCGTGGTGAACCTCGCGAGTGCCTGGCTGCTTGGTGCCAATCATCACCATGGGCATGATCACGACCATCATCATCACCACGACCATGCGCATGCCGATAACAATCTGCGCTCCGCCTATTTCCACGTGCTTGCCGATGCCCTGACCTCGGTCCTGGCTATCGTGGCCCTTCTCGCCGGCATGTACCTCGGCTGGGCATGGATGGACGCGGCAATGGGGCTGGTGGGTGCATTCGTGATCGGGCGCTGGTCATGGTCACTGCTGCGCGATACCGCTGCCGTGCTTGTGGACGCCGAAGCGGCCTCTCAACGGTACACAGAGGTGCGCGAGGCGCTCGAGGACCGGGACGCCGCGATCGGCGATCTGCACATCTGGCGGATCGGTCCGGGCAAGTATGCAGTCATCGCCTCGCTCATCGCCGATGATCCGCTCGCGCCCGACAATTATGCCAGCCGGCTTTCAGAGCATGCAGAATATGCGCACGTCACGATCGAGGTGCATCGCTGCGAGCATCCCCATCCCGAGCTTCGCGCGGCCTGATCGTCCCGTTCTTGTAAAACCGAATAGTCTTCGAGGGCTGTTATACTGTAACAAACGACTTATACTTTATTGCGTTAAGGGACTTGCAATCTCGATCCGGTTTGCTAGGAGCCTTCGGAATCCATGACCACAAGCTATCGTCGCCTTGTCCTGCACCCTTTCGTCGTCCTGCTCATGCTGGTCGCGATGGTGTTCGTGACGGCGGCGGATGCTGCTGCTTGCGGCGCCGAAGTGGCGCCGGGAAGCACGCCCGTTCTGGCTTCGCTCGATAGCGCGTCTGCGTCATCCGCAGCCGCCGACGAACTTCCGGACGATTCGGATACGCCGGTCGAGCAACACGGCGTGTGTGGACACGGCCATTGTCATCACGGAGCGATCTCTGCCGGCACCGCGCAGAAGGATTCGGTCCCTCCTTTGGTGGTGGTCCCCGATGCGCCTCCCGCCGAAATGCTCGCTTCCGACACTACCGACCGACTGAAGCGCCCCCCTCGCGCCTGACGACCGTCACCGTGCTGCATGCCGCAGCGCAGTTCGGATCGTCAGCAGAGGAATTTTCGAAAAATGTCAGCCATTCATTGGCGAGGAGTGCTTCTTGGGGGGCTGCTCATCGCCGCTCATGCCACGACCGTGGCGGCGCAGGAGCGTGAGCTTCTGACGCTGGAGGACGCACTGATCCGTGCGGGCGCTTCGCAGGACTTGGATCAGCAGAGACAAGGTCCGGAGCTCAATCCCCGTATAATTGGACCGCGCGCCGATACGGAAGCGGCCGAAGCCTTGGTCGGGCAAGCGCGGCTACGCCCGAACCCCGAAATATCGTTCGAGGCTGAAAATATAGCCGGAACCGGTGCGTTTTCGGGTCTCCGGGCGACAGAATACACGTTAGCCGTCGGCCAGCGCATTGAGCTCGGAGGGAAGCGGAGTGCGCGCGTTCGCGCCGCGGAAGCCGAAGCGCGTGTCACCTCGCTCAGAGGCGATCTATCGTTAGCGGAACTGGGCTTCTCTGTGCGGGAGCGCTACGTCAGTGCCGCCGCCGCCTCCGCGAGGGTCGAGCTGGCTCAGGATATCGTTGGTCGCAATCGCGAACTGACCCGCATAGCCGATTTGCTAGTCGAGACAGGGCGCGAGCCGCCTTTGCGGGCCCTTCGCGCGAAGGCGGCGCTAGCGGAGGCCGAGGCCGAGCTGCAGGCCGCCGAAGCCGCTAGTATTGCGGCGCGCGCGGCTCTCGGATCGCTGTGGAGCGCGTCCGAAACGCTTCCTTCCGTTCCTGCCGACATTCCGCACATCGAACCACCTGCGGGGCTTGTCGCAAGCGAGGACACCCTGCGACTACAAGTCGCGCGGGCGGAGTCCACAGCCGCTGAAGCAGCGATCGCTCGCGAGCAGTCGCTGGGAGTACCGGATCCGGTGATATCAGCAGGTGTCCGCCGGTTCTCCGAGAGCAAGGACAACGCTTTTCTCGTCGGCGTGGCCATCCCGCTCCCATTCCGGGATCGTAACCAGGGGAACATAGCCGCGGCTCAAGCGCGGCTGCGAGCGGCTACTGCGCGCGAAGCTATCGTCCGGGCCGATTTCCGGCAGGAAGTCGCGCAAGCGCGCGCCGAATTCCTGGCCGCCGAAGCGCGCGTCGACACTTTGTCGAACACTTCGCTTCCGCAGGCTGAAGAGGCCTTGCGCCTGGTTCGCATCGGATACCGGGCGGGTCGCTTCCCGCTCATCGAAGTTCTTAGCGCCGCCGAGGCGCGCGATGCCATCCGTAACGCGCTGATCGACGCGCAGGAGACCCGCGGACAGGCCGCGGCGCGTCTCATCCGTCTTTCAGCGCTCTAGGAGTCTTCAAAAATGAACCGCAGAAATCTGATCGTAGCGCTGGCGGGAGCCGTGCTTATTCTAATCGCAGTTCTCTGGTTGTGGAGGGGAGGCGACGGGACCGAGAGTTCGGACGCAGTAGCGACCGAAGGCTCGGAAGAAAATCATGCAGCCGAGGGGATTGTCGAGCTTACCGATGAGCAGATCAAGGCTTCCCAGCTTGACATAGTAGCGGCAAGCGCGAGTTCGCTCGGTGCCGAAATCATCGCTCAAGGTAGCGTCGCCACATCGCCGCAAGGCCAAGCCGTGCTCAGCGCGGGTGCGGAGGGGCGGGTCGCACGTATCGCGAAAAGGCTGGGCGACCCTGTTCGCCGCGGTGAGACCGTAGCCACGATCGACAGCCGGGAAGCGGCGGCGATATCCGCCGATGTTGCCTCGGCGCAGGCTCGCGCCGAACTCGCGCGGACGAGGCTCGAACGCGAGCAGAAACTTTACGATGAGCAGGTAACGGCGCGTGCCGGTCTCGAAACAGTTCGGGCAGAATACCAGCAAGCCCTCGCCGAGGTATCGCGGGCAAGGCAGGCCGCGGCGGCAGCAAATGCGTCAGGCCGCACCATTGCCATACGTTCTCCGATTGCGGGCAGGGTGACGGGCGCGCCAGTAGTCCTCGGTTCGTACGTGACGGCTCAAGACGAGCTCTACCGCATTGCCAACGCCAACAGCGTTCAGATCGAGGCTGCGGTTCCTGCCGAGGATGCCAGACGTATACTGATAGGAGCATCCGCCCGCGTCGAAGCGCCCGAAGGCGAGATTTCCGCGCGGGTTCTCAGCGTGACGCCAACCGCCGATGTCGAGAACCGCTCGGCCACTGTCGTGCTCGCCCCCGCCTCCGGCGCAGGCCTCCTCCCAGGAGAGTATGTAAGAGTGCGGATCGAAAGTCGCACACCGGAAGGAACAGGCGGTGCCTTGGTGGTGCCGGCCGAGGCCGTGCAATCGGTGGACGGCCGCGATGTCGTGTTCGTCCGGACCGCCAACGGCTTCAAGGTCCAGCCCGTGCAGGTCGGGGCGCGCACTTCGGAAAGGGTGGAGATCCTTGGTGGGCTTGCCGCCGGCACGCGCATCGCGGGCCGCAAGGCGTTCCTGCTCAAGGCAGAGCTCGGACGCGGCGAAGCAGAACATTGATTCAGATCGAGCCGGAGTTGCCAAGATGATTTCCAGCCTAGTCGAGATGTCGGTTCGCAACCGCATCCTCGTTCTGTTCGTAACGGCGGCGGTCGCGATCTGGGGTACGATCAATCTCCTCAATCTGCCAATCGACGCCGTTCCGGACATCACCAACAACCAGGTCCAGATTAATACGGTCGATCCGACACTCTCTCCGCTCGACGTCGAGCGCCTGGTCACATACCCCGTGGAAGTCTCGCTCGCGGGTATCCCAGGCCTCGAATCGACGAGGTCGATTTCCCGCAATGGCTTCTCGCAAGTCACCGCGATCTTCAGCGACAGCACCGACGTCTATTTCGCGCGCCAGCAGGTCGCCGAGCGCCTTACCACGGTGCGCAACAATCTACCGGCCACGGCGGAACCTTCGATGGGGCCAGTCTCGACAGGCCTGGGCGAGGTTCTGATGTGGACCGTCAGCTACGCTGACCCAACGCCCGGCAAGGCGCGTAGCGGGCCAGGTTGGCAAGCCGATGGATCGTATCTTACGCCCGAAGGCGAACGTTTGACCGATGAAGTCTCGCGTTCGGCCTACCTGCGAACGCTGCAAGACTGGGTCATCGCGCCGCAAATGCGCAACGTCGATGGTGTCGCGGGCGTCGATTCGATCGGGGGCTATGCCCGCCAATTTGTGGTAACTCCGTCGTCTGCACGGCTTGCTTCATTCGGCATTGGCTTCGACGAGTTGGCGAGCGCGCTGGAGAGTATCAATCTCTCGGTCGGGGCCAATTACGTCCAGCGGGGCGGTGAGGCCTTCCTCGTTCGCTCCGATGCCCGCTTCCGCACGATTGAGGAAATCGAGGACGCAATCATAGCGCGGCGCGAAGGCATCCCCGTGCGCGTACGCGATGTCGCCACCGTCAAGAACGGCGGCGATTTGCGCACGGGCGCAGCATCCAAGGACGGGGAAGAGGCGGTCGTCGGTACCACCTTGATGTTGCTGGGCGAGAATAGCCGTGCGGTCGCTGCGGCTGCTGGCGATCGCCTCGCCGAACTCGCTCAGACAATGCCGCCGGACGTCGAACTCGATGTCGTTCTCGACCGGTCGAAGCTTGTCAATGCGACGATCGCGACGGTCGAGAAGAACCTGACCGAGGGCGCGCTTCTGGTTATCGCGTCGCTTTTTCTGCTGCTCGGCAACTTTCGTGCGGCGCTGATCACCGCGCTCGTCATTCCCCTGTCGTTCCTGATGATGGCAATCGGAATGAACCGGGTCGGTGTCTCGGGCAATCTAATGAGTCTCGGGGCACTCGACTTCGGCCTGATCGTCGATGGCAGCGTGATCATCGTGGAGAATTTCCTCCGGCGCATCAGCGAACGCCAGCACGAGGAAGGGCGCGTACTCGCGCTCGGCGAACGGCTCGAGGAAGTCATCGCATCGACCCGAGAGATGATCCGACCGTCTTTGTTCGGACAAGCGATCATCCTGCTGGTCTTCGTGCCCCTGCTCACGTTCCAAGGTGTCGAAGGCAAGACGTTTTCGCCCATGGCCATTACCGTGATGCTGGCGCTTCTCTCGGCGTTCGTCATTTCCTTGACGCTCGTCCCGGCGCTGCTGGCACTGCTGATCCGCGGGAAGGTTGCGGAAAAGGAAGTGCGCGCGGTTGGCTGGCTGCGGGAAAAGTACGAGCCGGCGCTGCGCAAGGCCCTGGCCTGGCCTAAGCGGACCGCTTTGGCAGGCTTCGGCGTGTTCGCATTTTCGCTCGTGGTGTTCGGCTTCATTGGCAGCGAGTTCATGCCCCAGCTCGACGAGCAGGATCTGTCGATCCAGTCGATCCGCATTCCCTCGACGTCGCTCGCACAGTCGCTGGAGATGCAGCAGGGCATCGAGCGGACCGTCAGCCAGTTTCCTCAGGTCGATTACATCTATTCGAAGACCGGAACGGCCGAAGTTGCGAGCGACCCGATGCCGCCGAACATTTCCGATGCGTTCGTGATCCTCAAGCCCCGCGACGAATGGCCGGATCCTGATTTGTCAAAGCCTGAGCTCATCGCGGAAATGGAGAAGGCCATTTCCAAGCGGATTGGCAGCGATTTCCAGTTCAGTCAGCCGATCGAGATGCGCTTCAACGAACTGATCGCCGGGGTTCGCGGTGACATCGCGGTCAAGATATTCGGCGACGATCTGGAGCAACTGACCGCTACCGCGAACGAACTTGCCGGGATCTTCTCGGGCATCGAGGGCGCAACCGAAGTTTCCGTGGAGCAAACCGAGGGCTTTCCAACCCTCGATATCCAATTTGACCGTCCCGCGATTGCCGCGCACGGTCTGACTGTGGACGAAGTTGCCGCAACGGTATCGGCCGCGCTCGGCGGAGCGGAGAGTGGCCTCGTGTTTCAGGGCGACCGGCGGTTCGATATCGTTGTGCGACTGCCCGACGACGTGCGCAACGATCTCGATGCCATCGGAGCCCTGCCCGTCATGCTGCCGGAGAACGGAGCGGGAGAGCGCGCTTCGGTACCGTTGCGATCGCTCGCCAGCCTGAGCGAGGTCGAAGGGCTAAACCAGATCAGCCGCGAGAACGGCAAACGGCGCGTGGTGGTGCAGTTGAACGTGCGCGGGCGCGACGTCAGCTCGGTCGTGGCCGAGGCGAAGCAGAAGATCGCCCAACAGGTTCAGCTGCCCTCGGGCGCCTATCTCGAGTGGGGTGGCCAGTATGAAAATCTCCAGGCCGCGCAGGCCCGGATCGGCGTGGTCGTTCCGATTGTGGGCCTGGTTATCTTTGGCCTCCTCGTCATGGCGCTCGGCAATCTGCGCATGGCTACGGCCGTTTTCGTTACGGTTCCGCTCGGGATTGCCGGTGGGATATTCTCGCTGGCGCTGACCGGACTTCCGTTTTCGATCTCGGTGGCGGTGGGATTCATCGTTCTGGCGGGCGTGGCCGTTCTCAATGGCCTGGTCATGATGACTAGCATGCAAGGCCGACTGCGCGAGGGCATGCCTCTCGACGAGGCGGTCTACGGGGGAGCGGTCGAGCGCTTTCGCGCAGTGCTCATGACCGCGATCGTGCCTTCGCTCGGCTTCGTGCCGATGGCGATCGCGACCGGAACAGGTGCGGAAGTCCAGAAGCCGCTCGCGATTGTCGTGATCGGCGGGCTGGTCACCGCCACGATCCTGACCCTGTTCGTGCTTCCGGCGGTGACCCGCCTGATCCTCGCCCGGCAATCGGATGGCGGGCCGCGATGGGATCTGCGCCGGTGGTTGCCAACGCTACCGACTTTCGGTCCTCTCGCGCGTTGGCGGCGACAGGGCGCGGTGTGAACGTCTTTCGCCGAAGTGCAGACTGAAGGAGAGCACGATGACGCAGACCAAATCCATGCTGATGCGGATCTACACTGACGAGGCGGCGATGCATGGCGACGAAGAGGCCGTGCACGTCGTCGTCGGCAGGGCGCGACAAGCGGGGCTGGCCGGGGCGACCGTTCTGCGCGGTCGGCTGGGCTTCGCCTCGGGTTCGGCGGTGCATCGGCACTATTCGCTGGGTATCGGCGATAATCCGCCGATGGTGATCGAGCTCGTCGACCGCGAAGACCGGCTGCGCGATTTTGTCCCGCAACTCGCGGATATGCACGGCATCGGGCTCATCACTCTCGAGGCGGTGGAAATCCTGTTCGCCGCCGACCATCGCCGGAAACGCGAGGCCTGAATGAGCCAGTGCCAGATCGCAAGCAAACTCGTGGCCGCCTTCTGCCCCGATGCCCTGTCCACCCAGCTTGGGAGCGGGGGACAGCTGGGTGCAGCGCGTTCGCCCCGGACACAACGGTGCTCGGCTCCACTTAAGACGCGGCCTTCGGGAGTGTCCTTGCGCAAAGCTCCTAAGGTTCGATCATGATACCGCCCCAGACCATCGATCAATCTCCCGCACCCGAAAGCGCCGCCGCCGGCGTGCCGCCGCCCGATCAGGGCCACGACGAGCACGATCACGATCACGCACATGGCGGCCCGCTCGGCGCGAACTCGGAACTGATATTTGCGCTCATCTGCGGCGGCCTGCTCGCTATCGGCTTCGCCATCGACAAACTCGTAGCTGATGCGCCCGAATGGTCGCCCACCGCGCTTTACCTCGCCGCCTATTTCTTCGGTGGCTTCTTCACCGTGCGCGAAGCGGTCGACAACCTGAGGCAGCGCAAGTTCGAGATCGACACGCTCATGCTCGTCGCGGCTGCGGGGGCCGCCGCGCTGGGCGCTTTTGCCGAAGGCGCCCTTCTGTTGTTCCTGTTCAGCCTTGGCCACGCGCTCGAGCACTACGCCATGGGCCGCGCGAAACGCGCGATCGAGGCGCTTGCCGAGCTCGCTCCAAAAACCGCCACCGTGCGCGGTGACGATGGCGAATTGCGCGAAGTTCCCGTTGAGGAGTTGGCGGTCGGCGCGATCGTCGTGGTCAGGCCTGACGAGCGGGTTCCCTCGGACGGGTTCATCGTGAAGGGCGTCACCGCGATCAACCAGGCCCCGGTGACCGGGGAAAGCATGCCGGTCGACAAGCGCTTCGTGATGAACGACGAGGCCGCGCGTGCTGATCCGGACGGGCTCGATGCGGCCTATCGGGTCTTCGCCGGGACCATCAACGGCAGCGGCCTGATCGAAATCGAAGTGACCCGCCTTTCGAGCGAGACAACGCTCGCCAAGGTGGTGAAGATGGTGAGCGAGGCGGATACGCGAAAATCGCCGACCCAGCGGTTCACCGATCGTTTCGAGCGGGTCTTCGTGCCTGCCGTGCTGGCGCTCGCGGTCCTGCTCCTGTTTGCCTGGGTGGTCGTCGACGAGCCGTTTCGCGAAAGCTTTTACCGGGCGATGGCGGTGCTGGTTGCCGCCAGCCCCTGCGCGCTGGCGATCGCCACGCCCAGCGCGGTCCTTTCGGGAATTGCGCGCGCCGCGCGGGGCGGTGTGCTGATCAAGGGCGGAGCTCCACTCGAACTGCTGGGATCGCTCGACGTCATCGCGTTCGACAAGACCGGCACGCTGACCATGGGTGAGCCGCGCATCCAGGAAATCGTGCCCGCAGCGGGCGTGACCAGGGAGGCGTTGATGGCGGTTGCGGTGGCCGTCGAAAGCCTGAGCGATCACCCGCTTGCGCGGGCGATCGCGGAGCACGGCCGCGAGCATGTGGGCGATAGTCCTATCCCGCGCGCTACGGCACTTGAAAGCCTGACCGGCCGGGGTGTTTCGGCGAAGATCGATGGTGAAGATGTCATCATCGGTAAGGCCGAGATGTTCGGTGTCGACGGGCTAGCCCCCCTGTCGGCGGAGATGACGCAAGCCATCGAGCGGCTGCGCCTGGCCGGTCAGACAAGCGTGGCCGTGCGCATGGGCGGACGCGACCTCGGCGCGATCGGTCTGATGGACGCGCCGCGGAGACCCGCCAGGGATGCTCTGGCGCGATTGCGCGCGCTCGGCATCAAGCGCATGATCATGATCTCGGGCGACCACCAGCGAGTCGCCGAAGCGGTCGCCGCCAAGGTCGGCATCGATGAGGCGCGCGGCGATCTTCTCCCCGAAGACAAGGTCGAAGTCATCAAGGCCATCCGCGACACCACGAGGGTCGCGATGGTCGGCGACGGCGTGAACGACGCCCCGGCCATGGCGAACGCCACCGTCGGCATCGCCATGGGCGCCGCCGGTTCGGATGTCGCGCTGGAAACAGCTGATGTCGCACTGATGGCCGACGACCTGGCGCATCTCCCGTTCGCGGTAGGCCTCAGCAGGCGCACGAAATCCATCATTCGGCAGAACGTCTACGTAAGCCTCGGCGTGGTCGCCGTGCTGGTGCCGGCGACCATCCTCGGCCTCGGAATCGGTCCCGCGGTCGCGATGCACGAAGGTTCGACCCTGGTCGTGGTGTTTAACGCGCTCCGACTGCTTGCCTATCGTGATGGGCCGCGACACCGCCCATCCGGTGTCTGAAAAGGAAAAGTCAAACAGCCTGTGAGGTTTGAATATGTTGGAACTAACCGAAGAAGACCGCATCCTTGTCATCAGAGCGGGCGGCAAACTCACCCTGGCGGATTACGATCGCTTCGTGCCCGCGTTCGAAGAAGCAGCCGCGCGCGAGGCGGGGCGCCTTCCGATGCTGATAGAATTGGATGACGACTTTGCCGGTTGGGATCTGGGCGGGCTGTGGCGCGATCTGAAGTTCGACGTGAAACATAAGGACAGCTTTGGGCGGATCGCGGTCGTCGGCGACAAGAGATGGGAGGAGTGGGGAACCAAGCTGTCGAATCCCCTATTCCCTTCTGCAGAGATGCGCTTTTTCGAACGCGAGGAGCGAACAAGCGCCAAGGTTTGGCTACGGAGCTAACAGGGGCAGCACGATGACCGGTAAATCAGAATTCGACCTGGCTTCGGCGGATAAGCGCCGGACATTGTGGATCGTGCTGTGGCTCAACGTCGCGATCGCGGTTGGATTCTTCGTTGGCGGCTATTTTGCGGACTCGAACGCACTACTCGCCAATGGTCTCGATAATTCTTCGGATGCCATCGTCTACGGCCTCAGCCTCCTTGCGTTGTCGCGGTCGGGAAGCTGGAAGCGCGGCGCCGCGCGTTTTTCGGGTATCATGCTCCTGATATTCGCCGGCGGCGTCGTTGCCGACGCTGTCCGGCGTTACCTGGAGGGATCCGATCCCGGCGGCATCCTGATGATCGCGATGGCGGCTATAGCAGGGATCGTGAACCTCTATTGCCTCCGCCTGCTGCAGAAAATGCAGGACAAGGATGTCAACCTGCGCGCCGCGACCACATTCAGCTTCAACGATTTCATCTCCAACGGCGGCATTATCATTGCCGGTATCATTGTGATGATCACGGGCGCGAACTGGCCCGATCTCTTGGTGGGCGTCGCGGTCGCCGGCATCGCGTTATACGGTGGGATCGATATCCTCCGGGATGCGCATTCCGACAAGCATGACGAGAAAGGAACGACCCACCAGAGCGATGGGCGGTGATTGGGAGGTTTTCACCCAGGCCCGTCGCGACGTTAAGCCATCCCAAGTGTATCCGGGCCGTTGCGACTTGCCGACATGAAGCTACGGCGCGGCGTCGCTGCGAAACGGCGCTCCTTGCATGACCTTGGTCGATCTGATTATCGCTTCCGAAGGACTTTCGCACGTCCTGACCGTAGCCATCCTCATGGCAGTGATTGCAGGGGCGACCGTTCTGTGCGTCCGCGGCCTTCGGTTGTCGCAGCCTGCCGGGGATCTGGCCGCCTTTCTGTCGGCAGGGTTTGCCCTGGGTCTCGCTCTTATTCTTCTTTTCGAACTCGCCAGCGAGAAGGCCCTCGGACCGCCGGAAACTCTGGCCATGGTGGCGGGAGGACTGAGCTTCGCCGCGTGTCTTGGTTTGGATCCATCAAAATGGCTCACTCGGAACCGTATGCCGAACGAGGGGCCTACGGATCGGCAATATGGCTGGCGCAAGAACTTTCGAACCGCAGCGCTGGCACTCGCCGGTGGTATCATTTTTGGAACCGCCGCCCTCGCGTCGCGCGACGTCGAACTAAAAATTGCAATCGGCCTTGCCATGGCGTGGGCAGTTTTATGGCTAGGGCTTCCAGACACTTCCGCAACCCGAATCGGCGCCAGGGGGAAGCTTGATCTCAACTTCGCGGTTGCTTCAATTCTGTTTCTAGGCGGCGCGCTCGGAACATATTCCTTGCTCGAATTGCTCCCCACCGAGGTGGTGCCGGCGTTGTTCGCCTTCGAGGCGGGGTTTCTCCTGGTCGGTGCTTTCGGTCTTGTAGTCCCAACGAAATCCGCCGCCGCCCCCAGGGTTGGGCGTGGTCTTGCAGTCCTGATCGCCAGCCTTGCTGGCTTGATCCTGCTCGCCGAGGGACTGGAGGCTGTTTTGTCGCCTGAAGCCTCCAACTCTTTGGGTCATCCGTCTCCATCGGTGACCGCCGAAGTTGTCACCTTTTTTCGTATGAAAACCATCTGATGGCCAAACTCCATCGTCGTTCGTTCATGGCCGTCAGGGTCATTCCCCTGACGGGCAAGGTCGGAGCAATAGTCACCCTCGTCCCGCGGTCGGGATCAGCGTCCTTTCGACCGTTCGTCCGCGGTCTTTCGGGCGTGGCGTCCCGCCAGATCGCCTATTCAGCGAGGAAGATAACCCATGAAAGCCTCTGACCTCTTCGTCGCTGCGCTCGAGGCCGAGGGGGTCGAGTACATTTTCGCCGTTCCGGGCGAGGAGAATCTCGATTTGCTGGAATCCCTCCGTACATCCTCGATTCAACTGGTGGTCACCCGCCACGAACAAGGTGCGGGCTTCATGGCTGCGACATATGGGCGGCTAACCGGCAAGGCGGGCGTTTGCCTCGCGACCCTCGGGCCTGGTGCGACAAACCTTACCACACCTGCCGCTTATGCGGCGCTCGGGGCTTTCCCCCTCATCATCATCACCGGGCAGAAACCAATCAAGACGTCGAAGCAGGCACAATTCCAGATCGTGGATGTGGTTTCGCTGTTCAGCCCTCTGTGCAAGGCATCGACGAAGATCGTGAACGGGAACCGTATTCCTTCGCTGGTCCGCGAGGGGTTTCGCCTGGCCCAAGAGGAGCGACCTGGCGCCGTTCTGCTGGAGTTGCCCGAGGACATTGCTGAGGAAGATACGATCGAACCGATTATACCACCCCACGATCGGCGTTATGCTGTCGCCGGAGACGAAGTGCTTGATGAAGCGGCAAAGCGCATCCTAGCCGCCGAACGGCCTCTGCTATTGATAGGCGCGGGCGCTAACCGCCGATGCGCTTCGAAGGCGCTGCGGCGATTTGTGGCAGAAACCGGCTTTCCCTTCTTCGACACTCAGATGGGTAAAGGCGTCGTCGATGAAGATAGCGACCTCTATCTAGGCACCGCGGCTCTATCGTCGGGCGATTACGTCCACTGCGCGATCGAAAAGGCCGATCTCATCGTCAATGTCGGTCACGACGTGGTCGAAAAGCCGCCCTTCTTCATGGAGCCGGACGGTCACACCGTCATTCATATCAATTACAAGGCGGCGGAAGTCGATCAGGTCTACTTCCCGCAGTTGGAGGTCATCGGCGACATCGCCGGATCGATCGAGCGATTAGGAAATCGCCTAGATGGCAAGCTGCTGTGTGATCGCAG
The DNA here is from genome assembly GCF_056859455.1 of Qipengyuania sp. L-5Y. Taxonomy (NCBI): domain Bacteria; kingdom Pseudomonadati; phylum Pseudomonadota; class Alphaproteobacteria; order Sphingomonadales; family Erythrobacteraceae; genus Qipengyuania; species Qipengyuania sp. L-5Y. The sequence continues at coordinate 56,030 of NZ_JBSXOM010000018.1, read as the reverse complement.
CTATTACACTGCCCTGCATCACGAAATTGCTTCGCACATCTCCGAGACCAGCGACGACGAACGTTTTCCGATGGTCCCCCAACGCGTGGTTGCCGACGTACGCAGCGTGATGGCGCGCGATGATATCGTTGCGCTCGACAACGGCATCTACAAGATCTGGTTTGCTCGAAACTACATCGCGAATGAACCGGGCACCATCCTTCTCGACAATGCATTGGCGACGATGGGCGCAGGCCTTCCATCCGCCATGATGGCGGCGATGCTGTCGCCCGGGCGAAGAGTTCTCGCGGTGTGCGGGGATGGCGGGTTCATGATGAACTCGCAGGAGCTGGAAACGGCCGTCAGGCTGGGCCTGAACCTCGTCGTGCTCGTCCTGAACGATGCGGCATACGGCATGATCCGGTGGAAGCAGGACCAACTCGGCTTTCCCGACTATGGCCTGACCTTTTCCAATCCTGACTTTGTCACCTACGCACAAAGCTATGGAGCGACCGGCCACCATGTCGAGCGAAGCGCGGATCTGGTTTCGGTCCTGAACGCCGCATTCGAGGCTGGCGGCGTGCACCTTGTCGACTTGCCAATCGACTATTCCGAAAACAAGAAGGTGCTGATCGACGAACTTGGCGCGAAGGTGTGCGAGCTATGAAGACAATCGTTCACAATCCGTTCGACCGCTCGCCGATTGCAGAAGTAGCGCTTGTCGACTGGCCTCAAATCGATGAATGGCTGAATAAAGCGCAGTTGCTCCACCGCAACCGTCATGGCTGGATTGCCGTGCATGAGCGGATCGCCATTCTTCGGCGGGCGGCGGATATTATGCGCGAACGAGCCGAAGAACTGGCTCTCCAAATCGTCAGGGAGGGCGGCAAGCCCCTGGTCGATGCCCGTGTGGAAACCGAGCGCGCGATCAACAGCCTCGAACTGTGCGTTCAGGCGCTGTTCGATAATGGTGGCCGCGAGATCCCCATGGATCTTACTCAGGCCGGTGCGGGAAGGACGGCGTACACGTTCTGCGAGCCGATCGCTCCTGTCGTTGCAATCTCCGCTTTCAATCACCCTCTCAACCTGATCGTCCATCAGGTGGGACCCGCGGTCGCGGCAGGCTGTCCTGTCCTCATCAAGCCCGCGTTGGAAACGCCCTTGTCATGCCGAAGCTTCGTGAACATTCTTCATGAAGCGGGTTTGCCCGAGGCCTGGTGCCGGTTTGCTCCCTGTGCGAACCAGACTGCCGAGAAGATGGTGACCGATCGACGGATGGCATTCGTTTCCTTTATCGGGTCAGCGAACGTCGGCTGGACGCTTCGCTCGAAACTTGCCCCCGGAACGCGTGTAGCCCTGGAACATGGCGGAGCGGCACCCGTCATCGTGGACCGTGACGTCGAATGCAAATCCGTGATCGCTTCGTTGCTCAAAGGCGGATTCTACCATTCGGGACAAGTCTGCGTATCGGTTCAGCGCGTGTTCGTGCCCACCGACGAACTCGCGGACTTCGAGGACCAGCTTGGACGGCGCGTTGCCAGCTTGATCGGGAGCGATCCCGCGGACCTTCGCACTGAATGCGGCCCGCTCATCCGGCCGGCCGAAGTTGACCGTGTCGAAAGCTGGGTCGCGGAAGCGGTAAAAGGTGGTGGGACGCTTTCGGCGGGTGGCCGCCGCCTCGGCGACACGATGTTTGAACCGACCGTGATCGTAAATCCTCCTTCGGAAGCCAAGGTATCACGTCAGGAGATATTCGGTCCCGTGATCTGTCTGTACGGTTACAACGACCTGGATGACGCGATCGCGCAGGCGAATGGTATCCCATACGCGTTTCAGGCCGCCGTTTTCACCAATCGGATGTCGGTGGCAAAGCGCTGTATCGAGATGTTGGCAGGATCGACGGTCTTGGTGAACGATCACACGGCTTTCCGGGTGGACTGGATGCCATTTGCGGGGCTGAAGCAATCGGGGCTGGGGACCGGCGGGATAGGCTATACGATGGCGGATATGACGGTCCGCAAGATGGCCGTTCTGAATTGGTCCCACCAGGCATGATTTGCTTTAGCCGGGGAATGGGGCGAAGTGGAGGCGGACGGCGGAGGCGCGCTCTTCCCATGGCTGTGCAATCGTCGCACAAGCGAAACGAACAGACGGGCGGTCCGCGCCTGAAGATTTCGTGCGAGGGCAAGCGCGGCGGTGGCTTGTCAGGCGGCACAGCCTGGAAAAACGGGTCTTAGCGAATGCAGGCGCTCCTCTACACCCTTATGCCGCTCGTCGCCGTGATTGCGGGGGCCGCCTACGCGAGTTGGCGCCGGCCCGGTCCTGCCTTTACCGCAGGCGTTCAACACCTGGCGGCGGGGGTCGTCTTTGCGGCGGCGGCGGGCGAAATTCTCCCGGACCTCAAGCATACCGGCTCGCCCGTCGCAGTTCTGGTCGGCGGAGCGCTCGGCGTCGTGCTCATGCTGGCGATCAAGCGCATCGGCGAAAAGTTCGAGGGGCCGCTGGCGCTGACGACGCTCATCGGGGTCGATCTCTTCATTGACGGACTGGTGCTGGGAATCGGCTTTACTGCCGCGCTGCAAACTGGTCTGCTGCTCACAATTGCGTTATCCCTCGAGGTCCTGTTCATCGGTGTCGCGCTTGCTCTCGGCCTTGCCGCGCGGGGCTGGCGCACCGGCAAACTGCTGCTGACAGTGGCCGCCGTCGGACTGCTTCTGCCGCTGGGGACCCTCGCCGGGATCGCCGCCGCTGGCCTGCCCACATCCGTTCTGACGGGCCTGTTCGCCTTCGGACTCATTGCGCTGCTCTATCTGGTTACCGAGGAACTGCTGGTGGAAGCGCACGAGGGACCCGAAGGCCCCTTGGTCACATCGATGTTCTTCGTCGGCTTTCTCTTGTTGCTGATGCTGGAAGAGGCGATGCCCACCTGACGGGCAAACCGAACGCAATTGCCGGCGCGTGGCAACTCGATCCTCGCTTTGCCACGTCACGCGAGAAGCGCTGGTGCGAAATCGAAGGCAATGCCCAGCGTCGCGATCGCCAGTCCCAATCCCGGCGCCGAGGTCAACGCGCGACTTTGGGCCTGTCTCCAAAGTAGATAGATAATACCTCCGGCAATCGCCGTGAGCGCGGCGGCGATCCAGCGCGCCGTGAGTTGCCCGGGAAAGATGCTGCTCGCCGCCCAGAGGAGCGAAAAATGCGCGGCCCAAACCGAAAGCGCGAGCAGCGGCGTGAGCCAGTCGGTGCGGTTGCGATAGTCGGTCGACATGGCATCAGGCTCCGGGGAAAAGGCGAACCGGGAGCGCGAGGACGAGACCCTGAAGCGCGGCATATTGGAGAAAACGCACGACCACATCGAGAGTGACGCTGTCGGGTGCGACGAGAAGACCTTTCCCGCTCCGATAGCCGAGGTAGAGCGCCATGAGCATGCCGATCGCGGCGGTACAGCCCTGATACGCGAGTAACGCGAAAATCGTCGCGCCTTGGCCGCTGACCGTGGGACCAAGCCCACTGGCCGTCCATCCCATCCAATCCCACCAAATCGCGCCGGCAAGAAGCAAGGCGCTCGCGGCCGCCAGGAGCCAGGGCCCTTGGCCCGGAAACTGTCCCGCCGGCTTTGACGCGAGAGTGCGGCGAGACAGCCGCGCCAAGCCCAAACCCGCGGCCAGCAGCGCGGCTATTCCGCCCGTCTCCGCCCCCGCGGGCGCGGCTCTCCAGACTTCCGGATGAATGCCGAAAAGATAAAGATAGCTGAACAGGCCCATGAACGCGATCATGCCCATCACCACCATCAGCGTGTTCAGCGCCCACCAGCCATGGCTCGAAGGCCCGGTAATGGCAATCGGAACGGCAATGCCCGCGCCGATATCGGCGGTGTCCTGTTGAATCGGACGATCAGTCTCCCAGAGCCAGCGCAGAACGCAAGCGACCGCGACGATGCCGCTGAAGGCTGCGAATGCATAGGCCTGGATGGTCAACGACAGGAAAAAGGAAGCGGTGAACACCGCTGCTCCCACCGGATAAGGCGACGGCCCGGGCATAAGCTGGAGATATTGCGGCTCGGCGTTGATCGGCGAGGTGATGATCGTCTCGCGCAAGCCCGTGACGCTGTTGGGGAGGAAATAGCGGCCTTCCTCAACGTCCGCGCAGATGGCGGGATCGTCCCACAGCGGCTCGCGGCTGCGCACCAGCGGGATGGAGCGCGTCGAATACATGCCGGTGGGCAGCCATTCGAGCGTGCCGCCGCCATAGACATTGCCCGCGTCGGCATCGGTGGTGAAACGGAAATTGCGTGCCAGATCGATCAGAAAAAGACCCACACCCGCGGCGATGGTAAATGCTCCCATGGTCGACACCAGGTTGAGGAGGTCGAGTCCGCGATCGGGCAGGTAGGTATAGACCCGGCGCGGCATGCCCATGAAGCCCGTCAGATGCATCGGCAGGAAGGTGATGTGGAGACCTGTGAACATCAGCCAGAACACCCATCTGCCGAGCCGCTCGGACAGTGGGTTCTTCGAAGTCATCCCGTTCCAGTAATAGAACGCCGCGAACATGGGAAAAACCATCCCGCCCAGCAGTACGTAATGCAGATGCGCGACGATGAAATAGGTGTCGTGCGCCTGCCAGTCGAACGGGACCATGCCCACCATCACTCCGGTGAGCCCGCCCATGACAAAGACGACGATGCTGCCGACGACGAACAGCGCCGGGGTCGTCCAGCGAATTTTTCCCGAAGCCAGAGTCGCGATCCAGCAGAACACCTGGATGCCGGCCGGCAGACTGACCGCCATGCTCGCCGCGCTGAAATAGCCGGTGGAGACACGCGGCATGCCGGTGGCGAACATGTGGTGGGCCCAAACACCAAAACTGATGAAACCGGTCGCCACCAGGGCGAGCACATTGAGCCGGTAGCCGACCAGCTCTGTCCGCGCCACGGTCGCGACCATCATGCTCATCAGCCCCGCGGCGGGCAGGAAGATGATATACACCTCCGGATGGCCGAAGAACCAGAACAGGTGTTGCCACAGTAGCGGATCGCCACCGCGCGTCGGATCGAAGAACGGCCAATTGAATGCGCGCTCCAGCTCGAGCAACAGCGTGCCGAGGATGACGCTGGGGAAGGCGATGACGATCATCACCGCGAACACCAGCATGGCCCAGGCGAACATTGGCATGCGGTCGAGCGTCATGCCCGGGGCGCGGGTACGCAGGACGCCGACTATGATCTCGATCGCTCCCGCAATCGCGCTAATCTCGATGAAGCCAATCCCGAGCAGCCAGAAATCGGTGTTGATCCCCGGCGAATAGGCGATACTGGTCAACGGCGGATACATGAACCAACCGCCGTCGGGCGCCAAGCCCACGAACAGGCTGGCGAAGAAGCACAGGCCGCCCACGAAATAAGCCCAGAAAGCATAAGCCGACAGGCGGGGGAATGGCAGGTCGCGCGCGGCCAGCATCTGCGGCAGCAGCATGATCCCGATCGCCTCCACCATGGGCACCGCGAACAGGAACATCATCACCGTGCCGTGCATGGTGAAGAACTGGTTGTACGTTTCCGGCGGCAGGAAATCCTGCATCGGCGCGGCCAGTTGCACGCGCATACCAAGCGCCAGCACGCCGGCGAGCAGGAAAAAGAGGAATGCGGTGGCGACGTAGAAAAAGCCGATGTAGTTGTTGTTGACGACCGTCAGCAGGCCCCAACCCTTCGGATTGGCCCAGATGCGCTCGAGTTCCTCGACCTCGCCGTCGGGACGAGGGCGATGGGTAGGGAAACGCCGGTAGAGATCGTGGTCGAAACCGGTCTCGGACCTGCGCCCTTCCATGGCGCTGCGTGTCTCCTGCAGCGGCTTGCCGCTCATTTCTGCTGCTCAAGCCAGATCGCCACCGCTTCGAGCTCCTGGGCCGACAGCATGTCGTAGCTGGGCATGCGGTTACCCGGCTTGATCGCCTGGCTGTCGCCGATCCACCCCATCATCGTCCCGCGATTGTTGGGCAGGATGCCCGCGCCCAGCGATAGGCGGCTTCCCACATGCGTGAGGTCGGGACCGGCAAGGCCGTTGGCCTCGGTGCCGGCCACGCGGTGGCAAGCGGCGCACCCGCTTTGCATGAACACTTGTCTCCCCGACACCGGCCCGCTCGGGTCCGTGCGCTCATCGCGCGCCAAGGCCGGCATCTCACCCGGCACGTCTTGGTCGATGGCGCGCGGCGTGGGCGCCGCGCGTAGTCGCCGCCAGCGGTCCCATTCGGCTCGTTCGTGGGCTACGGTAACGAAACCCATCAGCGCATGCTGGCCGCCGCAGTACTCGGCGCACACCCCGCCGTAGCGGCCTGCCTGGTCCGCCTGGATGCGCAGCAGGTTGGTGCGTCCGGGGATCATGTCCCGTTTGCCCGACAGGTTGGGCACCCAGAAACTGTGGATCACGTCTCCGCTGGTCAGTTCTAGGACAACTGGTTCGCCGACGGGCAGGTGCAATTCGTTCGCATCGCGCATGGTCACGTTCCCGGCGCGATCGAGATATTCGACGTCGAACCACCACATGTAGCCGGTTACGCGGACGCGCATTTCATCGCCGGTGACGTCGTCGGTCAGCGAGGCGGTCAAAGTCAAACCCCAGATGAGTAGCGCGGTCAGCACGACGCCCGGGAAAGCAATACCGCCTATCCAAACCGCGCGCTCGCCGCCAAGCGCCGCTTTGAGCGTCTCTGGCCCCTTGATCGCGATATAGAGTGCCGCAACGACTATGGCGGTGACGAGCACCCCCATGCCAATCAGCACCCAGGCAAGAATCACCACGCTGTCGCCATAGGGACCGGCAGGGTCGAGGACCGGCGGCGGCCAGCCCCACCAGGCATCGAAGACATCACTTCCTTCACTCATCGTCGAGACCATAGAGGTACGCCGCCACGTCGCGAGCCTCCTTTTCGCTCAAGGGCATAGCCGGCATGGTCGAACCCGGCTTTACCCGTGGCGCATTGCGCACGAAGGCGGAGAGGTTCCCGGGGGTGTTCGGCACGGAGCCCGCAATCAAACCGAAATCGTCGAAACCAGACAACGATGGCCCGGTGCGCCCGGTGGGCCAGCCAATGCCCGGTATCTCGTGACACGATGCGCACCCCACCTGCTTCATTGCCACAAGGCCGCGCTGTGCGGCCGCCGGGTCCGGTGCGTAGCGAGAGTCCGGTGGCTGCTTGCAAGCGGCTAGCAGCGCGCATAGCGTCAGCGCCATGACCACTCCGATCGCTCGCCCCCCCGGCCTCGTTCCGGCGCCCCCCATCGCTCGGAGGCTGTAATTGGCCTCACGTGTAGTGCGAAAAGGAGGATGATGGCCATTCGTCCTGCTATCATGGTTGCGGCGCTTGCGGTTCTGACCGGCTGTGGCCCAATTGAGCCTGGACTGGATCGCTTCGAGCAAACCGGCAAACTCATTGCGCTGAGTGGCGGCGATGCGGGACCCCGCGGCGCGTGCATTTCGTGCCACGGTCTTCGAGGCGAAGGAGACGGCAATCGTGCGCCACGCCTGGCTGGCCTCGATCAGGGCTATTTCGTGCGTGAGCTGGACTCCTTCGCGCGAGGTCAGCGGCGACACGCCCAGATGGCGTGGATTGCACGCCGCCTCGACTGGCCGGCGCGGCAAAAGCTTGCCTCCTATTATGCGAACCTTCCGATACCCACAGGAGCGGGCAGCGCTCCCAACCCCGGCGATTGCGCGGCCCAAGCCCTGTACGAGCTTGGCGATCCGACACGCGGCATTGCTTCGTGCGCGAGCTGCCATGGTGATGATGGTGCTGGTGCGGGCGCAGGCAATCCTGCCCTTGCGGCCCAGCCCGCCCCCTACCTCCGAGCGCAGCTGGACGCCTGGGCGACCGGAAAGCGGTATGGCAACCTGACAATGCTGCAACTCAGCCAGCTTTTGACGGAGGAAGAGAGGGCGCGCCTGGCCGGCTATAGTTCGGCCCTCCCGGGTGCCAGTTTGTATCCGGCACCTCCGGTAACATGCCCTCGAGAACGTCATCGCGATCCCAGAAATGGTGCTTCAGCGCCGCGAACGTATGCAGAGGCACCAAAAGAGCCAGCAAGATAACCGCGCCGACGTGCACATCTTCTGCGATATCGAGAACCCGGTACTGCAGTTCCGGTGAAAAGTCCTGAAAGGGCATGGGCGGAACCGGTACGAGTCCTAGAAGCGACAGAGGGCGGGCGGGCTGGATCGCCGACCACAGCGTCCAGCCCGAGAGGGGAAGGATCACGAACAGGGCATAGAATACGCCTTCCGTGGCGTAAGCGACCTTCGATCGCCATCCGGCGTCGTCGGCATCGTTGATCGGACCCGGCACCATCAACCGCCAGAGCAGTCGCAGCGCCCCGAAGAAAAGTAATGTGAGGCCGATCTCCGAATGTAGACGGTACGCCTCAAGCTTGTCTGGCCCCGCGAGATAGCGCTGCATCGCCCAACCGGAAATCAGCTGGTACAGTACTACCCCGGCCATCACCCAGTGAAACGTCACTCCCACCGGGGTGAATTTGCCGCGCCCGCGATAACGCTCGGCCCAGGTGCGGAGCTGCCCGATCATCTGACCGGCTCGGGCCACAACGATCGGAAGAGAATGCCGAGTGCCGCGATCAGGTAGATGAGCGAGGCGGGTGCCCACATGATGACCCCGGCCAGTTGCTGGTCTTCGAGCGGAGTCAGTCCCCAGGCAGCGGTCGTCAAAAAATGCGGCGCGTAAAGCGGAACCAGGGCGAAGGTCAGGATCGCTCCCAAGAGCCCCATCGCCAGCATCGCCGCAAGCAGCGCTCCCACCGCTTTCGTAGGCGGCGCTCGCAGAACTCTGCTCCACCAGACCGCCGCGCTTCCCGTGATCGTGAACTGCATGACCCAGAACACCGGGCTGGAATTCATCGCAGCTTCGTACAGCGTCGGCGCGTGCCAACCAAGAAAGATGGCCGCGTGGGCAGCTGTCCAAAGCGTGACGGATCCTGGAATGTGCCGGCGTTGTAATGCAAAAGCGCGCATGATCAAGGGCGCGAGCATTGCCGCGAGAATGACGTCGTGGATGACCCGCACCGTGAATAAGGCCGATCCAAGGGCGCAGAACGGGCTGAAAAACAGTCCTGCGGCAACCGCGCTCGCGGCGAAGGCCGACCTTCGCTCGTGGTGCGCGCCCCATTGCCGCCAGGCGAATAAGCCCGCCAGCAATCCAAGCCCGAGAAGCGGGTCGAAATTCCAGCGGCTTAGCCAGTCGCCCGGCCCCGGTCCCATGCCGCAATAAGGAATCCAGATAAGAGGCGCATTGGGCAAGGGTGTGGTCCTCAGCCTGGATTTGTCGGAAAACAAAATTCAAGCCAGACTAGCCGAATACAGGTGAAATCGACAAGGCCACTCGGAAATTGTCTTCCTCCTTCGAAACAGCCCCGAGACTTTCGAAATCTCTTGGCGGCTTCGACGCGGACCTCGCTTTGGACCATTCCGCACTGGCAATGCCGAGACGGCTTATTTCCGGCGAGCCTGAGTTGTGCTTCGGGCGGAGCGAGCCAATCAATTCTATCGTGGCAAGAGTACTTATCAAGCCAAGCCGGATAATCTGATCACGAAGATCGCGGAAACCCGCCTTCTCTATGGCCCGCCAGTGGCAAGCGCCGGGGGATGAGCGGTCCCCGTAACCGGCTCCCGATCAGCGGGATCCGGTCCCGAGCCTGCGCGCCGCCCACAGGGCCCCTGTGGGAACGGCATCACGACAGGCACGAGACCGATCCTGGTCCCGGGCATCAGGGGCATGATTGCGCTGTAGGTCCACCCCCCAGGCAGCGCCCGCAGCAAACATCTCAACCATTGCGGTCATGAAGAGCCCGATCGCCAGCTAGACAAGGAAACGTGAATTCGGCCAGTCCACCAGCCACCCCCGTACTCTGCATATATGGTTACGACGAAATCGATCTGGCTATCGAGCAGGCGAATGCCCTGCCTTACGCCTATCAAGGCTTTGTATTCACCGAGCGGTTGCCAATCGCCAATTATTGTATCCAGTCTCTGGCGGGATCGGCTGTGATGTTGAACGACCATACGGCCTTCCGCGTCGACTGGATGCCTATTGCAGGGCCGCGTCGCTCCGGGCTCGGTGTCGGCCGGATCGCCTACACGATGGCGGATATGAGCATTGAAAAAATGGCCGTCTGGAACTGGCCTGCGGCGGCATCATAACCCATTCGACAGACCCGGGGATTGCGACACGGGCAGCTTCGCACTCGTCGGCCTTACCCGAAGTTGAGACCGGCATGGGCGGCGGACAATAGCCGGGTATTGGCGAGCCCGACCGAACTGGCGCACGAGGCGCGGGCATCAAGGCTCGGCGGTATCAGCAAGTGCATCGATGATGCGGCAATCGCCTACAGTGTCTTGCTCGCAGGCAGCGATCATGCGCCCAAGTTCCGTCCGCAACGCCTCCAGGCTCGCGATCTTGCACTCGACTTCGCCGAGATGGCTTCTGGCCAGAGCGTCGATGCCTGCGCAGGACCGGTCGGCGTCATCGGAGAGATCGAGCAAGTCCCTGATGCGTGCCATGGAGAAGCCGAGATCACGCGCGCGCCGTATGAATTTAAGGCGCGCTTCCTCTGCAGGTCCATAATCGCGATAATTGGCCTGCGTGCGCGGAGGGGCAGCGAGGATACCCTCGCGCTCGTAGAAGCGGATTGTTTCTGATTTGACGCCGGTTATCCGGGCAAGTTGACCAATTCTCATTACAAAGGCTCCTACCGCTTGACCTTGTAGTTACTACAAGGTCCATAGGATGGATCGACGCAAGGAGTCGAGTAAATGAGAAAGACCTGCTGCGGTCCCGATGAGGCCGGTGCAAGCAACAACGATCCGACATGGCGGCGCATTCTGTGGATCGCGCTAGGCCTTAATGCAATCATGTTCGGTGTGGAGATCGTGGCAGGCATTGCTGCGGATTCGCGCGCCTTGCAGGCCGACGCGCTCGACTTTCTCGGTGATGCGGCAAACTATGCTATCAGTCTCGGCGTAGCCGGGATGGCGCTCGTCTGGCGCGCGCGGGCGGCTCTCGTAAAGGCGGCGACCATGCTGGCTTTCGGCCTGTGGGTGCTCGGCTCGGCCATCTGGGGTTTCTTTGTCGGGGCGTCGCCCGACCCGGGAACGATGGGCGCCATCGGTTCTCTTGCTCTGGCGGTAAATCTCGCCGTCGCCGCGATGCTGTTCCGGTATCGCTCGGGCGATGCGAACATGCGCTCGGTGTGGATCTGTTCGCGCAACGACGCGATCGGTAATATCGCCGTGCTGGCGGCAGCGATTGGCGTTTTCGGCACCGGCCGTGCGTGGCCCGATCTGGTTGTGGCGAGCATCATGGCAGGACTGGCGGTGTGGGGAAGTGCCGAAGTCTCCAAACAGGCCCGTGGCGAACTGCGCTCTACCTAAACTCCAGAATATCCCCGCGATCGGGGGTTGGAGGAAATACATTTCCGTCTACACCCTGCTATTGCGGATTAATTGCAACAGATATAGAGACCCCTCATGCATCGCATCGTCTCCGCCACCGTCCATCCGGCACTGCGGCTCATTCTGCTGGCGCTTGCGCTGTGTCTGTCCGTCACCGCGAACGCGGAAGAACCCGACGTGCGAACCACTTGGCGTCTGCTCGATTATATCGCGGTCGACTACGCCTCCGCCGTTTCCGAGGGACGTGTTGCCGACGAATTCGAATATCGCGAAATGGTGGAGTTTTCCGATGTCGTGGCGCGGCAGATCGCTGCATTGCCGGATACTAAAGACAATCAAGCACTCATCCGCCGATCGGACCAGCTGCGAGCTCTGATCGCCAATAAGGAACCCGCCGAGCGAGTTGGGCGCTTAGCGCGCGCGCTGGCAGCCTCGTTGCTGACAGCCTACCCGGTTCCGCTTGCCCCTTCGCAAGCGCCCGACCTTGACCGCGCCCGCACTCTCTTCGCGCAGAACTGCGCCTCGTGTCACGGCGCCGCCGGAAGTGCGCCACCGGCCGCAATGCAGGCACTTGATCCCCCGCCGATCGACTTTACCGATATCGACCGGGCACGGCAGCGCAGTGCGTTCGGGCTTTACCAGGTCATCACGCAAGGGCTGGAAGGAACGTCCATGGCCAGCTTCGCATCGCTGTCCGACGAGGATCGCTGGGCGCTTGCATTCCATGCCGGCAGCATTGCTTTTGAAGATGTGGCCAAGGGCGAGCGTATTTGGCGGGAAGATGATGGCATACGCCAGCTTGTCCCCGATCTCGAGACGCTCGCCGCGCTCACACCGGAAAGTCTGGCCGAGCAGATCGGCGAGGACCGTGCGCTCGCCGTCATGGCCTATCTTCGCGCCAATCCCGATGCGGTGGGACAGGCAAATGACGCAGGTTCGCTCGCCTTCGTTCGCGATACGCTCGATCGCAGCCTGTCAGCTTATCGGGCTGGCAACCGAGAGGAAGCGCGGCAGCTTGCCCTGTCTGCCTATCTCGACGGGTTTGAACCCCTGGAGGCCCTCCTGGCAACGCGCGATGGCGGTTTGATGCGGGAGGTAGAACAGGCGCTCGGGCAATTCCGGGCCGGAATAGAGTCCGGTGCGAATCCATCCGAACTACAGCAACTAAGGGCTCGCATCGATAGTCTGCTGGCAAGAGCCGAGGAAGCGTTGGCTCCTGAGGCGGCCAGCGAAATCTCGACCTTTCTCGGGGCGTTCACCATCCTGCTGCGCGAGGGGATCGAAGCACTTCTGGTTGTGATCGCCATGATCGCCTTTGTGAAAAAGTCGCACCGCTTCGAGGTACTGCCCTATGTCCATGGCGGGTGGATCGCTGCTCTTCTTGCAGGTGTCGCCACCTGGGTCCTGGCAACCTACTTTGTGAGCATCAGCGGTGCGAGCCGCGAGATGACCGAAGGGATCGGCGCGCTGCTTGCGGCTGTCATTCTCGTATCGGTCGGGATCTGGATGCATGGCAAATCCCAGGCCGAGGAATGGCGGCGCTATATCCAGGAAAAAATGGGCAAGGCGCTTTCGCGCGGATCGGCATGGTTTCTCTTTGGTCTTGCATTCGTGGTCGTCTACCGGGAAGCGTTCGAGACTATCCTGTTCTACGCTGCCCTGTGGAACCCGCAGAGCAGCGGCATCATACTGGCAGGTGCCTTGTCCGCAGTAGCGCTGCTGGCGCTCATTGCATGGGCCATGCTGCGCTACAGCCGCAAACTGCCGATCACCCAGTTCTTCCGCTACAGTGCTATCCTGATTGCGATCCTTGCGGTCATTCTCGCGGGCAAGGGCGTGGGCGCTTTCCAGGAGGCCGGAGTTCTTTCCGCCACTTTCATTGCCGGCTTGCCGCGCCTCGCCGAACTCGGCTTCTTCCCGACTGTCGAGACGATCGGCGCGCAATTGCTCACGCTGCTGGCCCTGATTGCCGGATTTCGGGTAAGTCGATCACCATCGGGACCGCAGCCGGCAGCTGTCGAGGGATAGGAGATCCCGGTTTGCGATCAGCGGGGTCCGGTGCCGAGACGGCGCGCGAGCCACAAGGTGGCCGTGGGAACCGCGACCCACATCACGATCGGTACCAGGCCGATTTTGGTCCCGGGCACAAGCGGCATGATTGCACTATAGGACCACCCCCAGTCGGCACCGACAGCCAGCACTTCGACCATGGCAGTAATGGCCAGGCCGATTCCCAGGAACACGACAAAACGCGAGATCGGCCAGTCTACGAGCCACGGCGTTTTACCACTGCCGACAGAGGCGCCGAGATAAGCGGCCACCATGATCCCGGCATCGCCGAACGAGGCCAGGCCGCAGCGACGTGCTGCCTCGGCAGGCGACAGACCTCCCGACTGGTAGAAAGGAAGCTGGAGCATCTCCCAGGCGAAAGCGATGAGAATTCCGAAGATGGCGATCCAGAGTGCGGGATGCGCACCGCGCCATTCGCGCGATTCCTCAGAGATTTGGTCCTGATCCTGCATCGTCTGATTCGTCACTCCTGCGATCTCCGTCCCGTCCCCATCGCTCAGGTATCGAATTTGGGAAGAGCGAGGCCGCGCAGGCGCAGGGCGTTGCCGATCACCGATACCGAAGACAGGCTCATCGCTGCGGCCGCGATCATCGGGTTCAAAAGCAACCCGGTCCATGGATAGAGGACACCTGCTGCGACCGGTATGCCGAGCGCATTATACGCAAAGGCAAAGAACAGGTTCTGCCTGATGTTGCGCATAGTGGCCCGAGACAGGACGAGCGCCTGAACAACGCCGACGAGGTCGCCGCGCACCAATGTCACGCCCGCGCTTTCGATCGCGACATCGGTACCCGTTCCCATCGCGATGCCGACATGCGAAGCGGCAAGCGCGGGTGCGTCGTTTATGCCGTCGCCGGCCATAGCGACCCGGCGACCATCGCTCTTCAACTGCTCGATCTTGCGATGTTTGTCCTCGGGCGAGACGTTCGCTTCGACTTCGTCGATACCGACCTGGCTTGCTACCGCACGCGCGGTGGCTTCGCTGTCGCCGGTAAGCATCACGATCTTGATGCCGCGCTCATGCAACGCGGCAATAGCGGTGCGGCTGGTTGCCTTGATCGGATCGGCGACCGCGATAAGGCCTGCCGGTGCCCCGTCCACGGCCACGAACATCACCGTCTGTCCGAGGCTTCGGCCTTCGTCCGCCGTTGACCGCCAGCCTTCTTCGAGCGCCCCTATACGCTCCATCATCTTTTCATTCCCGATCGCGACCAGGCGCTGGTCGACATTTGCCTGGATACCTTCGCCGGTCACGGATTCGATATCGGAAGCGTCGAGAATGGCAGCGCCCCTGTTTTGAGCCCCTTCCACGATCGCGTGGGCGAGCGGATGCTCGCTTCCTCTCTCAACGGCAGCGACAAGGCTCAGCAATTCCTGCTCGTCGAAATCTGACTGCGGTTTTACGTCGACAAGATCAGGCTTGCCCCGGGTCAGCGTTCCGGTCTTGTCGACGACCAGCGTATCGATCTTTTCCAGCGTTTCGAGCGCTTCGGCGTTCTTGATCAGGATCCCGTGCTGCGCGCCCTTGCCGGTACCGGTCATGATCGACATCGGCGTCGCCAGTCCGAGCGCGCAGGGACACGCGATGATCAGAACGGCGACCGCGTTGACGAGCGCGTAGGCAAGGGCCGGTGCCGGTCCCCAGATGGCCCAGACGACAAAACTCACGATAGCGACAAGGACGACGATGGGTACGAACCATCCGGTGACCTGGTCGGCGAGCCGCTGGATCGGTGCCCGGCTGCGCTGGGCCTCCGCGACCATCTGCACGATCTTCGAGAGCATGGTGTCCGCGCCGACCTGCGTCGCGCGCATGGTGAAGCTGCCGGTCTGGTTTACGGTGCCCCCGATCACGGGATCGCCCGCGCTTTTCTTGACGGGAATGGGTTCGCCACTGATCATGGACTCGTCGATGGCGCTGCTTCCATCCTCGAGCGTGCCATCGACGGGGACCTTGTCGCCCGGACGCACGCGCAGCAGGTCCCCAGACGTCAATTCATCAAGCGGAACTTCGCGCTCGTCCCCGCGACCGAAGATCTTCATCGCGGTCGGGGGTGCGAGTTCGAGAAGCGCTCGCAAGGCGCTCGATGTCGATCCGCGCGCCTTGAGCTCGAGCACCTGCCCGAGCAGCACGAGGGTCGTGATAACCGCTGCGGCCTCGTAATAGACGCCGACCCGGCCCGCATGATCGCGGAATGCCTCGGGAAAGATGTCCGGGGCGAGGGTTGCCACAAGGCTGAACAGATAGGCGATGGCGACGCCGAAGCCGATCAGGGTGAACATGTTGAGGTTCATGGTCCGGACCGATTGCAGCGCGCGGGTGAAGAAGGGCCAGCCGCCCCAAAGCACCACCGGAGTTGCCAGCAGGAGCTGCAGCCACTGCGCGATAGCGGGTTCGATGACCTGATCGAACGGTCGCGACGGGATCATGTCGCCCATCGCATAGGCGAAGAGCGGCAGCGTGAAGAGCGCGCTCCACCAGAACCTTCGCCGCATGTCGACGAGTTCGGGATCGGGGCCCTCGTTCAGAGTGACCGTTTCGGGTTCGAGGGCCATCCCGCATATCGGGCAAGAGCCCGGCCCCGGCTGCCGGATCTCCGGATGCATCGGACAGGTGTATATGGTACCTTCCGGGACATCCTCGACAGCATCGAGGTGCGCCTTCGAAAGATACATCTCCGGATCCGCGCGGAACTTGTCGAGGCAGCGCGAGGAGCAGAAGTAATGGTCGCCACCCTCGTGTCGATCGACGAAGCGGGCGCCGTCCATCTTCACGCTCATTCCGCAAACGGGGTCGGTCGCCATACCCTCGATTGCATTGTGCCCATCGCTCATCTGTCGTTCTCCCCTAATTGGCCATCACCACGAACTGCCCCATCATGCCTGCGTCCTCGTGCTCGAGGATATGGCAGTGATACATGTAGGGATTGTCGGGATCGGTATTTTCTTCGAACCGCAACAGCAGCCTGACCTGTTCACGCGGGTTGACGATTACGGTGTCCTTGAAACCTGCCTCTTCCGCCCGCGGAGGCCGACCGTCCCGGTCGAGCAAGCGGAACTGCACGTTATGAATATGAAAGGGATGGGCCATCATCGATGCGTTGGCGATTTCCCATATTTCCCACTGACCCACCGGTACGCGCTGATTGATGACATCCATGTCCATGGTCTGGCCGTTGATCGACATACCCCGACCCATCATGCCCATATCGAGTACGAAACGGCGGCTGCGAACGGCGAGCGAGGGGTCTGGCGCGGCTAGCGCGGCGAGGGTGGGCGGGAGCATCACTGGAGTCGACGAGCCGGAGGGGCGCATATCGAGGATGGAAAATGTGCGGCCCTGCCTCTCGCGACCGGTCCGGTTTCCCATCATTCCGCCGCCCATCATACCCCCGCCTTGCCCGCCCATCATGCCCATGGCGTTAGCAGGGCTGCTGGCAATCAGCCGGAGCGGGCGCCCTTCGGAAAGATCGACGATCACTTGTGCGCGTTCGCCTGGGGCAAGGGTAAGACTGCGAATCTCGCTTGGCGCGGCAAGCAGGCCGCCATCGCTTGCGGTGAGTTGCATCGGACGATCACCTTCGAGCGAGAAGGTGTAGAACCGCGCATTCGATCCATTGAGAAGCCGCAGGCGCAGCGGACCGGCGGCGGCCTCGAAAACGGCATTGGCCGTTCCGTTCACATAGATGCGCTCACCCATCACCCCCATCATCCGCGAGTGCATATCGAGCGGGTAAACAAGGCGGCCCGCGCCGTCGATCACGCGATCCTGCACGACGAGCGGTATGTCATCTACACCGTACCGGCTCGGCAGATCGAGGCGATCCTCTTCCTCGTCGCGCACGTAGATCGGGGCAGCAAGTCCGGCATAGACCTGTGGTCCGGCCCGGCGATGCAGATGCGAATGATACCAGTATAACGAAGCGCGCTGGCGTATTTCGAAGGACGGGCTCCAGCGCTCACCGGGCCGTATGAGCTGGTGCGGCCCGCCATCCGCTGTGGCGGGAAGTTCGAAACCATGCCAGTGGACGGTCGCATCTTCGGCAAGCTTGTTGTCGATGTGAAAGCGAACCTGTTCGCCGCGGCGCATTTCGAGGGTCGGGCCGAGATAGGATGCGTCGATACCGATCGTCGGTGACGCCGTGCCGGGCACGAATTCTTTCTCGCCCGGTGTCAGGGACAGGCGAAAGACACGCTCGCCCCGTTCGATCGTTCCTGCCTGTAGCCGAGGTATGGCAAGAGGATTGCTTTCGCCTCCCTGATCGAGCGACATCCTGCTTTGCGTACCGCAACCCAGCAGCGGCAGCGCGGCGAAACCCGTCGCCGCGAGGCCGGCGCTCTTGATGAAGTCGCGGCGATCCTTAAAGTCGGGCCTGTCGATACCTGGCATATTCACCTGTTTTTGCGTGGGAGGCACCGGCGCAACCGAGCGCCTCCCACCCACCGTCCTATCGCGGCGTTACCGAGGTAACGACGCTGCCTTCGGTTCCAGTACGAAATTCAAAGGCTATTCCCTCACCGACACTGACCTGTTCGAGGATTTGCGCGTCGGCTTCGAAGGTCATGGTCATCGCGGGCCATCCGATACTTTCGACCGGACCATGCTCGATGGTCACCGTGCCCGCCTCGGAATCGATGGCTGTAACCGTTCCCTCCGCGCTGGCGCTCTGCTCGCCGCCGGTCTCCTCCGCCATCGGCATTTCGCCTGACATGGGCATGCTGTCCGAGTTCGCCATGTCGTCTGACATCATGGTCTCTGAGCTGTCGTCTGCAGCGTCGCAGGCTGCAAGCGCCAGCGGTGCCGCGAGCAGGATCATGTAGGTTGGGGTACGCACTCTTCTTCTCCTTGAGGGTTGGCCGGTTTTTCCGGACGGGGGCGCCGCAACAACAGATAGGCGGCGGGAAGCAGGAACATGGACAGGAGCGGGGCGGTGATCATGCCGCCAACCATCGGCGCGGCGATGCGGCTCATGACTTCCGAGCCCGCGCCGGTGCCGATCAGGATCGGAAAGAGACCCGCAAGGATGACTGCGACGGTCATCGCCTTGGGCCGCACGCGCAGGAGCGCGCCTTCCCGGATGGCCTCGTCTACTTCTTCGGCGCTCAGATCACCGCGTCGCCGCTCCAGTGCGGCTTTCAGGTAAATCAGCATCACTACGCCGAATTCGGCGGAGACGCCGGCAAGCGCGATGAAACCGACCGCAGTCGCCACCGACTGGTTGTAGCCCATCAGATAGAGCAACCAGTATCCGCCCGTCAGCGCGAAGGGCAGCGTGCCCATGATCAGCAAGGCTTCGTCCCAGCGCCGGAAAATGAGATAGAGCAGCAGGAAAATGATCGCAAGCGTCGCGGGAACCACGACCTTCAGTCGCTCATAGGCGCGCGTCAGATATTCGAACTGGCCCGCATAGGACAGGCTGACGCCGGCAGGAAGATCGACGCCCGCTGCGACGGCCTCCTGCAGATCGGCGACCACCGAGGTAAGATCGCGGCCCCGGACGTCGACATAGATGTAGCTGGTCAGACGACCCTGCTCGCTCTTGAGCATCGGCGGACCGTCACTGACGACGATACGGGCGACAGTGCCAAGCGTGATCTGTTGGCCGGACGGCGTCAGAACCGGCAAGGCCCTGAGTTCATCGACGCTGTCCCTGATTTCGCGTGGATAGCGCACATTGATCGGATAGCGCGCCAGCCCCTCGACGGTCCGTGCGACATTGGCGCCGCCTATTGCACCAGAGACGATCTGCTGGATGTCGGCGATGTTGAGCCCGTATCGTGCGGCCGCCATCCGGTCGATATCGACATCGACATAGCGACCGCCCGACAGGCGCTCGGCCAGGGCGGAACTCACGCCAGGCACGGTCTTGGCGATACGCTCGACATCGAGTGCAACGCGTTCGAGTTGATCGAGATCGTCGCCTGACACCTTGACCCCGATTGGGCTCTTGATCCCGGTCGCGAGCATGTCGATCCGGTTGCGGATCGGCGGCACCCAGACATTGGCGAGGCCCGGCACCTGAACGACCCGGTCAAGTTCCTCGACCAGCAGATCGGGCGTCATTCCCTCGCGCCACTCCTCGCGGGGCTTGAAGCGGATTGTCGTTTCGAACATCGTTAGGGGAGCCGGATCGGTTGCCGTATCGGCGCGCCCCGCTTTGCCGAACACCGTTTCCACTTCAGGGACCGACTTGATCAGGCGATCGGTGCGCTGCAGCAGCGCCGACGCCTCGCCGGGGGAAAGCCCGGGCAATGCACTCGGCATGTAAAGCAAATCGCCTTCATCGAGCGGCGGGAGGAACTCGCCGCCAAGCCGGGTGAAGGGGATCGCAGTGGTCAGGAAGATCACCGCCGCGATCGCCAGGGTTGCCTTGGGGCGCCGCATGACCCAGTCGAGTCCCGGACGATAGATTTTCGTCAGCCAGCGGTTGAGAAAATTGGAATCCTCCGAAGGGATCTTCCCACGGATCAGCCATCCCATCATCACCGGCACCAGCGTCACCGAGAGAATGGCCGCGGCTGCCATGGCATAGGTCTTGGTGAAAGCGAGCGGTGCAAACAACCGCCCTTCCTGCGCCTGCAGGGTGAAGACCGGCAGGAACGACAGTGTAATGATCAGCAGGCTGAAGAATAGCGCCGGTCCCACTTCCTTCGATGCATCGGCGATGATCCGCCAGCGTTCCTTCACCGCGAGCACCGTATCGGGATTCTCGTATTCCCATCGCTCGAGATGCTTGTGCGCGTTCTCGATCATCACGACGGCGGCATCGACCATCGCACCGACCGCGATGGCTATTCCACCCAGCGACATGATGTTGGCATTAACGCCCTGGAAGCGCATCACGATGAAGGCCGCGAGCACGCCCAAAGGCAGGGTGATGATGGCGACAAGTGCCGAACGCGCGTGCCAGAGGAACAGCGCGCATACGAGCGCCACGACGATAAACTCTTCGATGAGCTTCGTGGTGAGGTTCTCGATCGACGCATCGATGAGCTGGGATCGGTCGTAGGTCGTGACGATCTCGACGCCTTCGGGAAGGCTTGCCTGCAACTCGTCGAGTTTGAGTTCCACGGCTTGGATCGCGCTTCGCGCATCCGCGCCCTGGCGCAGAACGATAATGCCCCCGGCAACCTCGCCTTCGCCATTGAGCTCGGCGATGCCACGGCGCAGCTCAGGGCCTACCTGGATCGTCGCTACGTCGCCAAGCGTGACCGGAATGCCGCCGCTCGCGGTGCGCAGTGGAATCTGCCGAAAATCCTCGAGGTCGCCGAGATAACCCGAGGCACGCACCATATATTCGGCTTCGCCCATCTCGACGATCGAGCCGCCCGCTTCCTGGTTGGCGGACTGGATTGCGCTCACGATCTCGGCGTGGGTCACCCCCAGCGATGCCATGCGGTAAGGCTCGAGCACGACCTGGTATTGCTTGACCATGCCGCCGACGCTGGCGACCTCGGCAATGCCGGGGATCGTCTTGAGCTCATAGCGCAGGAACCAGTCCTGCAGGCTGCGCAGTCCTGCAAGGTCGTGCCCGCCGCTGCGATCGACCAGCGCATATTCGTAGATCCACCCCACACCGGTTGCATCGGGGCCAAGCGTGCTCGTGACGCCATCGGGCAGGCGGTTCTGCACCTGGTTGAGATATTCGAGCACGCGCGAGCGCGCCCAGTAGAGGTCGGTTCCGTCCTCGAAGATGATATAGACATAGCTGTCACCGAACATCGAATAGCCACGGACGGTTTTCGCCCCCGGCACCGAAAGCATGGTCGTTGCCAAGGGATAGGTGACCTGGTCCTCGACGATCCGGGGGGCCTGACCCGGATAGTTTGACCGGACCACAACCTGCACATCGGACAGATCGGGCAACGCGTCGACCGGCGTCGTGCGCACCGCCCAGAAACCGGCCAGCGTTACCGCGACGGCGGCGAGAACGATAAACAGGCGGTTGGCGATCGAGGCATCGATTATCCGAGCAATCATTGTCCGGCCCTCGTGATAGACTCGATCCGGGGGCCGGCATCCTCCTGGGTGAAGTTGAAGCGCACCCTGTCTCCCGTCTCGAGCCCGCGCATTTGCGCCGCGCTCTTCGTGCGGAAGGTCATGGTCATCGCGGGCCAATCGAGCCGCGGGACAGGTCCGTGCCGCAGCGTGACGGAGCCATCGGCAATCTTCTCGATCGTCCCGATTGCGCTGAATGTCGCTGGTTGGTCTTCACCGTCCCGGTCCGGGCCTGCCTCATCGATCGCACGAACATCGAGCCCTGCCAGGCTTGCCTCGGAATCGAGCAGGAACTGGCCCGAGGTCACGACCTCTTCGCCTTGCGAAAGGCCGGCCAGCACTTCGGTCCTGCCTCCCGCCTCACGGCCGATCCGGACTTCGGCAGGCATGAAGCCGCCCTCGTCCTGCTTGATCATGACGATGGTGCGGCGCCCGGTCCGGATCACCGCTTCGGAAGGAACCAGCAGAGCGCGCCGGGTGTCGGGGGTCAGCGAGACCTGCGCGAACATGCCCGGCTTGAGCCGTCCGGAAGGATTGGGCAATTGTGCGCGGACGGTGATTGTCCGGCTGGCATCCTGTACGCTCGGCAAGATCGCGATGATCGGTCCGGAAAATCTCTCATCGGGAAACGCGGTCAGGGTTGCACTGACAGGTTGGCCGACCCGGATATTCGCTGCTTGTGTTTCGGGCACCGATGCCTCGAGCCAGATCGGCGAGAATCCGGTTATTTCCGCCAGGGTCTGGCCTGCCATCACGGTCATGCCGGGTCGCACGCCGAGCATGGTGATGGCCCCGCCGGTCGGCGCGGTGACCGTGATCGTCGCCTGCGCGCGGCCGGTCCGGCCCACCGATGAAATTTGCCCATTCGACATGCCGAGCAGCCGCATCCGCTCGCGCATGGCCTGTGCAAGCTGTTCATCGCCGCTGTTCAGGACGGCCAGATATTCCTGCTGCGCTCCTCCCCATTCGGGTACGAGAATATCGGCCAGCGGCGCGCCTCGGCTCACCACATCGTCTGGAGCACGCCCATAGGTTCGTTGTACAAAGCCGCCAGCCCTTGGCTGGACAATTGCAACGTCCCGCCCGTTGTAAGCGAGAACACCGGTAACGGACACGTCCGGCTCAAGTACGCCGTATTCGGCCTCGGCGGTGCGGATGCCGAAGTTCTGGACAAGCCCCGCGTCGATCTGAACCCCGGAGGTGGCCTCCTCGCCAGCGCATTTGGGAACAAGTTCCATATCCATGAACGGCGATTTTCCAGGCTCGTCGAAACGCTGTCCCGGCACCATCGGATCGTACCAGTAAAGCACGTCCTCACATTCGGCGCTGGATGATCCCCCGTTGCCATTTGCCTGACTTCCGCTCTCACCCAGCTGCGATAACCCGTATCCTGCGGTGACGCTGATCAGGGCGACCGTTGCCGCCATCGTCCAGGATTTCTGGCGCGGCGACAGTTTGTCCCACGCGGCTCCCATTTTGGCTCTCATGGCTGGAACTCCGTATAGGTCAGTCGCAAGGTCGTAGCGGCTTCAACTGTCGCCTCCTCACGCTCAAGGATCTCGATTTGTAAGAGCGCCAGCGCCTTGATCGCTTCGATGACGTCGAGCAGTTCGGCGCGGTTTGCCGCGAAGCTGGCCCTTTCCAGATCAGCACGGCTTTGGGCGAGGGGTAGCAACTCCTCCGTGGCTCGCTGCCACTGCCGGTATGCGCTGCGCCAGGCGGCAAGGTCGGCCTCGAATTGCGCTTGCAGTTCGCGCAAGCGATCAAGCTGGATTGCTTGCGCTGCGCTCGCTTCGGTTTCAGCGGCGGCAATCCTCGGATTCTGCCGCCTGCCCGCAAAAATGGGGAGCGTGATCGAGCCCATGACCGAGACGACATCGCCGAACATCGGATCGCGCCGGCCATAGCTGACATTGATGCCGAAATCGGGCCGCTTCTCCGACCGGGCGAGATCGATCCTCGCCTCGGCCTGGCGCACCTGCGCGACAGCGAGAATGATCTCAGGATTATATTCCAGGGTCGCCCGAAGTTGTTCAACATCGACATCGGGCGCCGGAATGCTTCCAGTCGCCGTTGCGTCTTGCAAGGCAATGTATCGCGCAAGCATGGCCTGCGCCGCCTCGCGCTCAGCGTCGATGCGCGTCCGCATATCCTCGACCTCCAGCACGGCCCGGCGAATTTCGAGGCTTTCACCTGGCCTCGCCGATCCCGCCGCAACGGCGCTTCGCGCCAGGGGCACCAGCCTTTCGATCTGTGCAAGGGCGTCATCGGCAACGTTGAGGGCCTGTTGTGAGTAAGCGAGCGAAATCCAGGCCCTTCCCGCACCAAGACGCGCCATATGGCGCGCATGAGCGAGCTGCGCGGTGGCGAAGTCGATATCGGCTGTGGCCATCCCGGCTCGGGCGTGTCGTTTCGCAAGATTGGGAATATCCTGCTCGACGCCGACCTGGATCTGCGTGGGAAGCTGTCGATCCAGCTGAAACGCGGCCGGGCCGCTGATTGGCAGATTCTGGATACCCGCACGCAGCCTGGGATCCGGCAGTTCGTCGGCAGCATCCGCGACCTGGCGGCGGGCATCGACTTGTAGTTCTCGCGCTCTAACCTGGGGCTGGTCGGCCACGGCGGCTCTCAAGGTTTCTTCATACCCAATCGACTGGGCGTAACTTGCGGGCGCCAAGGCCAGCAGAACCGGAAGTGCGGTCCAACGTAGTCGTTTCATGATTCTCATTCCGCTAGAGTGCGCGACCAGTACGCGTTCGGGACAATCAGCCAGCGACTTTGGTGCCAGCAGAATGTCCAGCCATAATTTGCAGAGATCCCCCTGCATCGATTTCAGGCCTCAGCTTGCGGAGGTGGCGGTTCCGGTCCTGCTCCAGTCTCACCCGGTGTAGAGCTGCCGAAACCGGTGAATCGCAAGCGCGCGGCTGACAGCGTGCGTACTTCCGACGCATCGTTGCCAATCGCCATCGGCGCGATACAGCCGAGCGAAACAAGGCAACCAGCGCCTACCTTATCACAAGGCGGTTTTTCACCTTCGTTTGGAACCCCAGACGTGAGCAGTTCATCGCACTGGCGCTCGACCATTATCGGCTCCTGCGGAAGCGTCGACGCATGAGCTGCCGATTGGACGAAAAGTCCAAATCCAATCAGAATGAGGCCGAATGCGCGCAGCATTCCGATCACCCGGCACCAAGAGGGCGCGACTTGGCAGTCAGGCGCGAGTCAAACCGCCTCAGCCAAGGGAAAATCGTTGTTGTCGGGCTAGGTGTTATCATGAAGTTTGCTGGCTCTTATGAGCAAAAGGGTCCTGCCCCGCAGGCTAGTGCGGGGCAGGTGGGGGGTGAAGCATTCGACAAAGATTGGCGCCCGGTTTTAACCTTCTTCGCCCTGCGACATCTGTTCCTGCTTTTTCTTCATCATTTCGTTGCAGTTACGCATCATCTCCATCATTTCGGCGCGCATTTCGGGATCGTTCATCATGGCCATCATGCCCGACATCTCCATTCCGGACATATCGCCCTGCATCTCGCCGCGCTCCTGTTGCTGCGCGCCTTGCGCTCTGTCGGGCTGATGATCGACCTTCGGCTGCGCTATGGCCGCTGATGCGAGGCCAATCGTTGCAAGAGCACCAAGCGCGGTAATTTTGAAGTTGTTCATGGGGTTTTCCTTTCATTTATCAAATAGCGCGCTGCACAAATCTTCAGGTCATCGTGCGAGCACACATGCGAATCGTATCGAAATCACGTCCCGGTAGATGTCCCGTTCTTGCGCATGCACATTGCAAGCATGGCCAGGCAGGGCAGTACATAAAGAAACGGAAGAATTGCTGCGAAGCCGAGCCACATGGATCCGAGCGCAAGCGCAGCGAGTGCCAAAACAGCGCTGGCTGCGAGCAGCCATTTGCGCCGCTGGCTCGAAACACCCGAACAAGATACGCCCGACTTCTTATTCGAGGTACTGGCGGTCGCAGAGACCGGCACCAGGGCGCGGGACGACGGGATGTTCATTTCTTTTCCTTCATCGAATCAACCAATACGAAGAAGATAGGGCTTCCCATCATTGGAAGGTCAAGGCATTTTGTGGAGATTTTCTCGGCTTTCAGCCAGCCACCTTGCATTCCCATCATTGGAAGGTTAAAGCGCCCGCATGAAACATTCACACACGATTGGCGAGGCGGCTGCAGCGAGCGGGGTTTCTGCCAAGATGATCCGACATTATGAAAAGATCGGTTTGATCGAGGCGGCGGACCGGACCGATGCCGGGTACCGCCTCTACACTCCGGCAGATATTCATACGCTCCGGTTTGTGCGGCGCGCCCGCAATCTGGGCTTTTCGGTCGACGATATTTCCGAACTGCTCGATTTATGGAAAGATAGTGCCCGAGCGAGCAAGGACGTGCGCCGAGTAGCGGATGGCCATCTTTCGGCCCTGCGATCGAAGGCTGCCGAAATCCATTCGATGATAGACGCGCTCGAACATCTTTTCGAGAATTGCACGAATGACGAACGTCCCGACTGTCCCATCCTCAAGGACCTCGCGGACGATGCCAATCCGGCTCGTGCCAAGGACGTTGGTCACAAGTTTGGCTTCGAGCGCGTTTGCTAGGCTTCGGACGGTGCTCAGTATCGCGCAAAGACGCTCGTGGTACGATCCGTTCTTACGCCCGTAATCGTCCACGTGCCTGTCTTGGCACCGCCCATGCCCGGCGAACCTGCAGGCATGCCGGGAAGCGTGATGCCTGAAATCCGCGGGCGTTCCTCCAGCAGGCGGTCAACGCTGTCGGTCGGCACATGTCCATCGACGAAGTAGCCGCCGATGAGCATCGTGTGGCATCCCTCGAGCCCGGCGGGCACACCCTGGCGTTCCTTGATTAGGGCGAGGTCGTGGGTCGCGACCATCTTCACCTCATATCCGCTGGCTTCGAGATAGTCGCCGTAGCTCTCACAGCAACCGCACTGAGGGTTCTTGAAGATCGTGGCAAACGGTCTTGCTTCCTGTGCCGCCGCTGCCGAGGGCAGCAGCGCGAGGGCCGAAAACGACATCAAAACCTTGGGTAACAAACGCATCAGTTTTTCCTTTCAGTTAACTCGAATGGTGGCCATCATCCCTGCGGCCTGGTGTTCGAGAATATGGCAATGAAACATCCAGTCGCCCGGGTTGTCCGCTACGAACGCGATCTCGACGCGTTCTTCGGGCGCCATGAGGACGGTGTCCTGCCACTCTTGATATCGTGTCGGCTGTCCATTGCGCGACAAGACGCGGAAACTGTGGCCATGCAGATGGATCGGGTGCCACCACGCAGTCTCATTGGTCATGTCGAGGAGAAGCGTGGTTCCTCGCACGGCAGATATAATCGGATCGTGAACATGGCCGCTCGCCGAAACGCCGTTGACGGTCCAGCCCATCATTCCTCCGGACATCATTCCCGAACCTCCCATCCGCCCCATCATCATGCCGGAGCCGGTTCGTTGTTCGTTCCTCGCGTCAGAGCCGCTGGCTGTTCGCCCCATCATGCCCATCATCCCGCCCCCGAATATGATCCGGTGACGCTCGGCCGTTGCCAGTTCGGGTTCGGCGAGAGGGTTGGGCGGCAGCGGCGCTGGGTCGGACAGACGCCTTTCCCTGACCTCTTTGCCCTGACACTCGAATGTGGTGAGTTCGTATTCCAGTCCATCATAGAAGACATCGCGCAGTGAATGCCGGGTCCCGGCGGGATAATCGAAATCGACGATCAGATCCGCCCGCATTGCCGGCCCGAGAAGCAGGGGCGCGCTTAGACGGTGAGGCTCGACGGGCTGGCCGTCGAGCGCGACGACCATTGGATCGAGTTCACCGAAATCGAGCCCGAAGATGCGGGCATTGGCAGCGTTCACGAGCCGCAGCCTGATCCGCTCATTCGGCCTCGCAATCAGTGGTGCCGCCGGCTTTCCGTTGATAGTGATCGTGTTGCCGATCCGGCCTGCCATCATCGCGTCGTGCCGACTGCCGAACCCTCCACTTATTTGCCCCTGGTCATTGAGCCTCCAGTCGTCGAGCATCCAGACGAGGTCGCGATCGACCTGCGGCGGATCTGCCTCTTCGATAATGAGCGGTCCGTAGAGGCCGCGACCGACCTGCTCGAAGCTGCGCTGATGGGGATGGTACCAGAAAGTGCCCGCATCCTCCGGCGTAAAGGCATATCTGAACCTTTCGCCGGGCTCCACGGGGGGCTGGGTGAGGTGGGGAACGCCATCCATCGCGTTGGGAACACGAACGCCGTGCCAATGGATGGTTGTTTTTTCCTCGAGAGCGTTTTCCAGCAGGACCTCGAAGGCCTCTCCCTGCCCAAGCCTGAGAGCAGGACCCGGTACCGAGCCATTGTAACCCCACACCGGTATTTGAGAGGCTTCGCCGACGAGTGGCGCGCTGGTCGTTCCGGTTTTGAGGACGCGGCGGCCGGCGGTTGTGCTGGCACCCACCGGCGTTCTACCTCCGGCTCCCAGAACGGCGGCCAATCCGCCGCCAATGGCCAGAGCACCGGAACCGGCGAGGACCGCGCGGCGCGTCAATCGTGATTCTTTTGATTGCATAGAAAGCATCTCCGCATCGCCAGATTAAGGTTCGACCGACAATGTAGTCCTTCCCATCATGGGAAGGTCAAGGCCGCCTATTGGACATAGACCGTTAAAGGCACGGAAGACCCCGAAACTTCTCTGTATGAAGGACGCGCAGGCAGGTGCAGGACAATTGTCCTCAACCCCGAACTTCGCGCCTACCGTTCGCCGGAGTCCAGCGCCGCTTCTCTTGATATGCGGGTTCAGATTTGGCGCATGGTCATCGTCGCCGTTAGCTTCTTGGCTGCTGCGATCTCTTGGCCAGCTCTTTCCAACGACCGGGGCGTGGCAGCAGCATTGGAACCTTGCGCATATAAGCGCGATACTCGTCGCCAAATTTACGGATCATGTCGCGTTCTTCCTTGCGGGCGAGAAGATAGTAGGCGAGCACGATCACCGGGAACAGAACGGCCGAAAAGATTGTCGGCCAGTGAATGACGCCTTCTCCGAACAGAGCAAGAAACAACCCGGTATACTGCGGGTGCCGTACGAAACGATATAGTCCATCGGTGACAAGCCGTTCATCGTGACGCGCCTTATAGACCGCGCGCCATCCGTGAATGAACATTCCCACGCCGATGATCGCTAGCGAGTAGCCTATCAGCATCGAGACAAACATCCCGGTTTCGCCTAGACCCACGAGTGTCGACCACAGGTTGGCGCTGACATACTCCCGATCGATCCCGAATGATCGTATGAGAAGGTATACGGTCAAAGGGAAGCCGAACATTTCAGCATAGAGGGCGATGATGAAAGCCTGCACAAGGCCGGCGCCGGTCCATTCGCGCCATCCACGCGGGGCGAAGTACCGGTAGAAAATCCACGATACGATGACGATCATGATCGCCGCTAAACCCCAAGCCATCGGTTTTTCCCCTTCGCTTGCCTATGCCGACAGGGTTTCCTGTCTTGCGTAATGCAGCCCGCTGCCACGCAGTTCTGGCATCGCCACAGACCGGGGATATGCTGCGGCTCATTCCGCAGCTCCACACCGAACAGCCTGCGACGGTCCACTCTCCGGGGCCCGGCACCAAGGTGCCGCTTACCATCGTTGGAGGGTCAAGAGGTATTTGCATCAAGCACGAATAAAGGTCTCGATTGAGACAAACCCATCCTTGGTCGTTACAGCCTTGGGCCAAGGAACGGACCCGGCACCAAATTGTTGAAAGTCTGGAATCTTGCGAGCCGGCCTTGACCTTCCCATGATGTCAAACATTAGGTTTGCTGGACCCGACGATTCGATGCGGCGGTCACGTCCTCCATTTGATTTGGCGGAGATGGCTTCCCATCGAACGGAACGCCAAACTTTTGGAGAGACAGATGAAAACCAGCGAAATTATGACTAGCGATCCGGCATGCTGCAAGGAAGACCAAAGTCTTCAGGACGCTGCCACACTTATGGTCGAAAATGATTGCGGGCAAATCCCGGTCGTCGACGATGAGGGTGGTCTTGTCGGCGTGATCACGGATCGCGACGTGTGTTGCCGGGCCATCGCTGAGGGAATGTCGGCGGAGACACGCGTCGGAGACGTGATGACCCGGTCGGTTGTCAGCGTTACTCCCGACACCTCTCTGGAAGACTGTCTGGCATCCATGGAGAAAAACCAGGTTCGCCGTGTCCCGGTTATCGACGATGACGGGAAATGCTGCGGCATGGTTTCGCAAGCCGATGTCGCCCGTACCGGAAGCGATGCGAAGACGGCCGAGCTCGTGCAGGAAGTTTCCCAGTCACGCGCAGATGGGAAATCCTCCGGCTGTTGTTAGGGCGGCGACATGCAGCAGCCGCTCCTTGAAGGGAGCGGCTGCCGTCTTCATCGTACCGAAGTCGAACATCTTCCGGCTACCAAATCGAGGGCACTCCCATGGACAAGCGTATCGTTCTGATTACAGGCGCGAACGGATATATTGGGCGCGCGCTGACGCAGCGCCTCGGCAGGACATATCGCGTGATTGGTCTCGACCGGTCTCCCGTCGAGGATAATCCCGATCTCGCCGCTTCTTATTCGATAGATCTCGCCGATGACGCGTCCGTGTCTGCTGCCCTCGAAAAGGTCAGGGACGATTTCGGAGACCAGCTTGCCGCCTGCATCCACCTGGCCGCCTATTTCGATATCACCGGCGAGCCCAATCCTCTCTACGAGACGGTCAACGTCGAGGGTTCACGCCGACTGATCACGGAGCTGCAGGCCTTCGACATCGAACAGTTCATCTATGCAAGCTCCATGCTTGTTCACGAGCCCAAACCGCTGCCGGGCGTACGTATCGACGAATCCAGTCCGCTTGGACCGACCTGGCCTTACCCTCAATCGAAGGCCGATGCGGAACAGGTACTGCGCGAGAACCGTGGCGACATTCCGGTTGTGTTCCTGCGGTTTGCCGGGGTCTACGACGACAAGGGGCATTCCGCCTTTCTCGCCGAACAGATTGCCGGCGTCTATGAGCACCGCGTGTCGGCGCATCTGTATCCGGGGATGTTGTGCGCTGCACAATCGGCACTGCATCTTGAAGATCTGATCAAGGCGGTCGAGCAGACTATCGCGCGTCGCGCTGACCTCGAGGACGATTTGCCGATACTTGTCGGCGAGCCCGAAACGCTGGGCTATGCCGAGATACAGGACATCGTCCATTGCCAGATCCACGGCAAGGAATGGACGACAGTGCGCATTCCAAAGAGCGTGGCGAAACTGGGCACGTGGGTCGAGGAAGAAGTCCTTGGCCATGAAGGCTTCGTCAAGCAGTGGATGGTCGATGACGCCAACGCCCATTACATTCTTGATATTTCACGTGCCCGGAACCTGCTGGGGTGGGAGCCAGAGCACTCGCTCCGCGACACACTTCCGATCATCATCGACGCGTTGAAAGCCGACCCGCAGGACTGGTACGAAACGAACAAGCTGAACACGTCCCGCGTGGCCTGGCATCCAAAGCGTTCGGACGCAGAGAAGACCGAACCGGCGCGACCTCAATCGCAAGACACCGATATCGCGCATGATGGGCACCAGATGGACGGCGACATGAACAATATGGACGGCGATATGCAGCATATGGACGGACCCCAGCGCGGTACCCGCTGGACGCAGTTTGCTGTCATCGGACTCGGCCTCTGGCTTGCTGCAAGTCCGGGTGTTTATGACGTCGTATCCGCCGATACTGCCCGTGCGTCGGTCGTAGCGGTCACTCTCGAACGGGGTTTGCCGTCGATCGAATGGCGGGCCAACGCTCTTGCTCTGAGCGATATGCTGAGCGGGATCGCATTGATGATTTTCGGCGCGATGTCGCTTTCGAAGCGTACCGCATGGCTAGGGCAGTGGGCGACAGCCTTTATCGGTATCTGGCTGCTTTTCGCGCCCTTGTTCTTCTGGAGTCCGAGCGCGGCCCAATATCTGACCAATATGCTTGTCGGTACATTGGCAATCGCATTTTCCGTGCTGGTGCCGATGATGCCCGGAATGAGCATGGAAGGGATGATGGACAAGAAGTCCATCCCGCCCGGGTGGACCTACAGTCCCTCGACCGATGCCCAGCGATTCCCGATTGTTGCGATGGGCATTATCGGCCTTTTGATATCGCGCATGCTCACCTCCTACCAGCTTGGCCATATCGATATGGCGTGGGAGCCGTTTTTCTCCGGATCGCTCGCAGATCCCAAAAACGGGACCGAGGAAATCATCACTTCAGATGTATCCAAGGCCTGGCCGATCCCGGATGCCGGGCTTGGAGCGGTCAGCTATGTGCTTGAAATCCTGATGGCGGTCATGGGAACCCGCGCACGCTGGCGCACCATGCCGTGGATGGTCACCTTCTTCGGCATTCTGGTCATTCCGCTGGGTGTGGTCAGTATCTATTTCGTGATCATTCAGCCGATCGTGATCGGAACGTGGAGTACGCCGGCGCTGATTGCTGCCCTTGCGATGCTTATCATGATCCCGTTCTCTCTCGATGAAGTCATCGCCATGGGGCAGTATCTCTACTGGTCGAAAAAGGAAGGAAAACCGCTCGTCCGAACCTTCTTCAAGGGCGGCGCGGTGGCACACGGCGAAATCGACGATACCGACTATATGACCGATGCGCGCTCGATCTGGAACAACACGGTGCGCGGCGTGACCTTCCCGTGGACCCTGATGGCCAGCACGGCTCTGGGAGCCTGGTTGATGCTGACAAGGATAACGCTTGGCAGCGAGGGGGCGATGGCCAACAGCGATCACGTGGTGGGTGCTTTGGTGATTACGGTGGCAATCATCGCGACTGCGGAAGTCGCGCGCACCCTGCGCTTCATAAACGCTGCATTCGGAGCTTGGCTTGTCGCAGCGCCATTCCTCCTAGCGGGAGCGTCGTCTGCCGGAACGGTGGCGTCGGTTGCGGTCGGTCTGCTTTTGATCGGACTGAGCCTGCCTCAAGGCAAGCGTAGCGGTGAGCATTATGCTGGCTGGGATCGGTTTGTCGTATGACCGGTTGACCCGAGCAAAGCGGATCTGGCGCTCTTCCTTTAGGAACAGGATGAAGACGAGGTCGGACCCGCATTCTTCTCAGAGCATCGCTAGAAATGTGCCCTGAGTTCCCACAAGATAAGTAGGAGTATTTACATGACCCTTTCAATTGGCTCGACAGCCCCCAATTTCACAGCCCAGACCACACAAGGCAGCATTCATTTCCATGATTGGATGGGTGACAGCTGGGCAATCCTCTTTTCCCATCCCAAGGCATTTACACCGGTTTGCACGACCGAGCTTGGTTATATGGCCGGGCTTGGCGAGGAATTTGCCAAACGCGACACCAAGATTATTGGCCTTTCGGTCGACAGCAGCCAGGATAATCGCGATTGGCTTCCCGATATCGAGGAGGTGAGTGGAAATAAGGTCGACTATCCCGTGGTCGGCGACAGCGACCTTCAGGTCGCCAAGCTTTATAATATGCTGCCGGCCGACGAAGCGGGTAATGCGGAGAGGCGAACCGCAGCCGATAACGCCACCGTCCGCGCTGTCTATATCATCGGGCCAGACAAGAAAATTCGCGCCATGCTGCTTTATCCGATGAGCAGCGGGCGGAATTTCGATGAAGTGCTCCGGCTGCTGGATTCGGTGCAACTCACCGAACGCAAGGGTGTAGCGACACCGGTTAATTGGCAGAAGGGTGATGATGTGATCATTCCGCCTTCCTTGTCGGACGAAGATGCGAAAGCCAAATATCCCGATGGCTGGGACGAAAAGAAACCGTATTTGCGTGTGATCCAAGAACCGATCGACTAATTGCGCGAGCAGGTTGCCAGCAATTGCATGTCGGCGTGAATATAGCATGCTCATGCTAGGATTTGAGCGCGTCGCCACACCTGCGAGTGGATCTATCTGTTCGATATATAGATTGGCAAGAAGCGTAAGCGATTAGGTGTACGGTAAAACCAAATCCGGTCCCGATCGGTTTTCTCCTCGTTAATCGAATGGCGGCCCCACCTCCCCCTGAACCCTGCGGATCGCAGGTGTCCCGGGGCCGTTCAGGAACCCCGCGCTTCACCCAACCCTGGCGCGGGGTTCCGCCTTTCAGGTACAATAGCTGTTGAGCGCGGCTATGTTGGTCAAAGGACTGCGGCGTCCGCCGAGCTTGGACACCTCAGCTGCGTGACGGGGTTGAGGAGCTGTCAGAAAGTTTGACGCAATTGACCTCGACCTTCATTTGGTGGAGGCCTATGCCACATCCGCGAAATACAATGAACCCTCGCGTGTGAAGCCTCTGTTCGAAAGAGTACTATGGCAGACCTATTTGAAGACTTCATATGGGTAAGGGCCGTTCGTGGTTGCTAGTCGCTTGATGGCCGAACCGACTCATGCTGTCGAACCACTACCTTTGCACGACGGCAAGACGACCGTTGTTAGCATCATAAGCAGTTCGGCTGCTGTTTTGGCAGCTTGCTCTTGCTGCATTCTACCGATGGTGCTGGTTGCCGCCGGGCTGAGTGCGAGCCTGAGCAGTGTTTTGGCACCTCTGGGTTCGCTCCATTGGCCAATGACCGCATTTTCGGTGATTGCGGTGGCGGCTAGTTGGCTCATTGTTCTGCGCAAGTATCGGCATAAGAGTCATTGCCACTCCCAGGCCGCAGTTAAATGGCTCAAGAACCGTCAGATAATTTTGCTCCTGGTTGCAACCGTGATGAGCTTCATCGCGGCCGCCTGGGGCTATTTCGAGCCAACTCTCATGAAAGCATTTATGTAATCCGAGGTTCTGAGAGAACGACACTCGGACTGGCTCCTTTTACTGCGATAGCGAAACTTTGCGGGGGCCTATAAAGCGCGACCGGACAATGAGGGTTCAGACGATCTTCTGCGCGCAACGTCCTACAGACAAATGCGCCTTGGCAATGTTCGAGGGGAAGCATCTTCGGAATCGAGCGAAAAAAAAGCGGTCTTAATTGCGACAGGTTCAAAAAAGCCCCCCAATCCCGAAGGACTCCAATTCGATTGTCATCCCGATGTGGTTCTGATGATAGCCTCCCCGGTTCGATCAAATGATTGGGAATGCGGATAGCGCGCAATAGCCCGCACATGGCTCCGCGGTGGCCAAGGCAATCCAACCTATCCCTGCGGTGATTTCCCGCCGAGCTCGTGCAGTCGCTCGACAGCATCTTCAGAGCAATTTCCGCATTTCAGATTGGTAGGCACGGCCACGTCGATTTTTTCAAGGTAGGGCAGGTCCAGCACGGCCCTGATCTGCTGAAATTCGAAAAGGTGAGACATCGCCATTCAAGCGGGGGTTGCGTTTGCCTGCCTGTATGATCGTCGAGACGCGCCCCCCTGCACAATCAAGCGCAGGATAGACCAGCGTGTCTTCCGGTAGGCCAAACAGCTTTCGCGCACGGCCCTGAAGGGATCGCGGGTTGGCCATTTTCGAGGTTTTCCGGCTTTTTAGCCCTGCGCGTTTGCCCATGCGCCCATGGAGCCCAGATAGACGTCGAGGTGTTTGAAGCCTTGGCTTGCGAGCCAGCCCGCTGCTACGCTCGCCCTCATGCCGCTGGCGCACATCAAGGTGTAATGACGGTCGCGATCGAGCTCTTTCCAGCGGGTGTTGAGCTCGCCGACATAGACATGTTCGGATCCATCGATGCTGCCTTGCTGCCGTTCGTCAAGGGCGCGCACGTCGAGCAAGGTCCAATCTTCGCTGTCCTCAGCGAGCCTGCGTGCGACTTCCTCGGTGTCGATCATGGCAATACTTTGCATCGCTTTGCCCTGTGCGGCGGCTGGGATCACGCCGACATAGCCGCCGACAATATTATCGAGACCAATGCGCACCAAATGCGCCATAGCTTGAGCGAGCTCGTCTTCTTCGGAAGCGATTAGGGCTATCGTGTCGCCTTCGCTGATGAACCACCCGGCAAAGGCGGGTATCATTCCCACTGGAAGGCACACGGCACCCTGCATATGACCGGCGGCATAGGCGAGCGGCTCGCGTACATCGACCAGGTGATCGGCGCCGCTCTCGCCAAGGTCATCCAGCCCCAGATGCTTTGGCCGCATGACTCGCGGCGCGGCATTGGCCCCTTCGAGATTGAGCCGCTCCATTAGCCGAAAGTAGGGTGGCTGGTAATGATGCTCTGCTACTTTCGCCTTGATGAACTCGTCGCGGTCAGCAATGCGCAGCCGCGGGTTGTTGCGCCGCTCATGGCCGATTGTCGAGAATTCCCGGTCTGCCATTCCGGACCCGCAAACCGATCCGGCACCGTGCGCCGGGTAGATGATCGTCTGGTCACCCAGAGCGCAAATCTTTTGCAATGAATCGTACAGGAGGCCCGCGACCTCCCGCGCGCGCTCGGGATAGAAATCGGTTCGGCCGACGTCGCCCACGAAGAGCGCATCGCCGGTGAACACGCCGACCGGTCCTTCGGGATAATCGTCGTCGTGAAAGACGAAGGCGAGATGATCGTCGGTGTGACCGGGGGTTTCGAGCACTTCGACCCTGATCTTACCGATCTCGAAAACATCGCCCTCTCGCGCGGTGTCGGCGAACACAACCTCATCCGCAGGGTTTGGACCGTGCAGAACCCGGGCGCCGGTCATTTTGGCCAGTACCGGCGATCCCGTGATGAGATCCTCATTCCTGTGCGTTTCGAAGATATGCGTGATCTCCAGCCCTTCGGCGCGGGCTCGCTCGAGATATATCTCGCAGTCGCGGCGCGGATCGATGACCGCTGCCTTGCCCTGCGAACCGATCAGATAGGAAAGGTGCGAAAGGCCGGGGGTCTTTATCTTCTCAAGCAGCATATCTTACCTCGTTGTTGGAATGTTTCCGCAAGTCCGCATCGATCTAGTCGATCCCGAGTTCGGCCTTGAGCGCCGAGACGTTCTCGAAGCGGTCTTCTTCTGGGCGGGCTATTGCGGGCTTGGCGTTGACCCAGGTGTTCTCGCAGACGAATTCGAGCATCGCTGCCGCGAGGTCGGCGTGCCGGCAGCGAAAGCAACCTTCGGCAAGGCGCTCGTCGGAAATGACGGCTTCACCGGTATAGGGTTCGTCGAGGAGCCAGCCCGGTCGCGCAGCCGTCCATTTCAGGCCTTTCGCGCGCTCCAGAAGATCTTCCATGGCGCGCATCTGTTCGAGAATATTGTGCAAGGCTGGTCTTGCTGTGAGCTCGAACCATGCAGGAACGCTGGGCTGCGGCTCTACAAACGCCGCCGATATCACGACGATCCGGGAAATGCGGGTCGTCGACATCGCTTCCACCAGCTTGCGGGTTCCCTCCGTATAAAGCGGAGGCGGATCGATCGCCGTAGATGGACTAAACTCTATACCGAGTGCGGAAATAACAGCACGGCAACCTTCGAGCTCGCTGCTGAAGTCGTCATTGAGTACATCGCACTGGAGGTACTCGACGTTGTCGACCCGGTCCGATGGTTCGGGCAAGGTGTGCTCGAAGGCTCGAACCTCCATGCCCTTGCGAACCGCATGGCGTAATATTTCCGTGCCGGTCTTTCCTCCGGCACCGAAGACCGCAAGGGGGGCTGCATCGCTCACAGGCTCAGCTTCCACTGTAGCACCTCATTATAAATTCGGCCGCGCGTGCCGGGCCGATCATGATCATGGAGCGGGCACCGACGCACGCTGGCGCCCGCTCGCTCGTGTTCACGCTTCGCTGTTGCCGCAGGTCGTGTACCCCCAGAACCCGAACTCGTCCTTCATCCGGGGGCCGGCGACGATGAGCTCCTGCATCTGCAGGCCCGCGTCTCCTTCGTCATCGAGAAGGCGCGTGCGGATACGAAGCTCACCATCCGCATACTCTTCCGAGCCGCTTGCCGTCACGGGGATCAGTTTGCCATTGATCTTGATCGCCCCGCGACCGCTGTTGTCGTAGACGAACGACGGAAACGCGACCTCTGTCAGGCGAAACTGGCACGTGTTCTCGGCTCCCAGCGCGGTGAGGTCCGCGTCGCTCATGGTCTCGGGCAGCATGAGGCCGGGGCTGAGATTGGCAAGAGCGCTCGCAGCACTCTCTATCGGCGCCGCCGTTGCCGGAGGATCGAGCTGTGCTTCGCGGTCATTACCGATCGCGGTGTTGGTATTGCAGGCCGCCAGAGGGAGGGCTGCAAGCGTCAGGATTGCGATCTTGTTCATTGCTGCATCTCCTCGGGCAGGCGTTCTTCGGTGCGCGGACCGTTTTCCTCGATGTCCTGGATGAGATATTTCATCTCGGCGATCTCGCGCCGCTGCGCGACGATGATGGCCTGCGCGAGTTCGCGAACCCGCGGATCCTTCAGGCTCGCCCTCTCGCTAGTCATGATCGCGATCGAGTGGTGCGGGATCATCGCGGCCATGTATTCGGTATCGTCCACCGTGGTCTGGCTGCGTACGAGCCATAGCGCGAGCGCGAAGACGACGGCTCCGACACCCAGGATGATGAAGTTCTTGGTCCGGTCCTTGTACATGCCCCACATGAAGAGAAGCATGACCACCATCATCATCGCGCCCATGACGAACATCATCCAGAAGCGCGTCTCGCTCCAGAAAACGTCGTCCATGTCGAAGCTGTTGGCATACATCAGGAAGAACATGATCACGGTCGAGGTCGATACCATTGCCATGAACCGCCAGTAGTTGCCGCCCCCTCCACCTTTTTCGTGTGCATCGTGCCTAGCTTCAGCCATATCAATTCTCCTTTTCGCTCATGGTTTGATAGACATATTGGGCGGTGCAACTGATCATCAGGAACCCGGTAAGGGCGGCGATGCCGGAAATGGCGCGCATGTGCCCGGCGGGCAGAATATCGCCGAGACCGACCGTCGAGATCGTGATCAGCGCGAAGTAGTAATAATCCATCCAGCTGTTGATGACGTCCTTCTCGAGCCCGCCAAGGCCCCAGACGGAAGCGAGATACATTCCGCCCGCGAATATGCCGGCGATGACCAGATGGCTGAGAAGAACGAGGCTGGAGCCTGCAAGCAGCCGGAAATGGCGTGGGTCCTTGCCTGGCGGAGAAACGGCTTTCGCCCCGCGCAGCATCAACATGTGGAAGTAGAGAGAGATCGCGAACAGCGCGAAACCGAGAAGCAGTGCCCAAATCATAGCGAGACCCAACCCAGGGCCTTGGCACCCATCCAAAGACCCATACCGATCATGAACAGGTTCTCGGTCAACGATACGAAGCCGAGCGGCACGTTGCTGCCTCCGCCGACGCAAGCGCATTTCAACTCGCGCTTGTCGATGTAGACCGCCTTGAACACGCTGACCGCGCCGACCGTCCCTATGAACAGCGATACCGGAACCGAGACGATCGGAAGCGCGTGCGCGACCATTAATATTCCAGCCAAACCCTCACCGAACGGATATAGAAATCCATATCGTACCCAGCGTCGCGCCAGCAGATCGTAGTTGAGGAACATGGTCGAGAAGCTGCGCACGTCCTGCAACTTCTGGATCGCGAGCAAGGCCATCGATAGGCTGACAAACCATTCGACCGCTTCCACCGTGAAAATCGTGTCGAAAACGTACCAGCTAATTGCCAGACCCAGGAGGAAAGCGACGCCGAAAATGGCAATGACGGGCTGGTAGCTGGTCTCGTCATCACCGGCTTGCGTTCTTTTCTTGCCGACATGCTCACGGACATCGTCGTAACCTCCGATGCGCTTCCCGCCGATGAAGGTTTGGGGGGTGGTTTCTACCCCATGCTGCTCTTTGAACGCATCGGTCTCCTCGCGCGTTTTCAAATGGTGGTCGTCCACCTCGAAACCTTCGCGTTTGAGCAAATCGACCGTTTTCAATCCATACGGACAAACGTGGTCCGGCATGACCATTCGGTAAACGGTGGCAGTTTTAGTCGTCACGATATGCTCCGTCTTGAATTTCTTTTGATCCGCGAACTTGGCGCCTCGATCCTCGTCGGCTTTTGGTCGCTGCCTTTGCGCTCGTGTTCTACTAACGGGGTCACCGCCTCTCTTCCGCCGGTCTTTCTGAAGCGGAGTCCATCGCTTGCGAACGCCTGGACAAATAGAACCATTCGGCGATGAAAACGGCGGCAATGCCTGCGACCGCATAGGCGACGACCGCAGGGTCGGTTTTGAGCTTGGCGAAGGCAAAAGCTGTCAGGACTACGCTGTCCGCCACGAGTGCCGACCATAGCACCCAGGCACGCGCACCGATCTCTTCCCGCAAACCGCGCAGCACGCCCCAATGCACAAGCATGTCCATTACGAGATAGAAAAATGCTCCGAGCGAAGCGATCCGCGACAGATCGAACAGGACCGCGAGCGTGCCGGCAATCACTACGGTATAGACCAGCATGTGACTGCGGATCGGTCCGCTCATGCCGAAATGGCTATGCGGGATCATCTTCATCTCGGTCAGCATCGTCAGCATTCGCGAAACGGCGAAAACACTGGCGATGACACCCGAGGTCGTGGCTGCGATCGCGATTGCGACTGTGAAATAGAAGCCAAGCTCTCCGAGCGCGGGGCGCGCAGCTGCCGCAAGAGAGTAATCGCGCGCCTCGGCTATTTCTGAAGTGCTGAGGCTGGCGCCGACCGCCACCGCGACGAGAAGGTAGACGACCACGCATACTGCGATCGAAATGATAATGGTTCTGCCGACATTCCGATGCGGATCGATGATTTCGCCGCCGCTGTTGGTGATGGTGGTGAAACCCTTGAAAGCGAGGATCGAGAAAGCGACCGAAGCGAGCAACGCGTCGAGGCCCGAAAGCGCGACCGGCTCTGCGAAGGCACCGCCTGAAAATCCGGTGGCCCAGATCGCCGCAATTGCGAACAGGGCGATGCCGCCGATCTTGATTGCCGACATAATGAGCGAAAACCCGCTGACCGATTTGTTGCCGGCAGCATTCACGAAATAGGCGAAAACGATGAGGGCCAGTGCCGCGACGGAGACCAGAATGCCGCTGCTTTCGAGCCCAAAGGGCCGCAAGGCATAGGTCGCGAAGGTCCGAGCGACCAGGCTTTCGTTGATGACCATCGACAGCGCCATCAGGAGCGATGCCGATGCTGCAACGACGCCCGGTCCGTAAGCCTTCTGAAGGATCATCGCGATGCCGCCAGAGGAGGGCCAGCGGTTCGACATCTTGATGTAGCTGTAGGCGGCAAGCGAGGTAACCAGCGCGCCGACTATGAAAGAAAGCGGAAATAACGGTCCAGCCAGTTCGGCAATCTGGCCGGTCAGTGCGAAGATACCTGCGCCAATCATGACGCCGGTCCCCATCGCGACACCGCCCAGCAACGTTATCGAGCCCGCATTCTCGCTATGTTGATCGTCGCCATCTGTCTGCAAGTCTTTCCCCTGTCTATGTCATCCCGTCCGAGAAGCATCACGACAAGCAGTACGTTGGGCAGAGGTTCACCCCTTAAAAAGATCCAGCATTTCTGACCGAGCTTTTGACTATCGCATTTCTCCTATTTCGTGCGTGCTGCAATCATACAAATTGGAAGGGTCCGGGACTGTGGGGGCAGCCAGCCCGGACCCGGCGAGAAGTTCGACAGGCTTCTGTGTCGCTTCCCGCAATTAGTCCTCATCGCCTGCAACCTTTCATGCCGACGCATGGAGTGGCTTCACCCCCTTACGGAAAGGACGCGAAGACGCTCTGTCCGGTTGGGCCAAAGGCGATGACGTCGTAAGGCTGGATCCGGTTTCCGGCCTCCATGCCGGGCGATCCCAGAGGCATTCCCGGAACCGCGAGGCCGGCA
Organism: Qipengyuania sp. L-5Y; assembly: GCF_056859455.1. Classification (NCBI taxonomy): domain Bacteria; kingdom Pseudomonadati; phylum Pseudomonadota; class Alphaproteobacteria; order Sphingomonadales; family Erythrobacteraceae; genus Qipengyuania; species Qipengyuania sp. L-5Y. The sequence goes on along the minus strand of NZ_JBSXOM010000018.1, from coordinate 14,772 downwards.
ACGCCGGCGGGCCGTTCGCGCAAAAGCTTGGCGACGGCTTCTGCAGGCACGTGACCTTCGATGATGTATCCATCGACCTCCATCGTATGGCATGACCATAACTCTTGGGGTACGCCCCGCGCGGTCTTGATCGCCGCCATGTCGTTGCTGTCGACCGATGCCACCTTCGTGTTCATCCCGTCTTCGACATGGCCTGCCCAGTTGAGACAGCACCCACATCCTGGATCCCGGAACATCGTATAGGTCGCTGCCTGAGCCACGTTCGAACAGGCTGCCAGCACGAGCAAGGCCGCGCCGCTAATCGATCGCCGGAGCAGCGAAGGCTTTTTCAAATTCATTGTGCAATTCCTTTCTTGTATCCGCGCCATAGCGAGATCGTCCCGGTTGCCGTCGGGAACCGTTGGAGCAGGCATGGCTCGGTGAAGATTTCGGCGAACAGTTTTTCGACTTCGCCGTCGGCGCTGGGCTGCGTGTCGCTTATGCCGTCAAGAGACTGGACGGTCGCCCGGAAGAGGCTCCGCATGAGTGGGCTATCCTGCTTCATATAATCGGAGATCAACACGGTTCCGCCTGGCACGAGCAAGCTTTCGATGGTTTCCAGGATTGTCTGCTTCTTGCGCAAGGGGACCTGGTGCAGGACGAGGCTGCTGACGATCTTGTTCGGCTGCCACCCTGCGGGTAGCTTGAGGCTTTCGAGAAAGCCATTGTGCCATTTCACGAGATCGGCTCCCGCGCCAAACTTGCGCCGCGCAAGCGCGAGCGCATCCGGGTCGGGTTCGACACCGATCAGACCCGCTTCCGGACAATCCGTCATCAAGGCCTTGAGAAGAGTGCCGGTTCCGCTGCCAACATCGATCACCCGGTCGCCGGGGACAAGGTGCAGCTCTTCGACAATCCTTTGGCGCCAGAGATGTTCGCGGGTGAACAGACCGATCGCCCGGTCGTAAAGCGGCGTCAGAAAGCTCTTGCCAAGAAGAGGCGTAAATTCGCCGTGATCTTCAGGTGCGGTGATATTGCTCACGAGTTGGTTTCCATTCATCCCGGGTTCGACCCGATTCTGACAGACCCGTCTCGATTACGTATGGTGGTGGACATTCCCTCAAAAAAAGAAGTTTAAGGGATTGTGCAGGCGAGCGCGTATAGGACACGTGCAACCCACAGGAGTTTTTCGGATGCGTGACAATCACTCTCTTGATGCGGTGCTCGGAACCCTTTCCGCCACCGGCACCAGCGAGGTCCCCGCCGACTTCATGGATGGCGTTTGGCAGCGCGCCGGACAGCTTGGCGAAATCGCCGACCGACGCCGCAGGACGGCTCTGTTCGTCGGTCTGTTCGTCGTCGGGCTTGGAGCTGGCGCCGGAACGAGCGGTTGGCCCGGCGGCTATGGCACGTCTTCCGCGTCATTTGGCGAGAGTCTTATCCTCGGCGAACAGCTGTCCCCATCGGCGCTCCTCCATGTGGAGCAATAAGGTTTGAAGACGACGCATATCGTTCTCGCGGTGCTTCTCGCAGCACTTGCAGGATGCCTCGGCGCGATTGCCGCGGATCGCTGGGCCAATCACGAGGCTGGCTCCGGCCTCCACGATTTCGTGCACGACGAGCTCACCCTGACGACCGACCAGGAGCAGCGTCTCGATGCGCTCGAGGCCCGTTTCGCTGTCGAAAGGGCACGGCTCGAAGGATCGGCGCGCGCAGCCAATGCCCGGCTCGCCCAGGCGATGGAAAATGAGCACGAGTACGGTCCCGAGGTTTCGGCCGCGATCGACGAGGTGCATGCGCGTATGGGCGATCTGCAGAAAGCAACGGTGCGCCATGTCTTCGACATGCGTGAAATTCTCGAACCCGAGCAGCAACGCCAGTTCGACCGCAAGGTCTCCGACGCCCTGACCCGCGACCCGCGCGACTGAAGCGCCATGTGGGGGGCGGGCGACAATCCGGATGAGGCCCTTGTCTCGCAGGTGAGGGCCGGTAACAAGCGGGCTTTCAGCAAGCTCGTCGAGCATGAAACCGGTCGGCTTCTCGCGCTCGCGACACGCATGCTTTCCTCTCCTTCTCAGGCGGAGGACGTTGTTCAGGACAGCCTCGCTTCGGTGTGGCTGACGCGCCATCGGCTCGATCCGGACAAGCCGATCGGACCCTATCTGACAACCGTCGTCCTCAACCGCTGCCGGGACCGTTTGCGCAGGCGCAAGGTCGCGGGCTTTTTCGGACTGTCGGGTGATGACGAACTCCATTCCATCGCCGACGATTTGCCGGGTCCTGAAGCGTTGGCCGTTTCCAGGGAAGAGCTCAATCTCGTTCAGGCCGAGATCGCGCGAATGCCTGTAAGGCTGCGCGAAGCGCTTGTGCTCGTGACCATCGAGGGGCGTAGCCAGGCCGAGGCGGCCGATCTTCTCGGAACGACCGAAAAGGCGATCGAAACCCGCGTATACCGCGCGCGCAACAGACTAAAGGAGCGCTTCGAAAAACTTTGAGGGGTTGGATGGGCGCGCGCGTAAGTAACGGTGAACGCCACGTCAGGAGCCCTTTATGATCGCCGTCAATCGACGCAAGTTTCTCGGAGCCGGAGCAGGAGGAATGGGTCTGCTCGGCCTTGCCGGGGCGATGCCTGCCTGGGCACGGGGCGCGGACATCCTCGCAGGTAACGCCCGCAAGGGGCTGGACGAGATATCCGGCCCCAATATCGACCTCACCGTTGCCCGATCGGCCTTCGCGACCGGCAACAGGCGCGGCGGCGCGATCGCCGTCAATGGCACGATCCCCGGTCCGCTGTTGCGATTGCAGGAAGGCACGACCGTCCGGCTCAATGTCCATAACCAGCTCGAGGAAGATACCTCGATCCACTGGCACGGTCTGCTCGTGCCGTTTCAGCTCGATGGAGTGCCTGGCGTGAGCTTTCCCGGTGTCAAACCGGGAGAGACCTTCACCGCCGAATTTCCGGTTCGCCAGTCGGGTACCTACTGGTGGCACTCGCATAGCGGCCTGCAGGAGCAGGCCGGGCATTACGGCGCGATCGTGATCGACCCCGCCGGACCCGATCCGGTCCAGGCCGACCGCGAATATATCGTGGTGCTGAGCGAATTCAGCGAAATGTCGCCCCACACGATTTTCGACAAGCTCAAGAAGGGCGAAGGCTACTTCAACTACAACCAGAACACCTGGACCGACGATTACCCGCTTTCGGGCGAGGATCGCCGGATGTGGGCGAAAATGCGCATGATGCCGACGGACATCCTCGACGTGTCGAGCGCGGCTTATACCTATCTTCTGAACGGCCATGGCCCGCTCGACAATCTGGAATACCTCTTCCGCCCGGGCGAACGCGTGCGGCTGCGCTTCATCAATGCCGGCGCCATGACCTTCTTCAATATTCGCATTCCCGGCCTGCCGATGACCATCGTTCAGGCAGACGGGCAGAACGTCGAGCCGGTTGAGGTCGACGAGTTCCAGATCGGTGTGGCCGAGACCTATGACGTCGTCGTGACGCCGGGCGCGCAACAGGCCTACACGCTGGTCGCGGAGTCGATGGACCGCTCGGGCATGGGTATTGCCACACTCGCGAGCGCACCCGGCGCTCGCGCCGCCATTCCGCCGCTGCGCGATCCGCCGCTTCTGACCATGGCCGACATGGGCATGAGCGGCATGGACCACGGCTCGTCTGGCGATGCCGGCATGTCGGGCATGGACCACGGAAGTGGCGGCGACATGGCGGGGATGGATCATGGTTCGTCCGGCCAATCCGAGATGGCAGGCATGGCCGGCATGTCGGGCATGCAGATGCGCGACACCTCGCTTCTGCCGCCCGATGTGAAGGTCGGGCCCGGTCTCGACATGGTCTCGATGAACCCGGTCGATCGCATGGGCGATCCCGGTATCGGTCTCGCCGATGTGCCGCATCGTACGCTCGACTATCGCAAGTTGCGCGCTCTGACTCCACACCGCGAGGGCCGCACGCCGTCCCGGCGAATGGAAATTCATCTGACCGGCAATATGGAGCGCTACATGTGGTCGTTCGACGGCAAGAAGTTCTCCGCCGTCTCAGACGAGCCGATCCGTTTCGCCTATAACGAGCGCGTGCGCGTGAAGCTCGTCAACGACACGATGATGGCGCACCCCATTCACTTGCACGGTCATTTCTTCGAGCTGGTCAATGGCGCGCCGGCCGATCGTCAACCGCTCAAGCACACGGTAATCCTGCAGCCGGGTGGCAGCGCGCAGTTCGACCTGACGGCGGACGAGCCGGGCGACTGGGCCTTCCACTGTCACCTTCTCTACCACATGCATGCCGGGATGTTTCAGATCGTCACGGTCGCCAATCCCGACGGGAGCGAAGCATGAAAATTCGTATTGTCAGCCTGCTCGCATCGGTCGCAGCCGGCTCAGTTCTCGCCTCCCCCGCGGCGGCACAGCATGCCGGTCATTCGCCGACGGGACCGCAGCAGAGTGTCGAGGCGCAGTCTGACGCGAAGACAAAGTGCGAACTAGAAGCCGAGCGCCATCGCGCAATGGGGCATCCCGTAGCAGATGGAGCATGCGAACCGGCTGCTCAGCCTGAAGCCGCCATGGACCACTCCGAGATGGATCATTCAACCATGGATCATGGTTCGATGACCGCTCGGGACGGTCATTCTGGCATGACAATGCCGATGGACGCTGCCCGTCCACAGGCATCGCCCGAAAGTCATGAGGGAATGGATCACGGCTCGGTGCCGCAGGGCAAGCCTGCCGAAGGCGCGATGGATCATTCGCAGATGAATCACGGCGAGATGGGACAGGCGGAAGCCAGTTCGTCGATGGACCATGGGCAGATGGATCACAGCCAGATGAACCATGGGGAGACGCCTTCGCAGGACATGCAGGGCATGGACCATTCGGCGATGCAGATGGGCGCGGACGATGATATCCCGCTGCTGCCGCCTCCTCCAGAAGCCGGGAGCGGCCCCGCGCGCGCGGCGGTCGCCATCTGGGGCGAGGAAGCCATGAACGAAGCGCGCCGCGAGCTTGTCCGCGAGACCGACGGAGGAATGCGCTTATGGTTTCAAGGCGATCGGCTCGAATACCGCGCCCGCGAGGGGAAGGATGGATATCTGTGGGACATCCAGGGATATTATGGCGGCGACATCGACAAATTCTGGTTCAAGTCAGAGGGGGAGGGCAGCTTCGGCGAACCCATAGAAGGCGCCGAGGTTCAGGCGCTCTGGAGCCGCGCCATTGCGCCCTTCTTCGATTTCCAGGCGGGTGTTCGCCAGGACCTCACCGGTCCGGAGCGCACGCACGCGGTTATCGGCATACAGGGCCTCATGCCGTACCGTTTCGAGGTCGATGCTGCGGCCTTCGTGTCCACCAAGGGCGATGTGACCGCGCGGATCGAGGGCGAACTCGACCAGCGCATCACGCAGCGGTTGATCCTCCAGCCCAGAGCCGAACTCGCGCTTTCTGCGCAGGACATTCCCGAGCTGGGCATCGGTGCCGGTCTTGATCGGATCGAGGCGGGCCTGCGTCTACGCTACGAGTTCGCGCGCGAATTCGCACCCTATGTCGGCGTTTCGCAGGAATGGCGCATCGGCGACAGCGCGGATTTTGCGCGGGCCGCCGGAGAGGATCCGAGCGTCACCAATTATGTCGTCGGTGTGCGATTCTGGTTCTGAAATCTCAAAAAGGATAGAACTTCCATGACCAAGACTTTGACACGCATCGCGGCGACTTCGCTCGTTGCCGCGCTGATACCGCTGCCAGCCTTCGCGCAGCAGATGGACCACTCTTCCCATGCGAACCATCAGATGCACGCGATGGACGCTCCGGCGGACGATGTCGCGGGCGCTGAAGAAACCCTCAAGGCCTATCGCACCGCTCTTGAAGCGCGCGACGCGCAGGCAATGCGCGGGCTCTTCGCCGAGGACTCGGTGATCTTCGAGAATGGCAAGGCCGAAGGAAGCTTCGCGAATTACATGGAGCACCATTTGGGCCCCGAGCTCGACGCGATTGTGAGCTTCACCTTTACCGACCCCACGCTGACCGTCACCCGGATGGGGCACATGGCCCATGCCTATGAGACGTATGGCTATCGCATCGAACTTAGCGATGGCCGGGTGATCGAGCGCGACGGCGTGGCGACATCGGTGCTTGCTCACGATGCGGACGGGTGGAGAATCGTCCAGTACCATTCCTCGTCGCGCGCGCCGCGCAACTGATTACGGCTTTCGAAGAGGTAGCACCGGTTGGCAACGCCGTCGCTGAAGCTGCGCCTGCATGTGCTCGGCAGCAAGATCCACAAATGGCTGGCGATCTTCGTCGGTGTCCAGGTTCTCTTGTGGATGGGAACCGGTGCCCTCATGTCGTTTCTCGACCTGGAAGAAGTTCGCTCCGAACATGTCCTTTCGCGTGAACAAGAGGCGCTACCCGCCGACGCCCCACTCCCGGCCTGGGTCGCAAGCGACGGTACTCTTGCAGCGGTAACGACACGTTCGCTCGACGGCGATGCCGTGACCGAGGTCCGAAAGGTCGACGGTAGCGTGAGCCTCCATGATTCGGTGACGGGGCGCAAACTCTCCCCCATCTCGGCTGCGACGGCAAGATCCATCGCCTTGCGCGCATGGACCGGACCGAGAACGACGATCGAGGACGCGCGGCTCGTTCACCAACCGGTGGGAACCGAGTTTCGCGGGCCTTTTCCTGCCTGGCAGGTCAGCTATGCCGACGAGGCTTCGACGCGCATCTACATCGATGCCACCAGCGGCACGCTCGGGGCGGCGCGTAGTGATACTTGGCGCCTGTTCGATTTCATCTGGGGCCTGCACATCATGGACTGGACCGAGCGCGATCGCATCAACAGTTGGTGGCTTCTGCTGTTCGGCATTGGCGGCACGATCATAGCCCTGTCGGGTTTCGTCCTGCTGGCGAACCGGATGCCGCGGCTGCGTCGTCGCACAAAGAAGAGCAAACTCGCCTGAGCCCATGGGGCTAATGCGCGTGGGCGAACGCCTTAACCCCGTTCGTCAGGCCGAACGGGGCCAGGAGCCGACTGCGTTCAACGATCGCGATGGTGCCGCCATCAGACGTGATACGGCGGACGCACATCTGTCGCGCCAATATCATCAAATTAATGTGAGGGGCACGCGGCTGCCGTGCGTATCAGGCACATAGGTCGCACTGCAACTGCCGGGCCGGGAGATATACGAGACATGAAAGCCCCCTCATTCTTGGCGCTGCTCGCCGCAAGCCTGCTCTTCGTCGGACCCGTTCAGGCTCATGGCGACGAAAAGCACGGCGAACAGGCGAGCGCCGCGCCTGCTGCCACCAATGGCGATGCGCACGACCAGGCGGCCATGGCGCAGATGGGCGAGACTGCCGATGCTGGCGAGTCGTCCGGCGCGCACGACGAAGCGGGCGGAGGCCATGACGAGGCCGGTGGCCATGCGGATGTGGGCGAGGCCGGACTCATGGCCGTAATGAAGAAGCTGCATCCGGCAACGATCCATTTCCCGATCGCCTTGTTTCTCATGGCTGCGGCCACCGAATTGTTCGTGATGCGCCGGAAAGGAGCGGGCCTGGAAAGTGCGGTGCGCGTGCTTGTCTACGGCGGAGCCATCGGCGCGGTGGTCGCAGTCCTGTTCGGATGGATTCACACCGGGCTGTGGTTCGGCGGCGACACTGTCATGCAGGTGCATCGATGGAACGGTATGCTGATCGCGGTTCTCGGTATTGCGATGGCCTATCTCGCGAGCAGGCCGAGCCAGAGCCGTGCATGGTTGCGCGCCTCGATCTTCTCCATGGCGGCACTCGTTCTCATCCAGGGCTTCCTTGGCGGCGAGCTCGCGCATGGACCGAACCACCTCGGTATTTCCTGGCTCTGAAGGAGTTGAAAAGCATGCGTACTTCCAGATTGAATGTAGCGATCGGGTTTCTCGCGATCGCGCCCTTGATGTCCGCTCTTGCTGCTTGCGACGAGGCGCAGGAGAGCACACCGATCACCGAGGTTTCGCCTATGGGCGAAGCTGCGGTGGTGGCTGGCACGGCACCCGAGCCGGGCCTCGCCGATCCGGCAGCCTCTCCCTCCGAAGATGAGGCAGCGACTGCGCGGCAGGACGCTCTTTCGACAAATGGCGCCGCGCCGACCGCCTCACGGCCTGCTGCCTCTCCCGCATCACGCGCAACTGCCAAACCCGCAGCGCCAGCAGCGGGCACGCAACCCGCGAGCGAAGCGACCCAACCCGCCGATCCCCATGCGGGCCATGACATGTCCTCGATGGCCGATCACGACATGGAAGGCATGTGATCGGACGCGTTTCCCGGTGACACAGTTATTCAGGAGAGACCCTCGGCAAGAAATCGCAACGAACAACGCAAGATCAGGAAAGGACGGCCCCGCCTCCCCCCGAAGCCCTGCGGGTCGCAGGTGCCCCCAAGGGGTCGTTCAGGAACCCCGCGTGAAGACCAACCCGCGCGGGGTTCCGTTTGCCCGGCTTCGCTGTCGCCGTGCCAGGCGCATCCCGGTAGGGCTTTGTGCTATGTGAGCAGCGTGCAGACGATCGCCTCGTTGGTTATGAAAGGAACCGCATATGTCGGAAACGGGAAAAGCCGGGGCGCTGTCGCGCTGGGAAGACGAAGGCGGGGCATTGCCCTGCGGGCCGCAGGAAGCGCTCGCTGCCGATTGCGAGAAATGGGATATTCCGCCACTTTCCGATGCCGAGATCATCCAATTGCGCATCAGGGTGATCGCCCTTGAGAACATGGTGCTCGGCCTTCTGTCGAAGGCCAGCGCCGATCAGCTTGCAGCAATCGAAGAAATCGCGGAATTCATATCCCCGCGTGCCGATGCGAAGCCGCATCCGCTTACCCTGCATGCCGCCACCCAGATGGAGCACTTCGTCGAGCGCGCCCGGCGGCTTCGCGAGCAACCCACCGCTGATTGAGCGACGCATGACCGGGCCACGAATGCTGGCCTTCCTCGCCGCGGCCCGACCGATGATCCGAAAAGAGTGCGATGGACCTCGATACGCTTCTCATCCGCTATTTTGGCACTGCCGATCCTGGAGCGATTGGCGCAGAAACCTTGGCCTCGGGGATCGAGCGATGCCAGGTCGATCTCGGTCTGGAGCAGGACCGGGGAAAACGCTTTGCCCTGTGGGCCATGCTCTACCTGCTCGGGTCTGCCCCCGACCTCGACGTGGCCTTCGAGAACGAGGAAGACCGGGAAGCAGCCCGCAACTTCATGGATCTCCTGGCGGCATCGGAAGGCAATGAGGTAAGCTGATTGCAGCAGGGTCCTGGCACCTTCAGACCCGCACCCGATACCCATCCGGCTTTCTTCGCGAACAGTCCTGAACCAGGTCAGCTGAGGAGCCGCAACCCGTTCCTTTCCGGCCGTGTTGGCGGCTTCGCCGCCTGCCCGCACCACCCGTCATGAACAGGTTTCCCTTCGGCCCTTCAGGCCTGCGGTGCAGTCCTCCCAAGCCCTGCTTCTTCTGGATGTTCGCAAGCCGGAGATGGTCTCCGGTTTGAGGAACTGAAGGAATTTGATCATGACCAATATCGCAATCCTCACCGGCCGCATCGCCCGCGATCCCGACACCCGCGAGACCAAGGGCGGCACCAGCGTCACCGGGATCACTGTCGTCACCGATCGTCCTGCACGCGACAAGGACGGCAAGACCTACAAGGACGAGAACGGCTACACCGCCAAGGACAGCGAATTCCACCGGGTGACCTGCTTCAACGGCCTCGCCAAGACCGTCGGTCAGTACTGCTCGAAAGGCCAGCTGGTCTCGGTCCAGGGCCGTATCCACTACACGCAGTGGGAAGACCAGGGCGGTGTGACGCGGTATGGCTCGGAGATCCTTGCCGACAAGGTCGATTTCCTCTCGCGGGCCAATGGCGGCGACAACCAGGACGCTCCTCCGATCGACTGATCCGGCGCCATCGAACCAGCCAAAGGAGGCTCTGCCGGAAACGGCAGGGCCTCTTTCGCTGTTCACACGTCCTTCCGCTCGTACTTCTCTCCGGGGAATAGCCAGGCGCTGCCCGGGGGGGCGACCCACTATGGCAGCGATCATCTGAAATGGTCGTTTGAGGTGGACTGGATTGGCCTGGCTTACCGCATTTCCAGCATGATGGTCCCGCGCCGCCCGCATCAAGGACGGCAGGGGCCCCACCATTTTGTCCGCCGCCGGATTGCATCCGGCATCGGACAAAACCGTTTCCCCCTGCGCCACTTCGCGGTCGCCCTGTCAGGCGATCCTGTGACCCGGTCTGCCCGGGCCCATCGGCCAACCTCCTGTCGTCTCGCGACAGATTTCAGGAGGATTATCATGACCTATTTCACGAAATGCAAACTGCCCTCGCGCAACTATTTCGAGGCTTTGGCGACAGCCGAACAACGGGCCTTGCACAGCTTCTTCGACCAGCATGTCATCGAGGATGACGAGCTTGGATACCGCGCGGTCGACGAAGGGGACTACAACGCGCTGCCCCCACATCTTGCGATCCGGGTTGTTCATACCGTCCATGGCGGAATGCTCGACGAATTCTGAGGCTTTCTGCAGGGCAGGGACCGGCAGCGGTTCCTGCCCTTTTTTCGTGTCTCTTATGGGCTGAGCTACAGGTTCAAGTTTCGATCCAGCAGCAATCGGCGGTTCTCCAAACATCGGCTTGGCCAACTGGCGATCGGGATAAATGGAGCGGGGCTGGGGACGCACTCTGTCCCGCGCATCCGGCGATGCGCTCCTGAGGGTGCGGCATTATGCGTTCCGGGGCCCCGCACGCACTTGCGAACCGGCAGCGGGTCGGGCGAGCGGGAAGCTACGACCGCGACATGCCCCGCTTGCCTTGCTTCCCACAGGCCCTTGGCCACTGCCTCTCTCGCAGGTGCGGTTCATTGCTCTGAGCCTTCGGCATTGCAGCCGAAAGCCTGCCGGGCAGCGCGATAGCGTCGGGTTCTGCGCGGATGCCGCCCCTCCTCGATCCTGCCGAGCTCAGATCGGTAGGGGCGACAAATCCGAACGCGGCATCGTGTCGCTCCCCCCATCGCCAAGGCATGCGCCATCACCCTCCGTAATCAGCGGCACTTAGCCGCAGCCACCCATGCCTCGTGGAGCTCATACAATGCCCGCCGTCCCCGATCCGGTCCGTCCCCGTTACCTGCGCACCCCAGATGCCGCGGTGCATCTGGGGCTTTCGCCGCGCACGCTCGAAAAGCACAGATGCTATGGAACAGGGCCTGTCTACCACAAGCTCGGCGGCCGCATCGTTTACCGGCCCGAAGATCTCGACGCCTGGGCCGAGCAGGGCCTGCGCCGTTCGACCAGCGATCCGGGCAAGGGCGTCGTCCATCCTGCCAAGCGGATCGACGGCTACACCGGTCCGGTCCGGCGCTGAGGCGGTATGATGCGCTCCTTGAGGACATTGGACGGCGAGGCCGGGCAGCTCGACCTGTTCGTTGGCGCGGGCCGCGACATCGCCGCGCGCGATGCCCAAGACCTGATGGCCTGGCCTTTCTTCAGCCTCGCCAAGACGAAGCGCGTGCAGCCGATCGACTTCCGCATGGGCGAGGTCGCCATTCTGGTCGAAGCGACCGCCGAACATGGCATGGCCACCATCTGGGACGCCGATGTACTGATCTGGGTAGCGAGCCAGATCGTCGAGGCGCGCGATGCCGGCAAAGCCACCTCGCGCCTAATCGCGGCGACGCCCCATGAAATCCTTACCTTCACCCGGCGCGGAACCGGAAAGGCTGGCTACGAGCGCCTGAAGGCGGCGCTCGACCGCTTGCAGTCGACCAGCATTGCCACCTCCATCCGGCAGGCCGGGGCGCGGCGACGCCGACGATTTTCCTGGATCAACGAATGGCGCGAACGGCTCGACGACAACGGGCGAGCGCTCGGCATCGAAATGATCGTGCCGGACTGGCTCTACGAGGGCGTGCTCGATCGTGCGCTCGTCCTGACCATCGACCCGGCCTATTTCGCGCTTACCGGCGGTCTTGAGCGCTGGCTCTATCGCATCGTACGCAAGCATGGCGGGAAGCAGAAGGGCGGGTGGAGTTTCGACATTTCGCACCTGCATTTGAAGTCCGGCGCGCTCTCGCCATTGAAGCGTTTCGCTTTCGAAGTGCGGGCCATCGTTCGCCGCCAGTCGCTCCCCGGCTACAATCTCGCTCTTGAGCACCAGTTCGGCCGCGAGCGGCTCCTGTTCGTTGCAGCGCCTGTCGATCCCTTCGCGTCCGCGCGGCGCCGTATCGGGCTGCCCCCTGTGGAAAAGGGTGCGTGATGTTCGGACTATCGGGAACCATGACGTTCGGACGATCGGGAACCCTATTCCCGGACTATCGGGAACCGGGAGCCTGCGCGACTCGCCGAAAACGCGGCGCCTGCGAAGCCCTTAACAATGCTAACAAGGAATCTTTCAGATTCCTGCTAACACAGCCACGCCTGTGCAAAAGCGCAGCGCGCGCTTCGCTTCCGCCTCCGGAACCGGTCGAGGCAGGTTCCGGTGATCCGCCACTTACGCATGTCACGCTGGTGTGGCGCGGCGGCGTGCAGGAAGACTGGCTTCGGTTCGGCAAGCCCGTTGCAGAGCGCATCCTCGATCGCCGGACGCGTATCGAAAGCTATGCTCCGGGACAGGTCTTTGCCTTGGTTCGGTGGGCTTCGAACGACTACGGGACCGTTGGCTCCACACTCACGATCGCCCAAGCCGCCGGTTTCGGCGAGCCGTTCACCACTCTGCCGCAGGTCGATCCTGGCGCGCAAATCCTGCTCTCGGTGCGAAGCTGGCCAAAGGTTCGCCAGGTCTTTGCGCTGATCGATGCGATCGAGGACGTTGGCATCGATCCCTGCGATGTAGCTCCCGACCACTGGCATCATGTCCACAACAGGCTGGCAGGGGGCATGCAAGTACGTTTCTATTCCCCTGCGCGCCATCGCGACTGGCTGCGGCGGCGAAAGCTGCAATCATGAGGCGGCGCACCGCCTTTCTGGCAGGCATGGTCGCGGCAGCGACACTGGCCAGCATCGCAATCCCGTTCTCGCGACTTTTGGTCTGGAACGTGACGGCCAGCGTGCCGGTTGGACTGTACTCAATCGGCGGAAAGACCGGTCTCCAGAGGGGCGACCGCGTCGCGATCGATCCTGCTTTCAGGCTGCAGAAATACCTCGCCTCGCGCGGCTATCTTCCTGCGGGCGTTCCGCTCATCAAGGAGGTTGCGGCGCTTGGCGGGGATACGGTCTGCCGGCGCGACCTGCTCATCGAGATCAATGGGACACCTGCGGGCTCGGCGCGTCGGCGCGACAGCCTTGGACGCGAACTGCCCGTCTGGAAAGGATGCCGGACTATCGCTGCGGATGAACTGTTCGTGATGAACAGGCGCGCCCCCGGCAGCTTTGACGGGCGTTATTTCGGCCCGGTCGCACGCGCCGATGTCATCGGGCGCGCGCGGCCCGTCTGGACCAACGAAGCGGGCGACGGGGACTATGTCCTGCTCGCCTCGCCCGCCGACTTTCCCATTCCCAACGTAAATGATGGAGACGCACAATGACCTGTATCGGCACTTTTGCAGCCACACCCGACGGCTTTGAAGGGCGGCTGCAAACCCTGACCATCGACGCACCGCTGACCCTGGTGGCCGCCGACCCCGGCGACACCGAGAACGCCCCGGACTATCGCATCATGGCAGGCGAAGGCGAGGAAACCTACGAGGTGGGTGCAGGCTGGAAACATGTCGGCGACAAGGCAGGCGATTTCGTCACGCTCGTCATCGACGATCCGGTATTGCCGCGGCCCCTGCGCGCCAATCTGTTCAGTTCTGACGACCAGAGCCATGTCCTGATATGGTCGCGCGGCGCGCGCCGCCCGGCAAAGGACTGATTCCGTGCTCCGCCCGCATCTTCTGCCGGGGATCCTGGCCGCCATGCTGGCGGCGAGTCCCGGGCAGGCTTTTGCACAATCGGAGCAGTTTGTCCGACCTTCCCCGCGCGTCGAGATTGCGACGCATGTCAGCGAAGCATCGCAGCAATTCGGCATTCCCGAGCACTGGATCTACGCGGTGATCCGCGCCGAAAGTGCGGGCCGGGTGCGGGCGGTTTCCAGAGCAGGAGCGATGGGTCTCATGCAGCTCATGCCCGGAACCTGGTCGCGGCAGCGCGCCCGGTTCTCCCTCGGGCAAGACCCGTTCGACCCGCGCGACAACATTCTGGCCGGCACGTCTTACCTGCGCGAAATGTACGATCGCTACGGCGCGCAAGGCTTCCTCGCTGCATACAATGCGGGTCCGGGACGCTACGAAGACTGGCTTGCCGGACGGCGTTCGCTGCCACTCGAAACACGCCGCTATGTCGCCCGGATTGCGCCGCTGTTGCAGTCCGAGGGCATTTTTGCGGCGGCGCCTCTTCAAGCCGGGAATGTTCCGCCCGGCGTCTTGCAGCCTTCCGGCGCGGCGCGACAAGAGTTGGACGAGGTGGCTGCGCCCGGCCCCGTAGCGAACCCTTTTGCGCGCCCGGAACAGCCCGCGCATGATCTTTTCGCGCCCGTCTCGACGGCGCCTTCTAAATGAGAGCGGTCCTCGCACCTTCGCCCAGGCATGCGTTCCCAAGCGAAAGCGGGCGTAGGAGCGGAGACCTAGGCATCAATGGAAGGGAGGGATGGCCGCTGTATTTGGGGAGGACTTGGCTGCGGCCAAGTCTTGCACAGCGGCTGCATCAGGCGCTTCCCTCGCTCCGGTTAAACGGAAGCGTAGGAGTCGGATGATGGAGTACTTTGCAGGGCTCGATGTATCGATCG
>NZ_JBSXOM010000017.1:0-84472 GCF_056859455.1 Qipengyuania sp. L-5Y | reverse complement strand
ATCTTGTTGGCATGGTGGTTCCTTCGACATGTTGAGGTCGAAGGACCGGTAATTATCTGGAGTAAAATCATGACGAACCGACGCAATCCCGCGCCTCCGGCTGCGACGCTCGACATAAACTGCGACTGCAAAGAATACGTCATCGACTACCTCGCCAAGAGCTTTCCGGTGCGCCTAATGCAGGTCTTCGCCGACGAGGATGGCAATCTTCGCTCCGAGGCGATGAGCGACGATGAGGGCAATCCCGTCTTCTGCCCGCGTGCCATTGCTGCGCGCGATGCGCTGATCGAACAGCTCTGCGCACTGCCGCCCATCGCAACGGCACTTGATGCGATCATTGAGCACTTCGGGACTGAGGCCGTCGCCGAGGTCACGGGTCGCACCCGCAGGCTGGTGATGGGACGCGATGGTCAGCAACGCCTCGAACGGCGAAGCCCCAGCGCCAATGTCGCCGAAGCCCAAAGCTTCATGGAAGGGACCAAGCGCATCCTGGTCTTCTCGGATGCAGGCGGCACGGGGCGTTCCTATCATGCCGACTTGGGCGCCAGGAACCAGCAGCGCCGGGTTCACTTCCTGCTTGAACCGGGATGGCGCGCCGACAACGCCATCCAGGGGCTCGGTCGTACCAACCGCACCAATCAGGCCTCGGCCCCGCTGTTCCGCCCGGTTACCACAGACGTAAAGGGCGAACGCCGTTTCATCTCGACCATTGCGCGAAGGCTCGATGCATTGGGCGCGCTTACGCGCGGCCAGCGCCAGACCGGCGGACAGAACCTGTTCGATCCGGCAGACAATCTCGAAAGCGACTATGCGCGAGATGCGCTCAGCCGCTGGTTCCAGTTGCTCTATGACGGCAAGCTCGAAGCCACGAGCTTCGGTAACTTCGTCGAGCGCACCGGCCTCCGGCTTGAAAGCCCCGATGGCGGGCTGACCGACAATCTCCCCACCATCCAGCGCTGGCTCAATCGCATTCTCGCGCTACCGATCGCGCTTCAGAACGCGATCTTCGACGAATATCTTGGCCTCGTCGAAGCGCGGATCGAAGCCGCACGCGAAGCCGGAACGCTCGACCAGGGGCTTGAGACTGTCAGGGTCGATCGCTTCACGGTCCTGGCAGATGAACTCCTGCGCACCGACCCCGTGACCGGAGCAGAAACACGTCTCATCTCGCTCGAAGTGACGAGGTACCTTCGGCCTTTGCAATTGCAGCGCCTCGTCCGGATGCACGAGATTGGCAACCTGCATGCGATCCCGATGCGCAATGCGCGCTCGGGCAAAGTCGCGCTCTCGGTTCCGGCCCGTCGCCTCATCGCCGACGACGGGGCCGTGATCGAACGCCGACGCCTGCTACGCCCGCTCAAGTCCGCGAACTGGACATTCGAGGCACTCGCTGAGAGCCACTGGGAAGAAATTGGCGTCACCGCGTTCACCAGCACCTGGCGGGCCGAGGAAGAGGAGGCCGCCGCTTCACCGGTGACCGAGCGCGTCCATCTCGCCACCGGACTTCTGCTTCCGGTCTGGAAGCGCCTCCCCGGCGATCATGTCCGCGTTACCCGGCTCGTTGCCGAGGACGGTCAGTCAATCATCGGCCGCGAAGTGCTCAATGTCGATCTCGCCGCAATTGCCGAGACCTTTGGCCTTTCCGGGGTTGTCGGACCGGCACCCGATCAGATCGGCGACCTCGTCCTCGCCAGCGGCAAACCGTTGGGCCTCGCAAGCCACGATCCACTCACAGTGAAGCGTGCGCTGGTTGGCGGCGAACAGCGCCTTGAACTGACCGGATTCTCGCCCGATCGCCTCGACTGGTACAAGAACAAGGGCTGCTTCACCGAGATCATCCGTTACCGCACGCGGCTGTTCGTGCCAGTTTCCGGAGCCTCGTTGGTCCTCCCCGCACTTGCCGCCTGATCCCTCGGACCGACGCCAGTCTCAGAATGAGAGTGGAGGGAGCCCTTTGGGCTTGTGGGCCTCGTGATCCTCACCTGCGCCTTCATTCCATCAGGAGAACACCCATGATCCAGTCGATTCCCTTGAAGAAGCTCGTCCCGAGCCCGCGTAACGTTCGCAAGTCGAGCGACGTGCTGGCCGACCTCCAGCTGCGGGCAGACATTGCCGCGCGCGGCCTGCTGCAGAACCTCGTCGTGCGCAAAGGAAAGCGCGGCAAGTTCGAGGTCGAGGCTGGCGGTCGCCGGCTCGCCGCGCTGCAGGCGCTGGCCGAAGAGGGCACCTTGCCTGACACGCACGAAGTCACCTGCCTCGTCATCGAAGGCGAGGAAAGCGAAGTGCGCGAAGCCAGCCTTGCCGAGAACTTCCAGCGACTCGCAATGAACCCGGCCGACGAGGCACAGGCCTTCGCCTCCATCATCGAAGCAGGAGCTACCACCGAAGACGTGGCGCGCCGCTTCGGCCTCACCCTCCGGTTCGTCGAAGGGCGCCTGCGTTTGGCAAGTCTGGCACCCTGCGTCTTCGAAGCGCTCGCCGAAGGCACGATCACGCTCGACATGGCCAAGGCCTACGGCGCGATCTCCGACGTCGAGCGCCAGGCGCATGTCTATGCCGAGCTGCAGGACGCCTGGTACCAGATCACGCCCGACACGATCCGCCGCATGGTGCTTGATGCCACGGTGCGCGGTTCCGATCCGCGAGCTGTGCTCGTCGGACGCGATGCCTACATCGCAGCGGGTGGCCGGATCGAGCGCGAACTTTTCGATGATGATGCCAGTGAAAGCTGGATCGATGTCGCGCTGCTCGAGGATCTCGCGCACAAAGCCATGGAAGAAGCCGCAGGAAAGGCCGCGCTCGAATTTGGCCTTGCCTGGGTGCGTCCGACGCTTGGCAATTATGTCAGCCATGACCTTGTCGAAGGTATGAGCCGCTTGCCTTGCGAACCTGCGCCGATGACCGAAAAGGAAGTACGGGAACTCGGAGAACTTGAGGCCGACTACGACCGCGTCGCCGCCGTGCTCGAAGACGAGGACAGCGACGAAGAGGAGATCGCCAAAGCCGAACGCGAACTGGTCGTCATCGACCGGGCCATGCGCGAGCTCAATGATCGTCCCCCTGTGCTTGCCGACGAGCTGAAATCCGAGGCCGGTGCCTTCCTCGTCCTCTCGCGCAATGGCGAGCCGACCTTGGTCCCACAGTACTACACCGAAACCGAAGTCATCGCTGACGAAGGTGTTGTCGAGGCAATCGAGGAAAGTGGAGCGGCAAAGCCCAAAGGGAGCTCTCTCTCACAGCGCCTGCTTGACGAACTGGCTATGCAGCGCCGGGACATCCTGGCGATCCATCTCGCTAACGATCCGGCCCTGGCGCTCGATTTCATGGTCTTCACGCTCGCCGATGCCGATGGGCACGACTGGCGTGCCAAGAAAGCGTCGACGCTCGTTGGGTCGGTGGCGTCGGGCCCGGTCACCGGGTTCGAGGCCAAGGATGCACCGGCGAGTGCTGCTCTGGCCGAGTTCGCCGGGTCGCTCGATGAAAGCTGGCGCTCGGGTGAGACCGACGTCGAGCGGTTTGCCAGGTTCCGAGCGCTTTCCGAAGAAGCGCGTTCGGCCTGGCTTGGCCATGTCCTCTCGCGCACGCTCGTCGCCAGCCTTGCCTGCGAAGACGAGCGTTCGGTCCCCATGCACGAAGCGCTCGGGGCTCTTCTGGAAATCGAAACCGCGCAGTGGTGGCGTCCCACTGCGGCCAACTACTTCGACCGCGTGGCCAAGGCCCGCACCCTCGAAGCGCTCGATGCTGCAGGTGGTCCGGAGCTGGTCAGTCGATACGCTGCTTCGAAGAAGGCTGAACTGGCGAGCGCAGCCGAGCGCATCTTCTCCGGCAACTTCATCGGCGAGGCCGAGGTCAAGGGACGGGCGCAGGCCTGGGTTCCACGGATCATGCGGTTCACCGATGCTGAGGAGGTCGCGCACGTGGATGCCGAAGTCCACGTACCGGTCAGCGACGACGCGACTGACGAAATTGCCGAGCAGGCTGCCTGACCCCTCCTGACAGGTCCAGGTCACTCGGCGGGCGGTCCGTCCCAAACGGGACGGGCCGCCTTTCGCATGTCAAATTTGGGGCCGTTAGCGGTCTGGCAGCTCTTGGTGTGGCACCGGCGGAAAGCTGCCATTCAGCTTCCGACCCCATTGCGGACATTTCTTTGCGCGCGTAAAAAGGCGATTGAAATTGGGGGGACAATGTTGCGTCAGCCTGCCGGGCGGATCGAATCCGAACACTTCATGAGAAGCGTTAAGTCGACCGTCGCCAACACATTCCGATTGTCGGGACGCTCTCGCCGGAGCGAGTTCATATTTTATTGGGTTGCGGTAGCCGCAGTGGGCATGATCCCCTTTGTCCTGCATGAAGCTATCTCTTACGGCGGCGACATCGGACGATCCGTTTTTGTACTTTCGGCTATCTTACTAATCCCCTTCCCAGCACTATTAGTGCGTAGGCTGCATGATCAGAACCGCAGCGGCTGGTGGGCTTTCGCATGGGCTCCTGCCGTTTTAACAGGGATCGTCAAAAGTGGAGAACCGATAGGCTTAGCTCTTGGCATCCTAGTGGGGCTCGGAAATCTTCTTGTCCTAGCGTTCCTGCTCTGGCCGGGTTCAACCGGCTACAACAGGTTCGGGCCGAGCCCCCGCGCCAATGTGAATAGCAGCTTTCCACCCAAAGCTTGTCGCGCTTCTCGCATGCGGAGGAACCTAGAAGCGGTCGATCAGTACTGCTGAGCGACCGCTCCTTTCGTCAGATTTCGGTTCTCTCCGCCAGCAGCAAGGCGTCTTCGACATCTACGCCAAGATACCGGACGGTGTTCTCGATCTTCGTGTGGCCGAGCAGAATTTGGATAGCCCGGATATTGCCGGTGGCACGATAGATCATAGCCGCCTTCGTTCGGCGCAGCGAATGCGTCCCGTATTCTGCCTTTCGCAGTCCAATCGCAGTCACCCATTCATCAACCAAACGCGCATACTGTCGCGTGCCCATATGGCCGGCGTAATCCACACGGCTCGGGAACAGATAGTCGCCTGTCGACCCGCCCCGGCGCTCGATCCATGCTAGCAGCGTGGCTCGAACGTCGGCCGTGAGTTCGAACTGCACGGGCCGATTGGTCTTCTGCTGAATGACGGTAGCGCGATTTCGTATCTCAGCGCCCGCAACCACGTCACCAATCTTGATCTTCACCAGATCGCAGCCGCGTAGCTTGCTGTCGATGGCGAGATCGAAAAGAGCCTTGTCCCTCAATCGTTCCTCGCGATCGAGATGGAAGCGGATCGCCCAAATCTGTTTCTGCGTCAGTGGGCGCTTCGTTCCGACATTCTTGCCAGCGTTCCAAGCCTGACGATGCCGCGTCGCTGCATCAAATCCTGAGTTTCCCATTCTGTTTCTCCTTGGCCATGATTGGCCAGAGGGAGAACGCTCGAGATGGTGCAGATTGGGCCGGTTGCTGACTGTCTGCTTTGGGCAGGCAACCAATGCAAATCGGCCATTTTGCTTCCGACCCCATGGCAGACCACCCATGTATGCCCAGCACCTGTTCAATGGCAGCCGTTTGTCGTGTCTCTACAATACATCAGGTAGCAGAAGCCCATGAAGTTCATCACTCTCAATCGCGCCTCGACCCTTTCCGTTGGGCTGAGCTGGCCGGGTTTCCGGCTCGTGAAGCAGCAATGCCGCTCGACCATACGCGCCTAATCGATACTTCTCTGCGCTTGGCGCAGATGCCATTGCCCGCTTCGTTCGCGACGGCTTCGTCTGGGTGGGTGCTGCATTTTCATCCCAGGTGGCCGCAGAAGTGCGCGCGATCCTGTGGGTGGCCACGGGATGCGATCCCGATGACTCGACCACCTGGACCCGGCCCGTCTCGAGCGGTTCGATCAGGCTCCGTTTCACGAAGCGGCAAACACAACCGCCCTGCATACAGCATTCGACCAGCTTGTGGGCAAAGGTCGGTGGCTGCCGCGGGGCGGACTCGGAACATTTGCTGTTGGCTTTCCATCTGCCGAAGAACCTGGAGACGACGGGTGGCACATCGAGGTCAGCTTCGCTTATGAGAAGCCCGACTTCATGGAGTGGCGGGCCAATGTGCACCGCAAGGGCCGCGCCCTGTTGATGCTGTTCCTATTCTCGGATGTGGGTATTCACGATTCCTCAACGCGCATTCGGGTCGGCTCGCATATCGATACAGCGCGACAACTCGCACCGGCCAAGGAAGCCGGTCTGACCCTTCGAGAGTTGGCCTCGGACGGATTCGCCGGATCGGCCCATCGCCTGGAGCAACTGGCAACGGGTCCGGCCGGCAAGGTGTATCTGTGCCACCCTTTCCTCGTGCATTCTGCATATAAGGATTACGGTAAGCAGCCGCGCTTCATTGCGCAGCCGCCACTGCTACCGCGTGAGCCGATCAGTCTCGAGCGTTCCGACAATAGCTACTCGCCGGTCGAGAAGACTATTCTGAGGGCTTTGGGCAGGTGACGCGGTCAGAATTTGACGCAAAGGCGTGTCTGCCAGCATGACGCGCCTTGCAAATTATATATTGCGCACAATATAATTGGATACTATTTATCCTGCTGTCTAACCGTAAGGAGCTAACATGAAAAATTTCTACAACACTCGCGTTAACGCCTATGGTGGCCGCGCCGGAAAGGTCAAAAGCGAAGATGGCATTCTCGAGCTCGACCTCGCTCTACCGAAGGAACTCGGTGGCAAGGGCGACGCGACTAATCCCGAGCAACTCTTCGCTGCTGGTTATGCGGCTTGCTTCGAAAATGCCGTGATCCATGTAACGCGGGCACAGACCGACAAGGTGGGTGACGACGACATTGAAGTCTCCTGCCAGGTCGGCCTCTTGCCGAATGGTAATGACGGGTTTAATCTCGCTGTCACACTGGATGTCGAAATTGCCGGGGTCAATCAGGCAAAGGCTGACGAGATCGTGAAGAACGCCCACGCTGCTTGCCCCTATTCCAACGCAGTTAGCGGAAACGTCGATGTGAAAATTAATGTGTTCGCCCAATGAATGACGGGGTGGCAGCAGCACAGGACCCGCGCGATCCCTTGTTGCTCGATCGACAGGTTTGCTTTCCCCTTTATGCTGCCACCAACCTCCTCAGCCGCCTCTATGGCCCTGTTCTTCGGGAGCTGGGTCTCACCTATCCGCAATATCTGGTCATGCTGGTATTATGGGAGAAAGAACCCCAGACGGTGGGCTCCCTCGGCGCGCGGCTTTACCTCGATAGCGGAACTCTCACCCCTCTGCTGAAGCGTATGGAGGCCGCCGGCCTGGTTCGACGAACACGCGATCCGGAAGACGAGCGCCGAGTGGTTATCGAACTGACCGAGAGTGGAAAAATACTGCGCAACCAGGCAGTGTATGTTCCCGAAACCCTCGCGAGGGGGCGCAAATCCGAAGGGATTGACGAACTGCGGGACAGCGTGCGCAGGCTTGTCGAACTGCTTGCGGAGCAAACCGGCTCGAAGAGGTGAAGCCTCTCAGCAGGTGTCGCACGTCTGCGAGGATTGCCTGTCCGATCTTCGTGGGGCGTCCACTGGGACGCTTGGCGATAGTCGAGCGACCTTGCGATGCAGTTCGTTTCCTCTCGCCCGCCCGCGTAAATGAGGACTGCCGACCCGACTTTACAGACCTATCTCGACCGCAATGTCGCCGGTGCCACTCTACTGGTGGCACCCGAGACCGGACAGCCAACATCGGGCGATCCGATCGAAATCGTCCTGACCGGCCCCGACATGTTGAAGCTGCAAGAGCTGTCGCAGGACGTGCAGGCGCTGCTGGAAGACGAGGTTGGCGTAGTCGACGTTCGCGACAATCTCGGTAGCATCAAAGGTGAGATCGCACTTCAGCCAAACCGCGAGGCTTTCCGATGAATCGGCAAGGTCAGAGACGTCGAGCCGTTCCACCGACCTGGCTCTTGCCGATATCCCGTTCAACCATGGCCGCCGCATTTCTGGAGAATGGCCAGGCGCGGACCCTGTGGCTGTCGGGCGTTCACCGGAGAAGTGCCACGAAGGCCGATGCCAAGATCCTTGCCGGACAGGATCTGGACTATTCGCTCGACCCCTTTGATGACCAGAGCTTCTACCGGTCGGCCGCGCGTTCGCGCAATGCCGCGCTGGAAGTTACCGTGGGCGTGTCGCCCAAGGCCTCGCGGGTCTGGCTTGGCAAGGCAAATTCAATCGAAGGGTTTGCCGCTTCGGCGGCGCTGCTCATCAACGCTGTCGCGGCCGCGAAGCAAGGAACCGCCGAGCCATTCCGCTTTCTCGCAACCCCGGTGCAGGCGCTCGACCCTGCACAAGTCAAAGGCGGATAAAGACCGAACCCAGGTCGCTTTGTTGCCACCGTTCGAGATGTCCTTAAGCCCAATCCATCTCCGTTAAGCCGACTAATCCTATTGTCCGATATGGGCATCGCTCCGACGCCCTCGAACCGACGTCCGCTTTCGGAACGTAGCCCTCAATGCTCGGATGACTGGGATGAGAGGGCGAAGCCGACCTGAGCGCATGCCATGCGAACATCTGCTTCTGGCGAACCGCCGAGTTGGTGGTTAGGACCGACATTAGAGTCGCAACCCGCCATTCCACTTTTGACCATCCAGTCTACGCAAGCGCCAAGCCCCAGACTATTTGTCGAAACCCGGGCGGATCGGCGTTTTCTACTTGGACAAGGCGATGCGGGTAGAGTGGGCAGGCACAATCGTTTATGCTAGCCAAAGTGAGCCGGTTCTGTACGAAGTCATTCTGCCGTCGAAATGTGGGATCGCGTCGAACTGCCTTTCTCCTCGCGCACCTGACCCACGAATTCGAGAAGAAACGCAGTGCTCAAACCGAACATGACGAGGCCGTTGGCAGCCACGATCGCAGACAGCAGCCGCACATCCTGCGAGAGGATAACGTCGCCGAAGCCTAGCGTCGTCAGGGAAACCGTTGCGAAATAGAGCGCCGGTTCCAGCGCTTCGAAGGCACCCAATACAATAAACAGGCCCGCCCAAATCCAAGCCGCCAGCGTGATAGCGAGCAGCATCCATATCGTAGAAGCGGCAAGAAGCAAGGTCGCTCCAAAGCGTGTTGTTCGCGTGCGAGGCGGCGTGAAGCGATCATCGACTGAGAAGGCTATTGCGGCAAAACACGCTTGCATGATGATGGTAAGTGCAACGGTCACCGTTCCGATCGCGAGTTGAGCGACGATACTCATCGTTGATGATCCTCAATTTTATCAATTTGATTTACTCCTCCGATTATTATCAGTCTGCAGTGGAGTCTCGCTCATTCTGAGCTTCTACCCGCCGACAACAGCACGACTTGCACATGCAGTCCTCGGCCCGGCTTGGACCGGAACGAGACGGAGCCGCCTATGGCTTCGGCAAGTCCGCAGACGATCGCTAAGCCAAGGCCGGCTCCGCCCGTCTGTCGATCGCGTGACGGATCGAAACGGGCATAGGCCGTGCCTAACGTCAGTTGTTGGTCGGGCGCAACTCCCGGGCCATCGTCCTCAAACGACCAGCAGGTCTTACCGCCATCCGAAACATTCCTTACCGTGACGGTCGAGGCGTGGCGCAGGGCATTATCGACGAGGTTATCAAAAATCCGTCCGAGCGCGGTGGGATCACCCAGCACATGGCTTGCCGGCGAAAGGTCGAGGCCGATGCGGTCCTCATCTGAATGCAGCGCCAATAGATCACCAGTCAGAGCCGTAAGGTTGACCTCCACCGTCGCCCAGACCGCGGCGTCGTTCTCTTTATAGTAAGAGGGCGACGCTGCGCTTCGTGAAAGTTTTGAGGTCAGGAGAGAGGCTCCCGACCGGCCCGTCATGGAGAAAACTCATGGGCTCCGCCGCGAACCCGAACTGCCCGATCATCTCGATATCGCACGAGAAACGCCGGACTCGTTACCGACCGGCGAGTTCGCGATTTTCGACGATGACCCGGATGAAGCTGCGCGCGCATCGGCCTTGCGGCGACGGATGCAAGGGCTGGCGCGACAGGCCTCGCAACCCCGACGACGGCATTGATCTGTAGGAGATCGTGATGCGAAGCGTTACTAAGGGTTTATCGAGACGCTCGGGCGGCGGTACGCCTCTGGCAGAACATTGCTCGACGAGATTCCAGAGCACATTGAGCCGGGGCCATCTTCTGGACACTCCGATCACGATGAATCCGAAGGATACTGAAATATCTTTAGGTTCAAACCAATGCAACGAAGTTACTGATTTATAAGATATGCGCCAGCTTACCGCCCATTCGTCGAAAAGACGACGCCAGTGCGAAGTGCAGCCATCACGAAATCAAGTTCCTTGTCCAGGCTGACGGATTGGCTGCCATGATATTCGGGACCCATGCCCCTCAGTATTTCATAATTCGGCAAGGAGAATAATAAGTCGAAGACTATCTTAGCGATCGCCGGGAAGTCTGAGAACGCAATTTCTCCGTTTGCGTAGCCGTCCTTTAGAATTTGGTTCATAACGCCGGTAACGTCAGCCACGGCTTTGGCCCTGATCTTGTTCTGCAAATCGGGGCGGTAATTGGCAAGCCATGTCAGCAAGGTCTGTATGCCGCGGCCTTCTGCGGTGAGCGAGGCTTCTAGAAATTTATGCGCAACGGCTTCGAGGCGCTCGCGAATGGGGCCATTGGCAGGAAGAGTGCTCACCGGACGGATGTGCTTCGCAATACCATAGTCCATCGTCGCACATAGCAGTTCATCCTTGGATTTGTAGCGTGCGTAAAGTGTTCGCTTCGATACGTGGGCCGAAGCGGCGATCGCGTCCATCCGGGACGCATCGAGGCCCTTAGCGATAAATTCCTGCAGCGCTTCCTGCAATATGTGCTCGCCTAGTTTCTCGGCCTCCTCTTTTGAAGGACGACCGCCGCTTGAGGTTCTGCGGGGAAGTGACATCTATTCTCTCAGAGCCTGACCCGAAACTAAGTTGGGTGATATCAGCGAGTTAGCTTGACGGCCAAATCCAGGGCTGATTCAGGAGTTTTGCGAAGAACTTCTGGAGATCAGTGATGTGGACCGATACCACCCGTTCGCAGTATGCGCGCAAGGGGCTGGCTTTGCCAAGCGATTTGACGGATACGGAATGGGCGCTTCTGGAGCCCTTCTTCCCCGCACCATCCGATACTGGTCGTCCGCGCAAATGGCCGATGCGGCGCGTGGTGGAGGCGATCCTCTACCTTTTGCGTGGCGGCCTGCCGTGGAGGATGTTGCCGCCCTGCTTTCCACCAGTCTCGACAGTTCAGCGCTGGTTCTACCAGTGGCGCGATGCGGGTCTGTGGGAACTGATCAACCATTACCTGTTGCAAGACCTTCGCACTGCGCAAGGCCGGGAGGCATCGCCCAGTGCAGGAGTGATCGACAGCCAGTCTGTCAAAACCACCGAAAGCGGCGGTCCGTGCGGCTATGACGCAGGCAAGAAGATCAAGGGGCGCAAGCGCCACATCATCACCGATACCGACGGCAATCTGGTTCATGGCATGATCCACACTGCCGACATCCAGGACCGCGATGGTGCTCCGCTGGTGCTGGCCGAGATTGTTACATCCTTCCCGTGGCTACGGCATCTCTTCGCCGATGGCGGTTATGCAGGACCGAAACTGAAGCGCGGCATCGCCCGTCTCGGACAATGGACCATTGAGATCATCAAGCGATCCGACAAGGCAAAAGGCTTCGAGGTCCTGCCTCGGCGCTGGGTCGTCGAGAGAACCTTCGCCTGGCTGGGCAGAAACCGCCGCCTCGCTAAAGACTTCGAGACCACCATAGCATCAGCCCGGAGCTGGCTCTTCACCGCGGCCGTGCAGATGCTCACTCGCAGACTGGCAAACCTATGAACTTACGCCAGATAGTTTCGAGTCAGACTCTCACTATTGCATTGGTTCGGCCATCTGATCTGCTGCCCAGTAGGACGAGGCCTTTGTGGTATGGCCAGGCAAAGCTCCGCAGCGGGCAACGCGGACTAATGATGCCCACATGAACGCTTGCCTGCCGCAACGGAAAACGGCATGGTACCGGTGAGTTTACTTTCTTTCATCGCCGGCGCCAGCAAAAATGGCCTTTCCCCCAAGGCAATCTCTCCGATCGATCAGTGAGCCGAGCTTTAGCGGTTGGAATGCAATCTCTGTCTTTCGTAGGTTCGTAGGGTTGAAGCCATTGCGGAACTGCGATGGCCAGCGCCTTCCAGATAATATCCCGATCGGACCGATATCGGTTCTCCGTCTTTCTGCCCTTTTATTGCTGGTCGCCTGCGCCGCCTTAACACCGGCTTCCGCTCAAATCGCTCCTGTGGCGGAGCCGATGGCCGAGCAGGCCGCTGAAGTGGCTACCGACCCTTTCGGTCGCGAGACGCCGCGTGGAACGGTGACCGGCCTGATCAGCGCCCTGGCGGCGAAGGACTACACGAGGGCTGCTCACTATTTCCACCTGTCTGCGGAAGAGGATGAGGCTCAACTTGTCGATCAAGGAGCGATCTGGGCCACCAAGCTGCAAGCCGCGCTCGACCAACAGGGGACGCTCCTGCCTTTCGGTGCCTTGTCGAACGAAGCGAGTGGGCGTCTCGACGATGAACTGCCGGCCGACACCGAAGAGGTAGGCAGGCTCGGCGGCGAGGAAAGTCTGCCGATCCTTCTCACCCGGACCGACAGCCCTGTCGGCAGCGAGGTCTGGGGGATTTCGCAGGAGACCGTTGAAGCTCTCGAAGCAGTGTCTGTGGCGGCGACAAATCCGGCTGAACCGGAAGACGGTGAAAGCGCCGAGGTGGCCGGAGCCCCGCTGCAGGACTGGGCTCTCTTGCTCGGGAGCGCAGCCGGCAGTTTCTTTCTCTACTGGCTTATATCGGCCGGACTTCTGGCCATCATGCGGCGTTTTGTGGCCGACCGCGAGAAAAGCGCGATCTACCGCTTCACGCAGGCCGCCTTGCCGCCGCTCAGCCTGTTTCTCGCAGTGGTGACCTTCCACCTGTGGACGGGCAGCATCGAGGCGTCCATCGTCGCGCGCCAGACCTTGCTGCGCTATATCGGTATCGTTGGCTGGGTAGCGCTTGCTTGGTTTGCGCTGCGCCTGGTCGATGCCATCGCACGCGTTGCTAGTGCCCGGATGGAACGCCGCCAGCGGCGGCAGGCAGTGTCGGTCGTCGTCCTGTTGCGGCGTACGGCAAAGATAGTGCTCTTCCTATTGGCGACGGTAGCGGTCCTCGACACGCTGGGGGTCGATGTGACCACGGGCATTGCCGCATTGGGCATTGGCGGCATCGCCTTGGCGTTAGGCGCACAGAAGGCCGTGGAGAATTTGATCGGCAGCCTGAACGTCATCGCAGACCGCCCTGTTCAGGTCGGAGACTTCTGCCGCGCGGGAGATATTGTCGGCACCGTAGAGGATATCGGTATGCGCTCGACGAGGATTCGCACGAATGAACGCACGCTCGTCACCATCCCGAACGGTGATTTTTCCTCCCGCGAGATCGAAAACTTCGCCAAGCGCGACCGCTTTCTCTTCAATCCCACGATCGGCGTCGAATACGGTATCTCCGCAGGCCAGCTGCGCCGGGCCGTGGAGATTATCGAGCAGATCCTGCGCGATCACCACCTGATTGAAAAGGATGGCCTCCGTGCTCGATTTGCTCATTTCGGCGAGAGCTCGCTGGATATCGAGATCTGGTCCTACATCATGGTTGCCGATTACGCGGAAAGCCGACTGATCCGGCAGGAACTGCTGCTGGCCATTTTCGAGAGGTTGAAGGCAGCCGGTCTCGCTATCGCCTACCCGACGCGGACGGTCCATTTGGTGACCCAGGAGAATGACGTCGGCGCGTAGGTCGCCGCGCCCAGATGGTATTCACAGCAGCCAATCGATCGGCGTTTTGCTGAGAAGGCGAGTGAGCACTCGCGACCACCATGTGGTTCCAGGCTCGGCCAGTTCACATTGACGGACATCGTCGCGCATGTCCATCCAGTTCAGTCGGCCTTTGTCATCCACGACGATTTTGTAGGAGCCGGACGCGATCATGGTATCGAAGGCGTGGTGCATCTGTGCCGCCAGATTCTCACTCTGGATGACGATCCCGAGCTCAGTATTGAGAGCGAAAGAGCGCGGATCGAAATTGAAAGAACCGACAAAGACCCGACGGCCGTCTACAGCGAACATCTTGGCATGCAGGGTGGAATTCTCGTTTGTGTTGCGCGGCGAAGGTCGACGCAGAGATTTGCGGGTGGTCTTGGGCCGGTCTCCAGGGGCAGGCATCTCATACAGACGCACCCCCGACTTCACGAGAAAATGCCGATGCTTTGCATATCCGGCATGAACCATAGCGACATCGGTCGAAGCAAAGGAATTGGTCAGGACGCGCACATCGACCCCGTTGCGTGCCATTTGCGCAAAGGCCCTGGCACCTGATGAGGTCGGCACGAAATAGCCCGAAACGACGAGCAATTCCCTTTCCGGTTGACCGATGAGACCCCTGAGGACGCTAGCCATGAGATCGCCTTGACGCGATTGTCCGAGAACCTTGGCGGGCCGATCGCTGACCAGCTCGACGGGCACCCATTCGAATTCAATCCGTCCGGCCCGCGCACGCTCTAGCAAAACAGATCCGGCGGCACGGCTTAGATAATCGGTCGCGGAGGGGCCGGAAACTGACCGCGTGAAATCAGTTGCCCCGCTTGCCGCGTACTGCTTCGGATCTTCCTTCACGATGCAGTCGATTTCGACTGCAGCGGGAAAATTCCAGAACGCATCGAAACATTCGGAGACTTCTTGCACCACCGCGCCTACGCAAAGCGCATCCACATCGGCAAAAATCCCCTGCTCTCGGTTGGCGAAGTACTCGTCTCCGACATTACGCCCGCCGACACAGGTTATCTGATTGTCGACTGTAAAGCTTTTCGAATGCATCCTGCGATTGACGCGGTGGAAATCCAGCAGGAAATCGAGCGGCTTGAAGTGTCGGTTTCGAAACGGATTGAAAATGCGGATTTCGAAATTGCGGTCGCTGGCCAGCCAGCGCAATTTGCGGTCGAGGCCGGGAATGCCGTTATCGTCAACCAGCAGACGGACCCGTACACCCCGCGCTGCCGCTCTGCGCAAGTCTTCCAGCAGGAGATTACCGGTCAGATCGTCGCGCCAGATGTAATATTGCAGGTCGATCGATCTTTCGGCCGCGGCGATGAGTCGAGAGCGGATGGCAAACGCGTCTATGCCGTCCTCGACAAGTGCAACGCCCGTCAGGCCGGGATGGCCCACCGCGTGCTTAGCGACACTTAAGCCGATTGCGGAAAGTGCCGTATTTCCGAACGCATGAGAAGCTGCGCGCTGTATCATGAACGGAGGGTGCCGGTCGCGCATCCGCGTTACGGTGCGCTGTCGGGAGGCGTTGTCTGCGACGGAACAGCAGGGCCAATGTCCGGTTCTGTTCCGGTTAGTGCAACCGACCTGTTGCACAGCTTTCTCGTCATCTTTCGGTCGCGAGTCGGGTCTGTCACGACCGCGCGACCCGAAGTCTGGCCACGCATCCCCATGAGACCGCAAGGACCGGGATGGTCGCCGCCTTCCGCTTGCGGATCGGTCACGGCCTGTAAGACACGCAAAGTGCCGTGCTCGGCATCGCGACACGCCAGCAGCACGCGCACGCCTTTCATCGCCAGGTGCGGGGCGATCTCGTAGCCGGTGCCGCTATTGGCGCCGTTAACGACGGCCGGCCGTCCGGATTGATGGGGGATATCGGAAAAGGCGAAGCTCATGCGGTATGTTCGTCCCGGTGCCATGACGGGCGCTAATCCTCGGAACTCGTCGTTTCGGGCACGGCTGATGCGACAGTGTCCGGATCCGACGATGGCGGACTATCCTGCCATGCCTGTGCCCGACCGCGCTCCACGCCATAGTCGAACAGCGTGCGCATATAATCCTGCTCGAAAAGATCGTGCTCGTCCGCGTCGAAGTCCTGCTCGATAAAGGTCAAGTGATATCCGGCGCCGGTCGATCTCGCCCAGACATAGGCCGAGGCCACACGGTCCTGGAGGCTGGAGAAGAGCATCACCTCAAGCGTCCGCTTGGCGATGCTGGAGAGACCTGCTTCGATCAGCTCGAACTCGCCTGCCATCTTGCCGTTGACCAGCAGATACAGCTCCGTTGGGGACTGGCTGTCCCGCAGGATCTGGTCGTTCGCGACCGGCGGAGCGGCCATCAGGGTCGCAATGGTGCCGCCATCGACATGGAGTTCGCTGATTCGCTCTCCCTGCGCTTCCATCTCGATCAGCACCGGGGGGAACTGCACCGGGACGGAGCTGCTGGCGAGCAGGATGCGCCGGAAAAGGGCATAGCGACCGGGCGCATCACCGGCCGCGATCGCTCCCATGTCCCAGATCGCATTGCCGGGGCGGTCGAGGCTGACGGTGCCGACGAACAGGCGCCGGCCCTTGCGGTGCTCTTCGCCGATGGCATCGATCACCGCATCAGTGGCGAAGCGGGCGATTAGAGCCTCGAGCGGCCCGGTCGTCGCGACGCTGGTCGAGAACGGGATCGCCAACGCGAAGCGGTCCTTGTAAATGTCGTCGGGCGTGATCTCGGTATAGGCGCGTTTCAGCTCGTCGTCGTAGTCCGGCCCGAGCAGCGCGAAGGGGGCGATGAGAGCCCCGGTGCTGACTCCAGTGACCACGGCAAATTCAGGTCGCTTGCCGGTTTGCGACCATCCGTTGAGAAAACCCGCACCATAGGCCCCGTCATCCCCACCGCCCGACAGCGCGAGCACGCGCAGTGGCTCGCCCGGCGGTGGCGGGGCGATCGAGATCTGTGTCAACAGGTCGGGGGAATTGGCCCAATGGCGGATTTTCGGCGAATCCGGCGCGTGCGCGGCTTCGATCTGCGCGGCCTCGAACGGTTGCCGGTCGAAGCTGGCACAACCGCCAAGCAGCAATGCGGGGCCGAGCACTCCCAGGACGAGCGTTCGCACCAGGTCGATGGCCTGTCCCGGCATCATGGTCAGGCGGAGTTCTTTACGGGTTCGCATCGCCATCCTTCTCGGAAATCTCTGGGGGATCAGCCTCCGGCGCGTTCCAGCTTCCGCCGAGCGCCAGATTGAGCGTGACGAACTGCTCGCGTTCCATGCGCTCGATCGTCGCCAGATCGCTGCGCGCAGTGATCGCCTGCTGCCGGATCTGCAACACGTCAAGCAGGCTGCTTTCGCCGACCCTGTACCGCAGATCCTCGATCCTGAGCGCTTCCTCTATCTCGCGCACGCGGATGACGGCCGCGTCCCGGCGGCGGCGAAGCACCACGCCGCTGTCGAGCGCGGTTTCCACCTCCTCGAAAGCGGCCAGCGCGGCGCCGGCATATTGCGCGATCGCCGCGCGCAGTTCGGCATCGGCAATGTTTTCGCCGGCAGCCAGCGCGCCGCCCTGGTAGATCGGCGCCGCGACATTGCCGCCAATGCTGAACAGGGTCGCGGTAGGATCGAAGATATTTTCAAGGGCGTCCGACACCGCGCCCGCCAGCCCCGTGAGCGACAGGCGCGGCAGGCGCGCCTTGCTGGCCTGGTCCTCGGCATGCAGTGCGGCGGCGACGCGCCGCTCGGCCGCGACCAGATCGGGCCGCCGCTCGAGCAGCGTCGAAGGCAGCCCGGCAGGCGGCGGCGTTGGCATGGGCGGCAAGTCAATTCCCGAGGCGAACTCGGCCGCGGGATAGCGCCCGACCAGTAGTTCGAGAGCACGGATCGCCTCGCGCCGCGCGCCCTGTGCCCGTGCGAGAGCCTCGCGCGCCTGTTCGAGATTGGCGCGGATCAGTGCCAGATCGCCATCCATCGCGACGCCCTCGCGGACCTGCAGACCCACCAGGCGATGCAGATGTTCGAGCGTATCAACCGCTTCCTCGGCCAGCCCCACCTGCCGCGAAGCCTCGATCGAGACCAGATAGGCGCGCGCCACGCCCGCGGCAATCGATTGCCGGGCCGCGAAATAGTCGGCGCGGGCAGCCGCCTCGTTCTCGAGCGCGGCATACCAGCCATCGCTGATCCTGCCCCACAGGTCGATTTCCCAACTCGCCTGCGCCAGTCCCAGAAAGCTGGTGCTGTCATATTCGATGCTGGACGGCACCGGCAGTCCGGCCTGCCCGCCGATTTCGATATCATCGATCTCGATATGGCTGCGCGAACCCAGGCCGACCGCCTGAACGGCCGGACGCAGCCCGGAACGCGCCTGACGGGCAAGTGCTGCGGCGCGCTGGACCTGCGCCGCGGCGGCCTGAAGATCACTGTTCTTCTCCTGCGCTTCGGCCACGAGCGCGGCGAGGCGCGGGTCGCCGAAGGCGGCGACCCATCCGTCCGCGACCGGCCCTGCGGCATCGGCGACTGCCCGCCAGCGTTCCGGCAAAGGCGGCAGGGCCGCGCGGGCGGGTGCGACCGGACCATCGCCGACCCTGTCGGGATGCGAGCAGCCTGACACCAGCATCAGGCCGAGCAACATGGCGGTGAGAGGGACGATGCGCATGGTTCAACTTGCCCCCTGTGGCTCGGCTGCGGTCTCGTCAGGGCCGATCTTGAAGAAGATTGCATAGAGGACCGGCACCACGAACAGGGTCAGTACCGTCCCGAAGGCCAGCCCGAAGGCCAGGACCACGGCCATCGCCTTGAAGAAGGCGTCGAACAGCAGTGGGATGACGCCGAGTACCGTCGTCAGCGAACTCAGGATGACCGGGCGGGCGCGATCATAGGCTGCCTCAATGATGGCATCGAAACGCGGTTTACCCTCGCCGATCTCGATATCCATCTGATCGACCAGCACGATCGCGTTCTTGATCAGCAGGCCCGAGAGCGAGAGCACACCGAGAATGGCGATGAACTCCATCGCTATGCCGGTGATGAGCAGGCCGATGGTTACGCCGATGATCGCCAGCGGCACGATCATGAAAATGATCACCGGCTGGCGCACTGCGTTGAACAGCACGATTACCACCAGCACCATGCCGATGACACCGAGCGGGACCACGCCAATCAGCGAATCGATCGCCTCGGTGCTCGTTCCTTCCTGGCCGTCCCATTCGAAATGGTAGCTGGAAGGCAGTTCGATCGCCTCGACGTCTCCGCGCACGCGATCGAGCAGACGGTTGGCGGTTTCGCCCGGCGCGGGATCGGCCTGGGCGTTGATTGCCCAGCGCTGATCGATCCGCTGAATCTGCGAATGACGCCAGCGGGTCTCGAAACCGTCGATCACTTCCTGCAGCGGAAGCGAGGCGCCGCTGGCGCTGAACACCTGGATTGCTTCCATGTTCTGCGCGTCGCGCGTTTCGCTTTCGGGCGAGCGGGCGATGATCGGGATCAGGTCGTCGCCCTCGCGGAAGACGCCTATCGGACGGCCCGCGAACGTGCCCTGCAAGGCCTCGGCCACGTCCTCGCGGCTGACGCCAAGGCGACGCGCGCGCGTTTCGGAATAGAGCGGGTGGATGACCGGCACCTGCTCGCGCCAGTCATCCTTCACGAGGATGGCCGCTTCGTCCTCGGCGAAGACATCCTTGGCCTGCTGCGCCAGGCTCTGCAGAACCGCCGGATCGGGCCCCGAAAACTGCGCCTCGATCTTCGAGCCGCCACCCGGCCCCAGTTCGAACAGCCAGACCTTGGCGCGCGCTTCGGGGGCGTTCTTTTGCAAATAGGCATGCACATCTGCCTGCAGCCGCTCGAGCGTCGAGGCGTCCTCAACCCGCAGGATCATCTGGCCGAAGGAGGATGTCGGCGCCTCGGGCTGATAGACCAGCTTGTAACGCAAGGTACCCATGCCGACCACGGTCTGAACGTCAGTAACGCCGTCCATCGTCGCCAGATCCTCCTCAATCTCCTCCAGGTCGGCATTGGTCCGCTCGATATCGGTGCCCGCAGGCAGCCAGTAATCGACCATCAAATGCGGCGTGGTGGAGGCGGGAAAGAAACCCTGTTCCACGAACGCGAAGCCCACAAGGGAGACGGCGAACAACCCCCCGGTCAGGCCCATGGTACGCCAGCGATGGCGCAGCGCGCGCGCGAGCCATTCGCGATAGGCGGTGCCGATCCGGCCGGCTTCGCGCTGCGGGGCGGCCTCGTCCTCGAGACCGTCGTGGCCTGCATCGAATCCTGTCTCCCGATCAGTGCCGGAAGCGGCAGCATCCTCCTCCTTCTCGAACAGCCAGTTGGCGAGAAAAGGCGCTACGGTGACCGCGAAGAACCACGAGAACAAGAGCGAGATCATCATCACCCAGAACAGGTGATTGGTGTATTCGGCGACCTGCCCGGGGGCGAGGCCGATCGGGGCGAAGGCGATGATGCCGACCAGCGTGCCTCCTAGTAGCGGCCACAGCATCTGGCCCACGATCGCGCGCGCCGCCTCCAGCCTGTTTTTGCCCTGCTTGAGGCCGACGAGCATCCCCTCGACCACGACGATGGCGTTGTCCACCATCATTCCCAGCGCGATGATCAGCGCGCCCAGCGAGATGCGGTGCATCGGTATCCCGCCGGCATTCATCCCAGCCAGCGTCGCCGCGACGGTGAGCATGAGCACGGCGCCGATGACCACGGCCGAGCGCCAGCCCATGAAGATCAGCAGCGTGACCACCACGATGACGAGCGCCGTCGCGACATTGATCACGAAATCGCCGATCGCGTCCGACACCACCTTGCCCTGGTGGTAGAATTCGTGGATCTCGATGCCGATCGGGCGGTCGCTCTCGCTCGCGCGCAGCTTGGCTTCGATCGCCTCGCCGACCTCGACCACATTTGTGCCGGTCGCATTCGAGATGCCCATGCCCACCGCCGGCCTGCCATTGTAGCGCAGGATCTGCATCGGCGGATCGACATAGCCGCGCGTCACGCGGGCCAGATCGCCCAGTCTCACGACCGCGCCTTCCTGGCCGGTCATCACCGGCAGATCGCGCAATTCCTCGACCGAATCGATCTCGCCGGTGGGAACGATCTCCAGACGCTGGTCGCCGACGCGCACGCTGCCCGCTGCGACGACGGAATTCTGCTGTGCTAGATCCTGATAGACGCTCTGCACCGACAGCCCCAGCGCCGCGACCCGCTCGCGCATGATCTCGACATAGAAGGCCTCGCGTTGCTCGCCCGACAGCACCACCTTGCCCACACCCTCCACACCGCTCAGGTCGGTGCGCAGCTTTTCGGCATAGTCGTACAGCTCGGCCGGCGAATAACCATCGGCGGTTAGCATGTAGAAGATGCCGAAGACGTCGCCGAAATCGTCGTTGACGATCGAGGGACCTGCCCCGGGCGGAAGCAGCCGGGCGGCATCGGCCACGCGGTTGCGCAGCTTGGTCCAGACGATCTGGAGCTGTTCCTTGTTGCGCCCGAACTCGTACTTGATCTCCACCTCGATGCGCGACTGGCCCGCCTCGGAGGTCGAAACAATCTCCTTCACCTCCTGCATCTGCCCGATCTCCCGCTCGAGACGCTGGGTGACCTCGGTGGCGACCTCCATCGGCGATCCGCCAGGATAGGGTGTTACCACGACAGCGCGGCGGATGGTGAACTCGGGATCCTCGAAGCGCGGCAGCGACCCATAGGCCGCCATCCCGGCAACGATCGTCCCGATGATGACGAGCAGGATGAGCAGGCGATTCCTGATCGAGAAGACGGCGGGATTAAACGACATGGCTCAGTCCCGCTCGTAGGGGCGGACTTTCATCCCCTCTTCGAGATTGGCGAGCCCGGCGGCTACGATCAGGTCTCCGCGGCCGATGCCGGCAGTTACAGGCAGCATTCCGCCTGCTCCCTTGCCTACGGTGACGCGGCGCAGCGCGATGGCTCCGGTCCTGCGGTCCACGCGCCAGACGAATGTCTTTTCGTCACGCCCAACGATCGCTTCCAGTGGCACAGCCGGCATCTCGGCATCATCGGTATCGAGCTCGACATGCAGTGTTCCCGTCATGCCCGGCAGGATCAGCGCGCCGGAAGGCGGATCGAACAGGAACGTCGCCTCGTAGGTGAGCGACTGACGCGTGGCGTCGGTGGCGAACGAGCCGAACCGGGCCGCGAACCGCCTGTCGGGGAGACTGTCGAGCGCGATCGCCGCGTTGATCGGGGCCCGCTGCTCGGCATTGGCAACGATGGACGAGGGAACCTGGACCACCGCCTTGGCGGAACCGGCGGTCTGTAAGGTCACGACCGGCTGCTGCGGCGAAACATATTCGAACGGCTCGGTCAGTCGCCTGGCCACGCGGCCCGAAAAGGGCGCCCGCAAGACGGTCTTCTCCAACTGCTCGCGCGCATTGTCAAGTTCGGCTCGCGCAGTGTCGCGCTGCGTTTCGCGCTGAACGTGCACTGCCCGCGGAATCGCGCCTTCGCCGACCAGCGCGTCGGCGCGGCGGAATGCATCCTGTGCCGCCTCGTACTGTTCGCGTGCCTGGACGAGCTGGTTGCGCGCGATGGTCTGGTCGAGCTGCGCGATCACCGTGCCGGCCCTGACGAAATCGCCCTGATCCACCGTTAGCCGGACGATCTTGCCCGGAACATCGAAGGTTAGATCCGAAGATGTGCTTGCCTCGATAATCGCGGGAAATTCATAAGTCCTGGCTTGGCCGCCTGTCGCCACGGTGTAGAGTTTGACGGGACGCCGATCGGCCTCCTCCGGAACGGGGGCGTTGTCACAACCTGCGATCAGACATGTGAAAATGAGCGAAACGAATATGCGCAGCATGAAGGGTTTGGGCCCAAAAACGGTTCGGCGCGAATCAGACTTTGACATGCGCCCAAAATGGAAACGAATAAGTTTACATATCATCGCTCGTCGCAATAGGAAGACCCAATTGCAAGGCCAAACGCTTTCGCTGAACCTGTCTCATCCCGAATCGGCGAACCGCCCCCGGGTCGTCATCGTCGGCGCCGGTTTCGGCGGCATGGCTGCAGCGCGCGCTCTTCGCGGCAATGCCGCGGAAGTGACGCTGATCGACCAAACCAATCATCACCTGTTTCAACCGCTGCTATACCAGGTCGCGACTGCGGCGCTTTCCCCGTCCGATATCGCTACGGCCAATCGTGTGCTGATGCGCGGTGGGTCAAACCTAAGTGTGTTGATGGCGGAGGTTACAGGCGTCGATATCAGGGCGCGCTCGGTGCTGCTGCGCGATGGGCATCGGTTGCCATACGATTATCTCGTACTCGCCACGGGATCGGCCTCGAGCTTTTTTGGACAGGACAACTGGCGCGAACACACGCTGGTTCTCAAGACGATTGAGGATGCGCTTGCCATCCGCGCGCGGTTGCTGGAAGCGTTCGAGCGGGCCGAGCAGTCGACCGACGACGCAGAGATACGACGCCTCCTGACCTTTGCTATTGTTGGGGGCGGCCCAACTGGCGTGGAACTGGCTGGGACCATCTCCGAACTCGCACGCGCGACTTTGGCGCGCGATTTCTCTCGCATCGATCCGCGCGACACGCGTGTGGTCCTATGCGAGGCGGGCGTCCGTTTGCTGTCGGGTTTCGATCCCGCGCTTTCGACCTATGCGACCGAAGCTCTAACCTCGATGGGGGTGGAGGTGCGGATTGGCACGGCCGTCGAGGCAATCGATCCCACCGGCGTGGTGCTCGGTAGCGAGCGGATAGATACCGGAGCCGTGCTGTGGTGTGCCGGCACTGAGGCCCGTCCGGCTGCTGAATGGCTTGGAATCGATGGGGTCCGCAACGGGGCTGTAACGGTCCGGTCCGATTGTTCGGTGCCGGGTCATCCAAACATCTTTGCGATCGGGGACGTCGCAAGTTTCGAAGCAGGCGGCGACGAGCGCTTGCCGGCTCTTGCACCAGTTGCCAAGCAGCAGGGCACATATGTCGGGAAGCTGCTCGCGGCCCGTATCGCCGGTCGGCGCGAGCCCGGCGCCTTCCGCTACCGCGACTATGGTACCATGGCGGTGATCGGGCGCTCGCGTGCGGCGGCGCAATTCGGCAGGCTCCGGCTCACGGGATTTCTCGCCTGGCTGGTCTGGTCACTTATACATTTGATGCTGCTTGTGGACTTTCGCAGCCGCCTGGTCGTCTATGTCAACTGGGCTTGGGCATGGTTTACTTACGGACGCGGGGCGCGGTTGTTGACGGGATCAACCACAAGCGATGCCCGGCAGCCGCCGCTCAGCGACCCAGAAAGCGGGCGGCCCGATGACAAGTAGCGGTCTCAGCCAATATTCAAATAGTTGACCATGATGAAAGCATGCTCCCGCACCGCCATCTAGGACCATTCGAAGGCTCGCCTGGCCTCGCTATCCATCACCTGCAAGTTGTCGCGACCTAGCTTGCACTTGATCGCAGGAAGCGCTCGAAGCCAAACCGCATCTAAGATCAGCGTATCTGTCTTTGGCGTCGATCTACCTCAGTTGACTAAGCAGCGGTAGGCATGGCGGTCGCATGAAGACCGAACGGCTTCGGCGACACTACGTCATAGCTCTCATCTTCCCTGGAAACCCGGCTAGCGGCGAAGATATCGCGTTTCAGCTCACCATGCCGGGTTTGGAGGAGGAGCTCTTCTATCGTGGCATCCTGCTGTTCGCGCTGGATCAGGCTTTCACCGGAAGGAGACGGTTCCTCGGGTCGATTGGGGATGGGGCGCGGTCCTGTCGTGCTTCCTGTTCGGATTGGCACATGCCTGTGGCTTCTCGGACGACAGCTTTGCCTTCGATCCCATCACGATGGCGCTGACGGCAATCCCAGCCTTTATCGCGGTCTGGCTGCGTTTGCGCACCGGAAGCCTGCTCCTGCCGGTTCTGCTTCACAATTTCGGCAATTCGCTCTCGTTCATCGTGTGAAGATGTCTTCCCGGAATGCCCGCTTCCGGGATCAGCATTCTGCCCGTAAAATGACCGAATTTAGGGCGCATAGCGGCAATAATTAACAAGAGGGGAGGGAGCTTTGCTCTTCCTGAACCGGGGCATGTCCGTTCCGGCGATCAGGAGAACTCCCATGAAAAAGTCCCGCCGCACTGCATCGACTTCGCCTGCCGCGCGCATCACCGCCGCCATTATCGAAAAGCTCGAACAGGGCACAAAGCCGTGGGTCAAGCCGTGGCGCGGCGTGCCAGTCTCCCGTCCTTTGCGTTCTTGCGGAACGCCCTATCGCGGAATGAATACCTTCTGGCTGTGGATGGTGGCCGATGGCTGTGGCTACACCTCGCCATACTGGATGACCTACCGCCAGTGCCAGAAGCTTGGTGGACAGGTCCGCAAGGGCGAGAAATCGACCATCGCGATCTTCTACAAGAGCTACACGAAGGAGATTGAGACCGCCGAAGGCGAAGCCGACACCGAGAACCGGCGCGTGCTCAAGGCCTATGCTGTCTTCAATGCCGACCAGTGCGATGGCCTCTCGGAGTTCTACCATCCCAAGCCACTGGTTGCCACGCTTGAGCCCGAAGGGCGCGAAGACCGGCTTGATGCCTTCTTCGCCGAGATCGGCGCAGACCTGCGCCATCATGGTGCCCAGGCCTATTACGAGCCGCTGCGCGACCGGGTCACCATGCCGCCTGCTGAACTCTTCGAAGCCTATGACCACTATTACGCGACACTCGCGCACGAGCTGTCGCACTGGACGGGGCATTCCTCGCGGCTCGATCGCGATCTCAAGAACCGTTTCGGCAGCGACGCCTATGCTGCCGAGGAACTGATTGCTGAGCTGTCCTCGGCCATCCTTGGAGCCGAACTGGGTCTCCCAGTTACCCACCTCGACCATCACGCCAGCTACATCGCGTCCTGGCTCGAGATCCTCAAGTTGGACGAGCGCGCGATCCTGACCGCTGCGGCCAAGGCCGAAGAAGCAGCCAGCCTGCTGCTCGAACTGGGTGGTCACCAGTCCAGCAAAAGCGAGGCCGACATCGATCTCGCTGAAGCGGCCTGAGCGGGAGACTGACGATGGGACGTTCCGTCAGTTATCCGACCGGCTCAGTGGTGGCCTTTCGCCTGCTTGAAGACGGCGAAGACGACGATATCGACTGGGTCTACGAGTGCCTCGTCGACGAAATCATCGATGCCGCGAAGGCGGTCTTTCCCTCCTTCGAGCGTTTCGATGGATGGCGCGGCCGCGAGGATCGTATCCTCCTGCGCAACGCCTTCGCCGATTGCGGCATATCGACCTATTGCGGGCTTGCCGCGATCTGGCTCGTCGAACGCGACGATCCCCGATACTGGGAGGCCGATTTCTGCATACCGCGAACAGCACGGGCACGGCACTGGCTTGGCCAGGTGTCGGATAGGTTCATCGACCTGTTCGGTGAACTGCGCCTGGTCGGGCGGTTCTCGAATGGCGAATCGATCTTCGAGCGCTCCCGATCCGCATGCGCCACCGGGTCCTGATCCTGCCTCGTCCCTGTCCGCCGGGAGAGGCCCCTGGGCCGGTCGGGGCGCGCCGCAACCTGCGGCCCATCGGCCCGTGTTGCCCGCGCCAGCCTAGGGCCGCAGGTTTCCCGCTACGCGGTGCGCCTTGCCCCTTTCCCCGGCCCTGATCGGGCTCCGGCGGACAGGGACGAGGCAATGGTGCCTCCTCTCCTTGTCCCCGCGATCAGGAGACACCCCATGTACGACAGCTTCATCGACCAGTTGAGCGGCCTTGACCTTTCAGGCCTCAGCATCAGGCCGGCCCCATTCAACGAAACCGACTTTCCCTGCGAGGTCGCGATCGAGCAGACGCTTGGCGCCGTATGGTCCGACCTCTTCACGATGTTTTCCGACACGGCCCTGGAAGCTGATGCCGAGGACATTGCCTGGGGCGTGGTCAATCTGTTCCACCGCGCAGCTAGCCGCAAGTCGGCTCAGCTTGATCGGGCCGGCGACGAGATCCGTGTCCTCCTCGCATCGGCCGATGGCTCCGAAGTGCATTCGAGCAATCTCGAAGAGCAGGTCGAGCGCGCGCAGGCTGCCGAAGCCAGCATGCTGGCCTTCGAGCAGATGCGTGAGGCGGCGGCAGCACTATACCGCGACGAGACCGGTTCCTCGTGGAAGCCCGTTTCGGGCTCGCGCACGAGCCATTCGCGCCACCTTACCTCGGCTGTGATCGATGCCCGCGATTTCCTCCGCGCTCGCGCCGAGAACCGCCGTCACGCCCTTATCCCGGAAGGAACTCCGGTCGTCTTTGCCGGTGGTCGTCAGAGCTTCGAGAGCGTCGAGGATGCACGTGTTTATGCCGACAATATCTGGGCGACGCTGGACAAGGT
Source organism: Qipengyuania sp. L-5Y (assembly GCF_056859455.1). Classification (NCBI taxonomy): domain Bacteria; kingdom Pseudomonadati; phylum Pseudomonadota; class Alphaproteobacteria; order Sphingomonadales; family Erythrobacteraceae; genus Qipengyuania; species Qipengyuania sp. L-5Y. Next base: position 57,323 of record NZ_JBSXOM010000017.1, on the reverse strand, counting down.
TCGCGATGCGGTTCCCGATCTCTTCCTGGTCCATGGTGGCGACGGCAAGGGTGCCGATCGCCTCGCCGCCAGCTGGGCTGAGCGCCGCGAAGTACAGCAGCTGACTTACTCGCTGGATCGTCGGCTTGGTGCCCGCGCCGGGTTCAAACGTAATGAGCAGATGCTCTCGCTCAATCCGCGTTATCTCGTCGCCTTTCCGGGCAATGGCGTGACCGAACGCCTTGTGATCGATGCCAAGACGCGCCGGATCACCGTGGTCGATCGTCGTGGCCCGTTGGGCACCTCTCCGGCTCCTGAGGGGCCCTTCATCATCTGCATCTAAATTGCCTGGATGTGCATTCGGCGCCGACCCGACTATGGACCGGTCATGCAACTTGACGATCTGCTGCAGCGCTACTTTGCCACCACTGACCTCTCCGGAGTTGCTCCCGACGCCTTTGCAGCCGGCATCGAGCACTGCCGGGTCGATCTCGGCCTTGAGGAAGACCGGGGCAAGCGCTTTGCACTGTGGTCGTTTCTGCACATGTTCGGGTCCGCCCCCGATCTCGATGTGGCTTTCGAGAACGAGGAAGACCGGGAAGCTGCGCGCAACTTCATGGATCTCCTGGCGGCCTCGGAAGGCGATGTAGCAGGCTGATTACGGCAGGGTCTTGGCACCTTCAGACCCGCACCCGATACCCATCCGGCTTTCTTCGCGAACAGTCCTGAACCAGGTCAGCTGAGGACGGCAACCCGTTCCTTTCCGGCCGTGTTGGCAGCTGCGCTGCCTGCCCGCACCACCCGTCATGAACAGGTTCCCCTTGGAGCTTCGCTCCTGCGGTGCAGTCCTCCCATGCCCTGCTTCTTCTGGATGTTCGCAAGCCGGAGATGGTCTCCGGTTTGAGGAACTGAAGGAATATCATCATGACCAATATCGCAATCCTCACCGGACGCATCGCTCGCGATCCGGAAACACGCGAGACCAAGGGCGGCACCAATGTCACCGGGATTACCGTCGTCACCGATCGCCCCGCACGCGACAAGGACGGCAAGACCTACAAGGACGAGAACGGCTATACCGCCAAGGAAAGCGAGTTCCACCGGGTGACCTGCTTCAACGGCCTCGCCAAGACCGTCGGCCAGTACTGCTCCAAGGGCCAGCTGGTCAGCGTCCAGGGCCGCATCCACTACACCCAGTGGGAGGACAAGGACGGGGTCACCCGCTACGGCACCGAGATCCTTGCCGACAAGGTCGACTTCCTCTCCCGCGGTAACGGGTCGAGCGACGACAACGACAACACCGACGCTCCCGATATCGACTGACATCGATGCCGGTCGTTCCCCTTACGAAGAGGCTCTGCCGCGAGCGGCAGGGCCTCTTCTTCTGTGGTTACTGGGATCCCGGCGCTGCATTCGAAGCACGGGTTGAACCGCGCGCCGTCAGTTTCTCGATCGTGGCATCCTCGCCGAGTTTCCCGAGTTCTTCGGCAACCTTCCTCAGGCCCTTCTTCGAGAAGCTTTCGAGGCCGCTTCCCAGGATGATTTCGCCGAGTTCCTTGGCCGCTTGCACTTCAAGTTCGCGTTGTTTGGCGTCGAGCGCCCCGCGGTCCGCTTCGAGTTTTTGCAGGGCTGCAATCGCGCTCCTGTTTCGGGGCATGTTTCTTGTCCTTTTCCCCCTCGCTTCTGCTCCCCGGTTGTTTCCATGCCCGCGTCACCGGGGTGTAGGAAAGGCAATTCGCACCCAGCAGACGTTCGATATTGGGGCAGAGGTGGTGGGTCCTGGCTCACGGTTCTCCCAGCATGATGGCCTTGCGCCTCCCGCCTCAAGGACGGCGGGGCCCCACCATTTTGCCCGCCACCGGATTGCATCCGGCAGCGAACAAAATCGTTACCCCCACCGCCGCTTTCGCGGTCGCCCATTCGGGCGATCCCTGACCCGGGATGCACAAGACCATCGCGCGCACCTCCTGTCGTCTCACGACAGAAATCAGGAGGATTATCATGGCTTATTCGATGCATCGCGCCCTTCCGTCTCGGAGCTATTTCGAGGCTCTGGAAACAGCCGAGAAGAGAGCGCTGCACAGCTTCTTCGATCAGCACGTTATCGAGGATGACGAACTCGGGTACTTTGCCCTCGACGAGGGCGACTACAACATATTGCCAACGCATCTCGCAGCGCGGGTGGTCCACACGGTCCACGGCGGCATGCTCGACGAGTTCTGAGACTATAGACAGGGCGGGAACCGGGAACGGTTCCTGCCCTTTTTTCTTGTTCGCCGGGTAGTCCAACCAAGCACAAGAACCCCGTTCGGTCGGTTGCTCTGACGGTCGCCCACCGCAATGCGGCGGCGCCCGATAAATGGAGCGGGGCTGTGGACGCACTCTGTCCCGCGCATCTTGCGATGCGTTCCTGAGGGTGCGACGTAATTTGTTCTTGGGCCCCGCGCGCACTTGCGAACCGGCACCGGGTCGGGCGGCGGGAAGCTGGGCACGCGACATGCCCCGCTTGCCTTGCTTCCCACGCGCCCTTGGCCGCTGCCTTTTTCGCAGGTGCTGTCTTTGGCTGGAGGCGTCGAAATGCTCTCGATCTGCATCCGAAGAGGTGCCAGGCCTGGTTGCTCGCGCTCCAACATGGCGATCGGGAAAGGTCGTCCTTGATCAATCCCCCTCATTGTCTGGACCACCTCGCGCGCTTGGGAACAAGGGAGCACACCCTACCCCGCGATTTCGGGATTTATCTCTCTGTTATTGATGAAGAATATGGTTTTGGGCGAAATCAACTCGTCTGCGAGTAGAGCGGCTTCGCGCTGATCCGCAGACAACTCGCATCTCTCTACAACGCTGAAAGATAGTCCGAATCTTTCGATTGACTGCGAGTTGTTCACGATTTATTCTCATCGTCACCTTCCGCAAGGTGAGCCAGGTTCCGTCGGCCCGACAAGGAACCTGTTTCATGACCCGACAAGATCGGCTTCAGACATTCGTATCTCTCTCCGTTGGTAACTGGGTTCGCCAGTGTGCCGCGGACCATGGCGTTAGTGTCAGCGTCTTTATCCGTGACCTCATTGTCGCAGCGTGGCAGCGCGATAACGAGGCGAAGGACCGCCCAGCAGGGCTCGATCCCACGCGCCAGGCTATCTTCATTTCCGTGGCGCTCGATGCGCTTCTGGCCAGCCATTCTGACGCGAGTTTGCGCGACCGTACCCACGAGGCGTACAGACGACGCCTCGAGCGTCTTGGCCTCCCCGTCAACGCGAGCATGGGAGGCCATTCCCATGAAGCATAATCTCCTGAACTTCACCCGCGGGAGCCAGCTGCTCGGCCACTTCGGTTTCATGTTTGCAGCGGGGCTGAAGGGTCCACTGATTGTCACCGGCTTGGTTGCAGTCGGCACCTGTTATTGGGAAGTGCGGTCGGCTCTGAGTGATCACCAGATCTACTTGGTCTGGATGCACATCTACGCCAGTCTCTATGCCTTCATGGAGTTCGATCCGGCCAAGCTGGTCAACCTGGAATTGCTTGACGGCGAACGGGTCGGCCTCCCGTTTGCTATCGTTCGCGAATTCCCGCCGATGCGCGAAGCGGTCGAGGCGTTTCGTACGGCAGTGAAACAGGGATTGCTGCTCTCGGCGGTACTGCTGATCCCTGCCTTCGTGTTCTTCTGGTGGTTCGCCGAGCGCTTTGGCGGGCGGTCGAAGGAACGAAAGCACGAGCGCGGCGCAATGCTTGTTTCGCTCGACGAACTCGAAGAAGAAATCGAGCGTCACAACAAGGCATTCCGGGCCGAAGAACTGGGACGCAAGTTCGGCCGGAAGTGGCGGCTTGCGAGCTCGTCGGCGCTCGCCGAAGCGGGCCACTACCAACCCGCACATCTCGCCGGCGTGAGCTGGCCGTGGCGGCTCGAGCAGAGCCACGCTATGCTCATTGGCACAACCGGAACCGGCAAAACCGTGGCGCTCACCGAACTTGTTGCCGAAGCGCGTGAACGCGGCCAGCGCGCGGTCATTTTCGATCTCACAGGGGCATTCATTGAGGCCTTCTACGATCCCGCGCGCGACATCATTCTCAATCCTGTCGATGTGCGGTGCCCACTGTGGAGCGTGTTCAACGACTGTACGACGGAGGCGGAGTTTCATGCTGCCGCTGAAGCGCTCGTGCCCCATGACGGGGGTGGTTCAGAACAGTTCTGGGTGCTCGCGGCACGCATGCTGTTCGTCGAGATGTGTCTCCATCTTGCCCGCACCGGCACAGCGACCAACGAGGCCTTGGCTCGGCGGCTGATGACCGCTGACCTGTCCGAAGTTCACAAGCTGATGCGAGGAACGATGGCCGATCCGCTGACCGCCCCGGAAGCGGCCCGCATGGCGGAATCGATCCGCGCGGTGTTCAATGCGAATGCGAAAGTGCTCAAGCTCTTGCCCTCATCCGGACCGCGTTTTTCGGTCCGTGACTGGGTCAAAGGCGACTGCCAGGCAGGCTCGATCCTGTTCCTGTCTGCCCGCTATGTCGACATGAGCATCTCCTCGCAATTGCTGACGCTGTGGCTCGACACGGCGATGAATACGCTGATGACGCTCGAGCGCACCCAGGACCTGCGGATGTGGTTTCTGATCGACGAACTAGGCGCCCTTCACCGACTACCGGCGCTTGAAAAGGGGCTGCAAACCGCGCGCAATTTTGGCGGTGCGATCGTCACCGGGGTGCATGCGTTTGCCAAGCTCAAGGAAGTCTACGGCGAGAACATGGCCATGACATTGTCCTCGCTTGCGCGAACCAAGCTCATCCTGGCGACGGCCGATCGCGAAACGGCGACCTGGTGCTCCGATTTCATCGGCCACCGGCAGGTGCGCGACATGGAAGAAGGCTACAGCTACGGGTACAACAATGCGCGCGACGCAGTCAGCCTGACGCCGAGGCGGCAGATCGAGCCATTGCTCCTGCCCGACCAGTTCATGAACCTTCCGAGGTTGTCGGCCTACATCAAATTTCCTGATGGATTCCCCGCTGCGCCGGTTTCGCTCATTCCGCGCGCGCGTGGCCGTATTGCCGAAGGATTCATCGCCCGCGAGAAACCGCTCATAAGGCCTGGCCAGGGTCCTGCGGCAACTACGCTCCAAGCAAAACCGGGTTCCAAACCGAATGACGAGCATCCCGCCTCGAATGATGACGGTGCCGGTAAGCCCGTCGACTCAAAACAGCTCAAACTCGATCTGGAGGGGCAGCGCCGTGTCGCCGATGAACCGCAAGATCGACAGGAGCGTGTGTCGCTTGAAAAGCTGAACGCAGGGCGCGCTGCTGGTGATCTTGGTGCCGAAACCCGCTTCGATGCTCATCGGGATGCGGGGCCATCGCTACCTCTCGCTGCTGTGCAAACCAGCGAGGATGCTCCAGCAGTGGGCGCGGAACAGCATCCGTCCGAACCAGGAACCGCCGGTGATGACGCAGCTGGAAAGGGCGGTTCGACGCCACGAGGCCGTGCGGCGGATAACGGACGCCAGCCTGTCACACCGGTCGAAAAAGACTTGCGTGAAGGTGCGGTCGCAGATCCCCCGGAAAAGGATTTCGGTGAGTTCGAGCCCGACAAGTGAAGGACAAATGGGGAGGGACTACCTGGCAGCGAGGGGAGCCGTGATGAGGATTAGACTGGATGCTTTCCGTCGCCAATGTGCGCTCCCCTTCGGCTGCTGCGAGCTATTTCGCGGCAGACAATTACTACACCGGCGCCGATGCCGATCGTTCCGGAACCTGGGTCGGGAAGGGAGCGGAACGTCTTGGCCTTGAGGGGCGCGTAAACGCCGAGCAGTTCGATGCCTTGCTGCGAGGAGAACTTCCAGGCGATATCCAGGTCGGCAACGCGGGCCAGGCCCACAGGCCGGGAACCGACCTCACATTCTCACTGCCGAAAAGCTGGTCGTTGCTTGCGCTGGTGGGCGGCGACCAGCGGATTATCGATGCCTATCGCGAGGCCGTCATCGAGACCTTGCGCTGGGCAGAAAAGAACGCGGCGCAGACCCGGATGGGCAGTCAGGCTGGCTACGGGAAGGTCGCGACAGATAATCTGACGATTGGTCTTTTCCAGCACGACACCAACCGCAATCAGGAGCCAAACCTGCATTTTCACGCGGTCGTGGCGAATGTCACGCAAGGCAACGACGGGAAGTGGCGCGCGCTTCGCAACGACAAGCTTTGGTCGTTCAACACCCTGCTCAACTCGATGACCATGGCGCGCTTTCGTCTGGCGGTCGAGAAAATGGGCTACGAAGCAGGGCCGGTTGGGAAGCATGGCAATTTCGAAGCAGCGGGCATCGCCCGCGAGCAGGTGATGGCCTTTTCGACGCGGCGCGAAGAAGTCCTCGACGCGGTACGCCAGCTGGGTGAGAACACTCCGAAAACTCGCGACATTGCTGTGCTCGATACAAGGAAAAGCAAGGCGCCCGTCAGGGACCGGGACGGCCTTCTCGATGCATGGCGGCAGAGAGCCCGGGAAGTCGGGATTGACCTTTCCGGTCTCATCGATGCGTCGCAGATGCGGGCTGCAACGAAAGACATTCCCAGCTCGAAAGAAGGGAGCCTTCTTCAGCGTGGAATTGCGAAGCTGAGAGAGTTCGCGCAGCGGATCAAGGGCGATCCGGCTGATCCGCTAATCCCTGCCCATGTCCTCAAGCAGGATGCGCCTACCATCGCAGCCGCGCAGGCTGTTGCTTCCGCAGTACGCCATCTCTCGCAGCGCGAGGCAGCGTTCCCGCGTGAGGGATTGCTGAAAGCGGCGCTTGATTTTGGGCTGCCGACGACGGTGGATCACGTCGAAACCCGTGTGAACGCATTGGTCAGAAGCGGCACACTCGAGTCCGGCAAAGGCGAACACAGAGGCTGGCTGGCGAGCCGGGAGGCGCTTGACCTTGAAAGCACCATTATTGCGAATGTCGACCAGGGACGAGGTGCGGCGTTGCCCATCCTGGATCGACCGGACGCCGCAGAACGGGTTCAGGCAGTTGCCGCGATCAACCACGGAATTTCGCTCAACGAAGGGCAGGAGGATGCGGCGGGCCTCGTGCTCTCATCGCGTGACAGGATTGTAGCGATCCAGGGCATTGCCGGGGCGGGCAAGAGCAGCGTGATGAAGCCGGTCGCCCAATTGCTCCGCGAGGAAGGCAAGCAGGTGCTGGGGCTCGCGGTGCAAAACACGCTCGTCCAGATGCTCGAGCGCGACACCGGCATCCGTTCGATGACCATCGCCCGCTTTCTCGCGCAATGGGGCAGGCTTCTGCACGAGCCGGGAAATGCCGCGTTGCTGAGTGAGGCTCGGAGCGCGCTCGGAGACCATGTCCTAGTGCTCGACGAGGCCTCGATGGTGTCGAACGAGGACAAGGCCAAGCTGGTACGGCTGGCAAACCTAGCCGAAGTCCATCGCCTGGTTCTCGTCGGCGACAAGCGACAGCTGGGCGCCGTCGACGCCGGTAAGCCCTTCGACCTCGTCCAACAGGCCGGGATCGAGCGCGCCAAGATGGATGTGAATTTGCGCGGCCGCGATCCAATCCTGCGGCGAGCCCAGGCCGCCGCGCAGGAGGGACGTATCGACGATGCGCTCCGGGCGCTTGCGCCATCAACCATCGAGGCTCGCGGGGACAGCGCGATTGTTGCTGCCGAAAACTGGCTTTCGCTCAGCCCGGCGGATCGGGATCGGACATCGATCTACGCGTCGGGACGGGCCTTACGGTCTGCGGTCAACGAGGCTGTCCAGCGCGGACTCAAGGCCAATGGCGAGCTCGGCTCACGATCGGGACGGCTGACCGTTCATTCGCGGGTGAATGTGACACACGAGGAGTTGCGATACCTTCGCACTTACCAACCGGGCATGGTCCTCAACCTTCGCTCGCGCGACAGCTCCCAGAAACTCTCCAAGGGCGACTACACCGTCAAAACCATCGATCATGCGCGCAAGCAGCTCGTGCTTGAGGACAGGAAAGGACGGCTTCGCAAGTTCAATCCCGCGCGCTTGCGACCGGGCGCAAACGATAGTCGGCTGTCGCTCTTCGATCGCAAATCGCTGTCCATCATCGAGGGTGACAAAATCCGTTGGACCGACAACGACCACAAGCGCGGGCTGTTCAACGCCGACCAGGCGAGGATCGTGGCCATCGACACAAAGGGCGTCCTGGTGGAGACATCAGCGGGCAAGGAGCTCCGCCTGAGCCGCGGCGACCCCATGCTCAAACGCATGGACCTCGCCTATGCCCTCAATGCGCATATGGCGCAGGGACTGACCTCTGATCGCGGGATCGCGGTGATGGACAGCCGCGAACGCAATCTCGCCAATCGGCAGACCTTCCTGGTCACGGTCACCCGGCTTCGCGACGGCCTTACCCTGATAGCGGATAATGCCGAGAAACTCGGCCGGGCCATCAAGTCTAACAGCGGCGAGAAGGCATCGGCCCTCGAAGTAACGCAAAGGCTCAAAGCGGCGGCTGCCAAAGGCCTTTCACAGGACAAGGATGTTGGCAGCGCTTCGCCTGCAAGTGACAAGCCCGAACTCACCAAGGAAAGGGTAAAGCCTTTCGAAATCGGCATTTGATCACCGACGGCCTGGACGATTTCCGCGTTACCAGGCACGATACGTGTTCGAGAGAAGTGCGGAGCGTGGCCGGTGAAGGGTGTTTTCGAGATCAGCGGCAATTCGCGCTACGACGACCTCATCACCGAGCGATATCATTTCCCCTCGCAATATCTTCCCCAAGGCCCGCCAGCTTGAAAACGACTGGATCCTCTACCGCGAAACCCGCGTATCGGGCGGCCGGATGGCCTACATCGCGACTGCTTTCGTCGAGCGGATCGATCCAGATGAGGCTGATCCAACCCATTACTATGCGCGCGTCAGGGACTATCTACCCTTCGATGATGCGGTCTCCTACCGCGACAAGGACGGACGCTTTGCCGAACGCTTCCTTCGCGAGATGGCCCGTCCTGGCGATGCTGGGAGGACGCTGCGCGGCAAATCGGTGCGCACGCTCGATGGCGATGATTTCGTCGCAATCGTCAATCAGGGCCTGAGCGAGACACTCGATCCGGACAACCGGATCAGGCTCGAGCTCGACGAGCGGTACATCGACGATGCGACCGCCGCGCTGCTGGCCGATGATTTTGGCAAACGCCGGATCGAGCAGATCCTGGTGAACAAGAAAATCCGGGCGGCCAGTTTCCGCAATCAGGTTCTCGACGCTTATGACAGCACCTGCGCCGTCACGGGATTGCGGATCCTCAATGGTGGCGGGAAAGCTGAGGCACAGGCGGCACATATCTGGTCCGTCGCCGATGGCGGACCCGACGTGGTACCCAACGGCGTGGCACTCTCGGCTACGGCCCATTGGCTGTTCGACCGACATCTCATCACATTCGACGACAACCTGTGCCTGCTCGTATCGCACAACAAGGTGCCGTCCGACCTGTTGAAGCTCTTCCCGCCTTCAGGACAGAAGATCAGGCTTCCGGTCGATCCGCGGGATCACCCCAGGCCGGACTTCGTTGCCAAGCATCGCGCGCGTTTTGCGGGGTTCTGATCAGGTCGGATCAGACCGCGCGCCCGAACCAGATGACACGGCCGACCACCTGAATTTCGGACCGGTCGACATCATCCCAGCTGGGATAGGCCGAATTATCGCTACTAATCGTGATCTTGCGGCCACCGGGCTTGAGCGTCACGCGCTTGACGACCAGCGCATCGTCGGCGCGCAGGACGTAGATGCCGTCACGTAGCCGCGAACCCTGGTCCGACGCATCGACGAGCACTTCGTCGCCATCGCTGAGTGTCGGCTCCATGGAGTCGCCCAGGACGTGGATGATCGAAAGGCTGGCACTCTTTGCTCTGGTGAGCCTGGCAAGCCAGCGTTCGTCGAAACCGAAGCGGGTATGGGCAGTCTCGCTTTCGGCAATCGCTCCAAAGCCCGCCGACGCATCGACATTGAGCACAGGTATTTCGATCAACCCATCACGCATGGGTGCAGGCGGTCCGCCAAGCACTTGCTCGTCGACCCCGAAGAAGCTGGCAAGCGTACGCCGGTCATCGTCATCCAGCTTTCGCGGCGAGCCGCGCTTGATGAACTGCTGAATATAGGACGAGTTTCGTCCGATCATCCGCGAGATCGAGGAATATCCGAGCCGTCGCTGCTGGATCAGGCGATCAAGCTCCTCTCTGACATGTTCCATCGTGTCGTTCCTTCTGACGGTCTGAGGAGAGAAGGAAATCTCCTAGACTCGATGGAACCTTCCTACTAAGAACAAAACAGGAACACAAGTGCTGAGTGAGTCGAGGAAGGCCATGAAATTGCTGGATCGCATTGAGCGTCATTTGAAGGAATCGCACATGTCGGCGACACGTTTCGGTCGTCGGGCGGTTGGCGATCCGCGCTTCGTGCTTGACCTACGAGCTGGTCGCAGGCCGCGCAGAAGGACTATCGAGAAGGTGGAGTACTACCTGAAAACAAGAAACCCGCTTCAATAGTTCTTCGAAATTCACGAAATTCTCATGGGTTTGTCGCAACCTGCCTTGGCGCGAGCTCTGCGGTCCGATACCGTCTGGCTCATTCAGGGTTTCTCCGTCCGGTTGCATTTCGCAAGCTTGGCCTGCTTCCGCACCGGTTCGCAGGAGCCCGTTACCTTTACGGGCTTCTGGGGGCTGCATGGAAATTACCGAATGGCTTGGCCATGGGCTGATCTACTTCTTCACGGAAATCCCGCTCATCGGCGATGCGATGGCGGCATTTCTGGCGATCGTGCTGATCGGAACAGCCTTCGCAATCGCGTACCGTTACAAGCGGCAATATCATGCCCCTCTTGCTGATGCGATCGACGCCCGCGTTCGCCTGCTCGACGAGATAACCGGCGGCAGCACTGCCGATGTCGATCAGGCGCGCCTCGAGTTCGCGCGCCGCTTCAATGATATCGACGCCCAGATGATGGAGGCGAATGACGCTGAGGCGCTTCCGCTGCGCAGAACCTGGGAGGAATATCGCGAAACGATCGTCGATCCCTCGGCCGATGTTCTCCAGAACTCCGCTCGTCCCGAACACTTCTTCGTCAATCTTGGCGACCGTCATCGCGGGCTGAACTGGTTTGCGAATATCTTCATCGCCATCGGCCTGTTGATCACCTTCCTGGGGATCATCGCAGCTCTCTCGACACTCGACTTCAGCGGCGGTGTCGATGCGATGCAGGAGCGGCTCAATGATCTCATGAAGGTAGCGGGAGCGAAGTTCTGGGCCTCTGTGGGGGGCATCGTGGCTTCCATCGTCCTTCGATCCTATGACTACCGCTTCGGCAAGCGCATCAATGATGGGCTGTCCATGCTGTGTGACAAACTCGAGCATGGAATGGCCTATCTGCCGCCGCAACGGATCGCGAGCGATCAGCTGGCACAGCTCAAAGAGCAGACTCCGGCACTCCGCACCTTTTCCGAACAGCTTGCTGCCGCCCTCGACGGGGCCTTGGAAAAGCAGATGGCGCCCATGATCACGCACCTGGGGTCGATCCAGCAGGGCATCGACAAGATCAGCGGTGGCGGGGGTGAAGCCGTCCGCGACGCGATCGCTTCAAGTGCCGGTGCAGAGATGGCGGGCCTCGCAGATGCCATTGGCGCAATGACCGTCTCGATGGCCACGATGTCCGAACGTATCGAAAAACAGACCGGCGAAGCTGACCGCCAGATCGAGGAAGCTGTCAGGCGCTTTGGCCAGGTTTCGGAAGAGATGCGTTCGGCTTTTGGCGAGCTCAACCGCAATTTTGGCGTCGTAGCGGACCGCATGCGCGAAGAAAACGAGCAGGCAAGCGAGCTTGCCAGGCAGCGGATGGACGAATTGCTGAGCAATCTTGGCAATACGCTCGACGATATGAAATCCGGCCTCGCCTCGGCGGCCAGCCAGATGGGTGAAGCCTCGGCACGCGCGGCGAATGACGCGGCCCGGATCGGCCAGGAGGCAATGGAAAAGTCATTTTCCGAGTTCGTCGAACGGTTCAACCAGACCGGCGGCCCGCTGGTAGGCAGCATGAAAGACGCGGGCGATGCCATTTCTACGTCTGCGGACCGTCTCTCGACCGCACAAAGTGCTATCGGAGATCACGCGCGAGCGATCGAGCAGGTCGCTGCTCGCTCGAGCGATCTGGCGACGGCGTTCGGAACGGTTGCCAACGACGTTGAGGCGGCAACCGCGCCTGTACGCCAATCGGCAGTCTCAATAGCCGAAGCAGTCAAATCGGTTGAGACCATCGTTTCCCGAAATGCGCAGTCATCCGAGAGCGCTCGTGACGAAATGCGGCAGCTTGCGGCAGCGCTAAGCGAAACCGCAAGTGCGGCCTCCTCTGCATGGTCGGAATATCGTGCTCGCTTCGAGGATGTGGACCGCGCTCTTGGTGACGCAATCGAGAAGATCTCGGATGCTGCCGGCAACCATGCGTCGAACCTCAACGAACGGGTCGGCCAGATCGATAAGGCTTTGGGCGATGGTGTGGCGCAGCTCGCCGGCGCACTCGAACCCCTCACGACCCTGCGGGATACCGTTGAGGAACTTGCCGGCATCCTTGCAAACCAGAACAGGGAAGCCGCTGAATAATGGAAGGCGTGGTTCGCCGGAAGCCGCCTGAAGAGGGCGAAAGCTATTTCATGTCTATGACGGACATGATGGTCGGCCTGCTTCTTATTTTCATCATCCTGTTGGCCTACTTTGCCCTCAATCTGCAGACCAAGACCGAAGAGCTGACCGGCGCAAACAGGACCCGCGCCGAGATCCTCAACGATCTGCAGCAGTCCTTGAAAGACCGAGGGCTCCAGGTAGAAATCGACACAAAGACCGGAGTTCTGAGGCTCCCCGACGATGTCCTGTTCGACAAAGGCCAATGGGAACTGACGGAGAGGGGGCAGGCCGCCATCAGCAAAGTTGCCAGCGCCATGGTTGAGGTCCTGCCGTGTTATACCGCCTCCGATCTTTGCGAAGGCGAACGCTCGCCGCATTTGATCGATGCTGTCTTTGTCGAGGGACACACGGACTCCGACGTCATGTCTGGTGGCATGAACAACTATGGACTTTCGGTGCGCCGGGCAGAGACGACCTTCACCATGCTCCAGCGCAACCAACCGGCCCTTCGCGGTTTTCTCAATAGACCGGCGGGAGAGGACGGCTCGGCACCGATCCTAAGTCTGAGCGGCTACGGTCCCGACCGTCCCGTCGATCGTGGAGATTCCGAAGAAGCCAAGAAGCGTAATCGTCGGATCGACTTGCGCTTCCTGATGACGACGCCAAGCGCCGGCCTCGACCGCGATATTTTGAGGCAGGAGCAATGAGTTCGCTGCGGTCTGCAATCGCGAGAATGGAGGCCCTGGCATCGGCTGGACTGGCTAAACCTCCGACGACACAGCCTGAGTTGCAGCGACAATTGGCAAAGCTCGATGCATGTGTGGGCGAAGCAGAGCCCGTCATTGAGCTTAAGCCATTCCTGCGAGGAGCGGCCGATACCGGTGCAAACGGGTTACCGCGGTTTCAGCTCAACAGGGTCCTGCGCGGCGCATGGTGCGACCCGGAGTTCGATGAGCTGGGCGTGGCGGCGCTCGAACGGGCCGATGTCGATCATCGGCGCAGTTCCGACCAGGCCGTGATCGATGGCTACCTTACCTATTTCCCGACAGGCCGCTCGATCATGCCAATGCTAGCAGAAGCTGCATCCCGAGCTGCCGTTCGGCATGACTGGGCATGGCGCGAGCGCGGCGCACGGTGGGATCTGTTCAAGCCGCAGATGGGACCAGCCAAAGTGGCGCGCGATTTTGTTACGCGCGATGCAGACGGCATTTCCCATTTGATGCGCGAGACAGGTCTTGGCGCAAACCTTGCGGCGAGCGGGTTTGGTCAGGCAACTTTCGCCGAGACCTGCAAGGCAACCGCAGAGCTTCAGCCTGCAGAGGCAGCCGGCCCGCAGCGCAGTATCCTGCGTATGTTTGATACAGAAGCGCAGGCGGGTCAGTTGGAACTGGTTGTCCGCGCCCTGCTAGAACCCTGGATCAGGACCAAACCCGAACCCGAGCATCGAAAGGCAATTTCCGAGTTTCTGCTCGATCAGGTGGGTGATCCGCGTCTCCAGCGTACCCGGTGGGACAGGATCGTACGATCGCTCGCCGAGTCGATCGGCGAAGAGCGTGCGCGCGAGGTCACTCAGGTGTTCAAGCGCTGGCTTACCGAAGTCGCCATGCGCGAGTTCTTCCGCGCCATCGCGAAGACCACGGATCGGCCTGATCAGTGGAAGCAACGCGAAGCGTTTTGGATTGCATACCTCGATGAAGGATTGGTCACCGACGCATGGCCCGCGCTGGGATCACGCGCGAAATATCAAATCGATTCTCTTATTCGCCAGAGTGGCGAACGACCAGAATACGGTCAAATTCGAGGAGGTCCCTCCCAGTCTTCATCCATCATCATGCAGATAGGCGATCTGCGCATATCGGAATGGAGCGATAACGGATCCTGCCGCTTTTGGAGTGACACCGATCCCGGAGCTCCGAAACTCTACGCAAAGGTCTACGACGGCGGGAAGCTGCGAACCACCAGCGGACGGTCGGATTTCGAGTATGAGTCTCATGTCCCTGCGAGTCCTGGGTGGGAAGGCAAGTTCGCCGGTATCATCCATCGCCGGACATCAATCGCGCATCCCCGTTTCGGGAGAGGCCGGGGCCGCAACTGGAATGATCGATGGTAACGACCAAGTTCATTGCCACACAGAACGAGGACGGCGGTGAGACGATTGCGCTTCTCCGCGAGCAGCCAGGCGGGCTTTTCCGGCGAGCATCAAGCGAAATTGTGCCGGTCTCGGAGTGGCCAAGAGCAGCCCCTGAAGCTGGTCAGGCCGCTCTGGCGCTGGCTCGAGCTCTCGATAACGATGGTCATATCAGCGAGGAGGCGGAAGGCATAGTCCTTCCACCGCAGATCGTTGCCCGGCTCGATGAGGCCGACGCATTCGCCCTCGGCCTTCCTCCGGCCACGTCGATGACCCTTCAGCTTAACTCGGGAGGTTCGCTCGCTGAAGGAACAATCAAAGTCGATACGAAATGGGTCCGCCGCGGTGGTCTGCCGGTTCGAGCCGACATCGCTGGCGCGCGTCTGCGAGAGGGAGGGCGTGTCGGACGAATTCCCGAGCCGATCTATTCGGCCTTCCAGGCCGCACTTGCAGTCAATGCGGCTGATGATCCCGATCAGCGCCGTGCTGCCTTTGCCGAGCTTCGTTCGACGCTCGGAGATGACATCGGCACCGGCATCGAGGCGGATGGCTTTCTCGAGCGTGTCCGGATTGCCTATGCCGCCAATTTTTCACTCAACGCAAAGACCGACCATGGACGTTTCGACTTCGACCCCGTCCTCTTCTCGAGAAACGTAAGCGAGAGCGCTGAGGGTGACCTGGTCGACGAAGAAGAAGCGTCGCTGCTTACCCCGCAGGACAATCAGCATTTTCAGCGCAGGTTCCGGGGTCAGGACGGCGGGCGGCGAAGCTATCTGCTTTCCGACGGAACGCTCCTTTTTCTTGACCCGATGCTGGGCAAGGCCCTGGACATCGTGCGCGCAAAGCAGGTGGGCACCTCACAGGAAAAGCGCGAATTCCTGCGTTCGCCGCAACGTATCCTGCGTGAGGAGCTCAAGCTTGACGCGGCAGGCGATGACGAGGCAGCTGATCGTCTCTTCATCGAGACACAGCAGTTTTCCGAGCGGGTCAGCGGGATCGAGGTCTGGCAAAAGCCGGTCCTACCCTGGATCAAACCCAAGCCGAACAGCTGGCTGCCCGAAGGGTTTGGATTACGGATCGGCGATCCGCCCGACGCGCGTCATGTCGAGTTGGCTCCAGGTGAAGCTGAAACGATCGCAAGCGAAGTCGAGACAGCGATTGACGCAGGCAAGGAAACGATCGCCTGGCGCGACGAAAGCATCCCCGCGACGCCTGCAACCTTGCAGGCCGCGCGAGCAATTGCAGACCTTGAACGTGAGATCGCTGATGAGGTCGAGGGACGCGCCTCGGACAGAACCGAACGCGAGAGCGTCGATATCTTCTTCCTTCAGGTCGGAGAGAATTTCGAGCAGCTGGACTATGCGCGGCTGCCTCGTCCCGACGCTGAAGTGCAGGATTTCGATGCTCCTGGGCTCCCCAAAGGACTGAAATCAGAACCCAAGCCTCACCAGGTGCAGGCGTTCGCATGGTTTGCCGAGGCCTGGGAGCGCCGCATGCCGGGCGTCTTGCTCGCCGACGATATGGGGCTCGGAAAGACCTTCCAGGCGCTCATGTTCCTGCTGTGGCTGCGCAGCAAAACGCCTCATCCGAAGCCCGTCTTGATTGTCGCGCCCACAGGTCTTCTGCGGAATTGGCAGGCCGAGCTCTCGCAGCACATCGAAGCAGATCTCATGGGGCCTGTTGTCGAGGCGTTCGGCGCAAACCTGCGCAATTTCCGTCTCGAGGCTGGGAGCGACATTCGCGGGGGAACCTCGCGTCTCGACGTGTCCGAATGGAATGACGCCGGGATCGTCCTGACGACCTACGAAACAATGCGCGATTATCACATGAGCTTCGCGCGCATTCCGTTCGCTGCAATCGTCTACGATGAAATACAGAAGCTCAAGAATCCTGCCAGCCAGATGACCCGCGCCGCAAAGGCGCTGAACGGCGCAATCCAGATCGCTATGACGGGCACACCGGTCGAGAACCGGTTGCAGGACCTGTGGTCGATTGCCGATACGGTCTATCCAGGTTTTCTTGGCTCGAGCCGGGAATTCGAAAGCAGCTTCCCTGCGAACGATCTCGAGCGCCTTGGCGATCTCCAGCACCGTCTGATCGAGCGCGACAAAGAACTTCCGCCTTTCATGCTGCGCCGGATGAAGGACGAAATCCTGACCGGGTTGCCGGAGAAGAAGGCCCGCAAATATCCGGTCGAGATGCCAACCGCGCAAGCGCAGGCCTACGACCTCGTGCTGGCCAGAGCGCGAGCGCTACGGGAAAGCGGCGAACAGGGTGCGATGCTCAAAGTGCTGCATATGCTGCGCGGTACATCGCTCCACCCGTCACCGCCGCGCGGAATTTCGAACATCGACGAGTACATCGGGCAATCTGGACGGCTGAAGAAGACCTTCGAAATCCTTGAGGAGGTCAGGCAGCGCGGCGAAAAGGCCCTGCTATTCTGCGAAGATCTCGAGATGCAGGCCTTCCTCGCGATGGCAATTCAGGAGCGCTTCGCGCTCGAGCGCCGCCCGATGTGCATCAGCGGGAAGGTTGCGGGCCATAAGCGCCAGGAGATGGTCACTGCCTTTCAGAGTTCGCCGGCCTCATTCGACGTTCTCATCCTGTCGCCAAAGGCGGGCGGCGTGGGGCTCACGATTACCGCTGCAAACAATGTGATCCATCTGTCCCGCTGGTGGAATCCGGCCGTTGAAGATCAGGCGACGGACCGCGCCTACCGGATCGGTCAGACCAGGCCGGTGACCATTCACATCCCGATGGCTGTCCATCCGGACGAAGCGATCGGACCTTCAAGCTTCGACCAGCGTCTCGACGCCCTCATGGAGCGTAAGCGCTCGCTGAGCCGGGGTCTGCTCATGCCGCCGGAGAGCGATCGCGATGTAGAAGACCTGCTTTCCGATGTGCTCGACGGGCGCCCTGCAGAGAACCGTGATCGAAGTAGTGCGTATGCCGCCGCAGGGCAGGTGGACAAGGATATCCAGGACACCGATTACAGCGCGAGTGTTCGACAAGCAGAACCGCCTGCCCCGCCAGTCGCACAGCCGGAAATCGAAGAGCCGACGGGAGACGAGGAGAGTGCTCGCTCCCGCGGACCCGCGAGCGACAACACAGCGAGTTCCGCAAACCTTGATCCGGCTGCGGAGCACGCGGCAGAACCAGGATTAGACGAAGCGGCGCGATCGCAGCCTCACTCGGATCCTGGCGAGACGCCATCGAGCAATGCCGAGCGCAAAAACCGGCGCCCCATTCTCTCTGTGCGTACTCCCGTCGAGGCGGCTGAAGCGCGCGTTCCCTTCGTTCAGCGGGTCGTGTTTGAACAATATGGACACCGCGACTGGACGATTTTCGAGCAGTACGCGCGCGACGCGCGAATTGAACGGCTCGAAATCCAGGACCCCTATTGTTGCGCTGACGAGCAGGCTCGCGGGCGCCTCATCAATTTCATCGGTCGCTTTGAACAGCTCGCTTCGGAAATCGCGGCCGTGCAAATCGTGACATTCGACGCCGATTCCGTGCAGACTCGTGACCCTGAAAGCACGCGTGACCAGCGCCAGGACCTTGAAGATCGGTGGAACCGTATGCTGGCCTCGGTTCCCCTCCACCTCGCACAAAAGTCACGGCGCTCGGGCGGCGACCTGCACGATCGTTTCGTGAGGGCTAAACTGGAGAATGGCGATACCGTCATCTGGGATCTTGGACGGGGTATCGACGGCGTCATGAACGCGCGCTGGTCTTGCGTCGTGAATGCTTTTTACGAGGGTTCGATTTCGACCTCTCGGGCAATGCACTGAAAAACCTGACCTTCATCATTGATTATGAAGTAACGTTCAGAGATGTTGAGGTAAGTGAGGGTGTTGTCTGGCATCCGTGATTGCGAGAGGTGCCGGGGGTGAGTGCGGGGATGGAAGGACGCGATTTCAAATCTGAAATCGACGCGGCGCAAAACGACCCGGTTCGGCTGCGCAAGATTGCCGATGACATTCACGCTAGCGGCGGTTCGCGTATCCTGATGATCCGCGCGATCCAGCTGGCCAGGGCAGCAGATAGCGGACCGCATCCTTTGGGTAAGACTTGCGGGGATCTTGGTTTACCTCGCCCCACCGGACTGCCGCTTTACCGCTACAAGCTCGCACCGGGAATTTTTCAGCGGATCGAAGCAAAGCTCTCTGCCAATCTCGCATCGGATTTGCTGCGGCCGTCGCTAGCTCCAGCTTTCGTCATGTGGGCGGCAGACTGGTTTCGACGCTCCTACCAGGGCGGCATGCAGCGCTGGGCCGATATCGAAGCGGTTTTGAAGCTCCAACTCCCACAATCGGAATGGCGGGCACTTGCAGACCGCGGTTTCGATGCCTGGGGCGTTGAACCTCTTATCACGGCGCACGGAAACCAGCGTCTCTCCAATCTCGCGCGGCATGGGGGCTTTCCTGCGGCGGCAATCGCAGGCGGTGCGACCTGGCCGCGTCGTTTCCTAGAGCGGGCAGTCGGGGAGCTGCTCGGGGCAGACATTCAGGACATCGCTACCGCTGTCTCGATCTGCGAACGCAACGAATATTTGCTTCCCTCAATCTGGCGCAGCCCGGAAATGCACGCAATCTGCGGGGAACTTGCCCTCAAGATCGTCGAGCTTCGTGCATTCATCGACAAGGAAGTGCCAGTTGACGGTCGCCCTTATTCGGCCCGGCTGGACCACGCTTACGAAGACTGGCGCGATGAACTGCCCATGACGCTCGACGGGGCAGCTGCGGGCCTCATCGATACGCTCCTTGAAGCCAGAAAGCTGACCGGAACAGGAAGCATCCGGGTCGGACGTTTGATACGTTCGCAGGATGGTGAATGGCGCGAAAGTCTGGATTTCCATCTCGAAGGTCGCTGGGACGACAAGGATCGTGTGCTGTCCGCAGGAGAATATGTTCGGGTGTTTCTTCAGCCCTCGGGTGCCTTGGCAGACCGTATCTCCGGTCGGCTGGCTTACCTGGAGGTTGAATCAGGCAATTGCTGGATCGCGCGCGCTATGCGCAGCGAAGCTGCGATCGATTTTCCCTTGGACCTCTCCGTCACCGCCGAATTCCATGCGCGCGGCGAAAGACTAGCCCAAAGCTTTGTCCTGCCGGGCGGCAAAGCGGTTGGGGATGGACTGCGGATATTTGAGCGGCGGACCGGAGACACGGAGCTAGGCGCGTTTTCCCTTATCGGTCAGGGGTCGGGTGGTTATCGCGCCGAACCAGTCTTTGTAGATGTACCGCAGGATTGGATGCTTCGCGGCAAGGATAGCAATACCGAGATCGAAGCCGAGGACTTTGCCTTTGCACCTGGTCGTTCGCTCTACCGCTGTGCTGGCCAGATCATTGCCGAGAAGCCCAATGGCGACGCATTTCTGGTGCGGACGGGACAGAGTGCAGATCGTAAGGATCGCCTGACCATAGTCGCCCAAGAGGCGACCGGTGTGCAGGCACCCGGCGGCGAACGGTTGATCAAACATCCGCTGCATGCAGAAGTCGAAGACGGGGTTTCCCGGCGCACTGCAACGCGTGGAGAGGTCGGCTGGCGGTTTGCAGGGGAAAGCACTTGGCGCGATGATCTTGTCAACGCGGGCCCTGGGCATTGCGAGTTCGCCTGGCTCGATGGAGCGACCAAGCACGTTCGAGACCGCACGAATGCACTGGTTCTGCCGGCTGAATTCGCACTCAGCCAGCGGATCAATGCGGCCCATGCGGAAATCCTTTTGGAAGGTTGGACCGGAGAAGCGGTGCTCAGTGATGAAACGCCGATTGCGGACCATCGCTGGCGGGTGCGGATCGATCCGCCCCGACGCGCGCTGCTCGGCTTGCGCCTCACCCCAAGGCATGGCTCCACTTTCGACGTCAATGTGCCTTTGCGATCGAAAGAATGGCTGACGACCTGGGATGGCGAACTTCTCAGGCGCGATACTGTCGTAGGCCTCGCCGATCTTCGTGACACCGTTGCCCGCGCGCCGGGCCGTGCGATGCTGATGGGCGAAGTTGCCCATCACGCTGGAGCATCGCTTGAGGCGAGTTGGAAGGTCGATGTCGAACTGGGCTTGTCGGCTCTGCGGAACGATATTGCCGCCTTGATGCGGCCGCTCGGCATCGATGCCCAGGTCCGGCTCGACTTCCACAACGGCAGCAATGACAACTGGTACGTCACGGAATTCGGCAATTCTCTTGAGTGGGAACCTTCGGGAGGGCTGCGTCCGAAAACGGCCATTGTCGGCGAGGATGTCCGCGTTGGCGGCCGCTTTCTTGGAGCTCCCGAGAATGAGGTGGATTTCGGTCCGTTTGACGGATTGCTTGGCGGCCTCGGAGGGCAATTGATTCAACTGCCGCGATTGCGCGGTCCATGGCTCGTCTATCTGCGGGAAGGTGCTCGCGTCCTCACGCGGCCAAAGTTTATCGACGGCGATCCGGTTCACGACGTGCCGCAACACAGGCTCGGCCGGGCAATGGCACAGCCTCTTTTGCAAGCGCGCGAGGACCTCGTAAGGCTGGCGGAGGAACTGGCTGTCGAGCCCATGTCTTCCGAAGCGACCCAGACCATTCGTGCAGTCATGGACTTGGCGCTGTCGCTCAATGGCTTGCCTCCGCAGACATTCGAAATCTTCAGCAAGTTTGAGATTGCCGGTCCGCTTGCGCCGCTCCTTCTTTATCGCTGCGAGGAGCAACACCTCTCGACGATCCTCGAGCTGTTTGATGGCCTATGCTCAAGCTGGTCTCTTTTGCCGATCAAGGCCTGGGACGCTGCCTTTCAGGCTCAAGGCAATTATCTGGTCAGCCGGCTCGATGACCCTCAGTGGGCGTTGGCAAACATCACGGAACGTCAGAACGAAATCGCGGCGCGTGCGCCGCAGCTTGCGCCACTCATTTGCCGGGACTTCTCGCCGCTCAGCTGGGAAGAGCTTCGCAACCACTTCACGAGTCATACAAGCGAGGGCATCAATATGGATGCCGGCGGCTTCAACCCTTTTCGGCCTGCTTACAGCGAGCTACTGCCAAGAGAGAACTTCGTCGAAGCGCTGATGCGGGTCTTCGATGCTCCTTTCGCCGCTGCTCTGTCCGCTACCGGACGTGCTTCTCTCGAGAAGGAGCAGGTGCTCACCATCAAGGACGTCGAACGACGTCACCCCGACTACTTTGCCAAAGCCTTTGGCTATGCCCTTTCGGAGCTCAAGAATGGCCGCCAGTGATCCCCTCCCTACATCCCGATTGTCGCCGATGGAGGTACACCAGCGGCTGAGGACTGGGCTCGCCGAAGCGGTGGTCTCGCGGGCGGGTATCCGGCACGAAGGACTCAACGCTTTTCTCCGGAGCACGCTTGCCGGTACGGACCCAGCAAACGGTAGCCTCCTTTCCGAACAGCTTTTTCAGGCTGCTCCCGGCTATGTATCCTCAGGAAAGAGCGCCAACCAACTTCAAGCGCTGCTGCATCAGCGCACGATCGAAGCGATCACCCAAACGTCGGATACTGATCTACGCTTCGATTACCCCGCCTACGCGCACCAGCTGGCGACGTGGGAACTGCTCAGCACGCAAGAGCCGCAATCGGTTCTGGTTTCGAGCGGCACAGGGTCGGGCAAGACCGAATGCTTCCTGGTTCCGATGCTCGATGATCTGGTCCGGGAGTCCGCAGAGCAAGGTCCTCTGACAGGGGTTCGGGCGCTCATGCTCTATCCGCTGAACGCTCTTATCGCGAGCCAGGAGAAGCGCCTCACAGCCTGGACCAAGCCGCTTCGCGGCGATGTCCGCTTTGCCCTCTACAACGGATTGATGGGAACGGCGCGGAAGTCTAATCGCGACAAGGCCGAGCACGAGATACCGCATCAGGTTCTTTACCGCGAAACCCTCCGGGCCAACCCACCGCCGATCCTCGTTACCAACCAGACGATGCTCGAATACATGACGATCCGGCGCGAGGATCGTCCTATCCTCGATGCATCAAAAAGGAAGTTGCGCTGGATCGTGATCGACGAGGCGCATAGCTACATCGGCTCGGCAGCGGCGGAGCTCTCGCTCCTGCTTCGCCGTGTGATGAACGCATTCGATGTGACGCCCGATCAGGTCCGGTTCGTTGCGACGTCGGCGACCATCGGCTCTGCGGACGACCAGAAGGCCCGCGAAGACCTTCAGAGATTCCTTGCCGACATTGCTGGCGTTCCGCTTGAGCGGGCGCATGTCGTTGTTGGAAAGCCGCAGCCGGTCGATCTCTCGAAAGTCCTGACAGCGTCCGATAATCCGGCAGCTTCGTCGGTTGCCGAGAGGCTGGAAGGTGAGCCCCAGACCCTGGCCTCGCTCAAAGCGCTCTCGCCGGACGCCGAAAGGATTTTGCTCGATCTGTCGGCCCATAATGCAAGCGAAGCGAAGCCTGTCCTGCCGATGCGAGCGCACAGCTTCACGCGGGCAGTTGCCGGGCTCTGGACCTGCATCAATGTCGATTGCCCGGGTGAGATGCGGCCCAAGGATTGGCCATTTGGCGCCGTACTTTTCGACCATCGGGATCAATGTCCGCATTGCCAGTCGATGGTGTTCGAAATTCAGAACTGCCTCGATTGTGGCGAGCCCTTCCTCCCGGCCGATGACATGGGCGACAGGATCGTACCGCGGCGAAGTGATCATGATGCAGATGAGTTTCGCGAAGATAGCTATCGTGACCGTGATCATGATGATGACGAAGATGAAGATGAGCACGAGGGGATCGGCCATCCGCGTCTGATTGCTATCAACCCGAAATCCGAAGCGACCGCGACCGCTTTCGATGTATCCAGCGGAGAGTTTACTGGCGAGGCGGGGCATTTTCATCTGACCCAGCTGGACGAAGGACGTTGCCCGGCCTGTCTCGGAAACAAGCGGCGCGGGCGACCGGCGGTCTTTCCCTTTCGCTTTGGCACACCGTTCCTCACCCAGAATGCAGCACCGATCCTCCTTGAGGGTGTGTCGCCACATCAGGCGGAGCACGCCCTGCCGTTCGATGGCCGTCAGCTGATCAGCTTTTCGGACAGCAGGCAGGGAACAGCTCGCTTTGCTGCCAATATTGAAACCAACGGTGAGCGGGGCTTCGTTCGCGGCTTTATCTACCATGCCGTTCAGAAGGCTGCCCAGGGTAGCGACCTGACCGAAGAGCGCAGGGAAGAGCTGCTCAAAAAGAAGGCTGCTCTAGCGAACCTCGTGGCAGACATGCCTGCGTTCAAGGATGATATCGCCAAGATCGACGCGGAGCTCGCGGGCGGCGCGGCAACCGGAATATCCTGGAAGGACCTCGTATCCGGGCTCGCTTCTGAGCCGGCGATTGGCATGATGGCCAAGGTCTGGGACCTCGATCGCAGCGAACGGTTTCACGATAACAAGGAAGCCCTGGCCCGCTTCATGCTCTTGCGCGAACTTGCCCGTCGTCCGCGGAACGCCAATGCGATGGAGACGCTTGGCCTGGCACGGCTCCGTTTCCCGGATATCGAGCGGATTGGACCGGATAAGCTACCTGAGCTTGTCGGCCAGAAGGGCTATTCGATCGAAGATTGGCGCGGCTTCCTCTACTACATGGTCGACTATCTTCGCGGCCAGTTTGCCATTGAAGTGGACGACGGTGATGCGCGCTGGATGCCTGGGCGCGCGCGGCCTCGCAATGTGATCGGGCCCGACCAGCCCCCTGGCGCCAAGCGCGACGTCTCCTGGCCTTTGGTCAATACCAAGGGGCGTCAGCCCGACTCCATTCTTCTCTTGGCGTCAGCTCTGAACCTTGACCTTACTTCTCAGCGCGACCGCCATGAAATCAATCAGATCATGCATGCCGCCTGGAATCAGCTGACTCCCCTTCTGTCGGGTGTTGGTGGTACATTCAGCCTGCGGTTGGAAAAATCCGCCGAGGTCGAAGCGGTTGGCAAGGCTTGGCAATGCCCCTTGACCCGGCGTGTCCTGCCCCGCCTGGTCTTTGGCAGGTCACCCAACCTAGTCAGTGCTGGCAAGATTTTCGCTAACAAGCCGGCGCGTGAAATCGAGTTTCCGCGTCTCCCAAGGACAAGGCCTCTCGCAGTGGATGGCCAAAAGGAAATCGCAGCCTGGCTCCAGACCAACGAAGATGTCGCGGCCCTTCGCGAGGGTGGCATCTGGATGAACTGGCACGATCAGGCCGCGCTCGCCACGCCTTATCTGCGGGCCGAGGAACACAGTGCCCAGCAGCCCCCGCACCGACTGCGGGAGTTCGAGGAGCAGTTCAAGGAAGGCGATATCAACCTGCTCGCCTGCTCGACCACCATGGAAATGGGTGTCGACATCGGCTCGATCGAAGCAGTGCTGATGACCAACGTTCCACCCTCGATCGCCAACTACAATCAGCGTGCCGGTCGCGCAGGCCGCCGCGGACAGGGCTTTTCGACAAGTCTCACAATTGCCCGCAATACACCGCTCGATCTTGAAACGTTTGCCGATCCTGCGGGCTATTTGCGCCGCAAGCTCGCATCGCCGCGCGTTTCGCTTGATTCTGATCGGATCGCGCAACGTCACGCGAACGCCTATCTTCTCGCTCATTGGTTTCGCGAAGTTGAGGGGGAGTTTGCCCGGACCAAGACCGGAGATTTCTTCGGCTGTCGCGCTGACCTTCGCCCTTTCGAAGGTCTCGCTCCCGTGGATGCCTTTTGCGAATGGCTCGATCTACCAACAACGGCATCCGCAACCGAAGAGGGTCTGCTGCGGCTCCTCAGGGGAACAGGTCTCGAATACGATAGCGAAATCCGGGGGCATACGGCGGAGATGTTTGGGCAGGAAGCTGCGAATTTCCGGCGTACATGGCAGCGCTTGAAAGAAGATTCGGACGCGCTCGAGGGGGCCGCAAAGAAGGCGATCGATTTTCAGGCGCGGCGGTTATGCAAGGAGTTCCTCTTGAAGGAGCTCGCCAATCGCTCGCTTATCCCTGGAAGCGGTTTTCCGACATCAGTTGTCCCGTTTGATACCCTCTGTGCCGAGACCCAGAAGGCGCAGGATCGCAATCGTTCGGAAGAGGAAGGTGCACGTGATCGGCGCTATGAATGCCCGACGCGCAACGCCGATATCGCCATTCGGGAATATGCCCCGGGGGCAGAGGTCGTCGTAGACGGGCTTGTTTGGAAATCGGCCGGAGTCACCCTCAACTGGCTTAGCCCGATCGACTGTGGCCAACGTGAGCCGCAGAACCTTCGTTGGGCCTGGTGGTGCGACCATTGTGGCGGGGCGGGCAGCGACCACCAGATGCCGGACCAGTGTGCCCATTGCGGCGAACGAAGCATTACCATTGAGCAGTTTCTTGAACCGGCTGGGTTCCGCGTCGACTGGAATGCGCAGCCGCATGCCGACACCGATCAGGCTGTCTACATCGAACCCAAGTCCCCGAAGGTCAGTGTCGGTGATGCCCTGTGGCAACCCATGCTGCAGCCTGAAACCGGTCGGATCCGGGCTTCGCATGAAGGTTACATCTACCATCACTCTCGCGGACCCAATGACAAGGGCTACGAGATTTGCCTGGAATGTGGGCGCGCCGGGGATGCTGGGACAGACGCTCTCAAAGACCATTGGCCACTTACGCCGAGAGATCGAAGGGCGATAGATCGTTGCCCGGGCAATGACGAAGGTTATGCGATCACGAGCGCTCTTGCGCTGGGCCATGAAGTTCTAACCGATGTCGTAGAGCTGCAATTGCCTGGATTGGAAAGTGACGGTGCGGCCTGGGCGCTTGGCGCAGCCTTGCGGGAGAGTCTTGCGCGCTGGCTTGGAATCGAGCCGCGCGAGCTTGGAATTTCTGTGGCAGCTCGAGACGGCAAGCTCGGTCGCAGAGTGCCGTCGGTCTATATCTTCGATGAGGCATCTGGAGGTGCCGGATACGCTCCGAGACTTCTCGACGACATCTATCATGTCTTCGAGCGAGCGGCCCGCGTCCTCGATTGCCCCAAGGAATGCGAGATGGGGTGTTCGGCCTGCGTCCTCGCTGCCGATCTCTACAAGCAGCAGGGACGTCTCGACCGGCGGTCTGCGCACCTCGCGGTCCAAGCGTTTCTCGAGACAAATGCTGAACTGCCGCAGGAAGATCGTGCGGTCCCCGATGCTAGGGCAATCAATGACGCGGCAAACACACTCCTTTTGAGAGCGCGAAGCGGAGACAGCATTTCGGTCCTGTTGCCCACCGTGTTCGATCTTGCAGAGCTGACTTCGACCAAGATGCGCACCTTCTTTTCTGCCGCCTCGGCCCGCGGCGTTCCGGTGACGCTCGTGCTTGATCCGAGTTCCTTTGATAAGCTCGAAGAGGTCGAACGGCGCTTTTTGCGCGATGCCTCGGTGCGGTTCGAATTCTCTTTGGCCCTGGGCAAAGGAGAAGACGCACCCTTTGAGAGCAAACGCTTGGCCGAATTGATCTCGTCTGATCGTACCACAGGGTTCTTCTCCCGCGATGCGAACGCGGCGCAGCCGGGGGAGCGATGGGGTCTGGGTGATACGCATGCTGTCGTTGCCGGTACTCTCAGCGGCCCCACCGCCTACAGCCCGATCAACCCGGATGATCTGGAGCGACAGGTTGCGGCTGGTGATCAGGTCGAGCTGATGCAAGGTTTTGGGCAATGCCCGGTTGGCCAATTTGGCAAACGCTTTGGCTCGAAACTGAAACAGCAGATGGAAGCGGCTGGTGTTTGGAGGCCTGGCAGTCTTGTGCGGATCACCTACGCCGACCGCTACCTGAACTCTCCGCTGACCATGCTCCTCTTCCTGCGGACGTGCGAAGCTCTATCCGCTGACTTGAAGGCGGATAGTCCCGTTGAAGTCGATATCCTGGTTCAGCCACTAAAGAACGATCGTAGTCCTTATCAGATCAAACACGATTGGACTTATGAGGATGACCGAGCGGAAGTAGCCGAGCTTTTGGGAGAAAAATTTGGCCTCGATGTCGATCTTCAGGTCACGCAAAATTCCGACCACGGCCGCAAGCTCGAGCTTGAATACGTCGATGGTCAAAAGGTCCTCGTGCTGCTCGACCAAGGGTTTGGATATTGGCGCATAGCGGGTAGCCCGCCGCGGCATGACTTTCGTTCGGCACCCGCTGCGCAGGCGAGTGAGCTCCTACGCTCATCGACTGCGGTCGCCGGCGTTGGGGAAAGCTATTTTGCAGTGAAGAACGTCAGGGCCAATTGAGCGTGGATTGCCACCGCAGAGGTTTGGCCTTCTTAATAACAATGACCTACACCATCCCCCGCAATTCTGAACCGACTGGTGCCCAATGAACGATCTTATCAACCAACCCGATGCTCCTAGGCTCATCTACGGCCTTCGTGACACCGGCTACAGTTTTAATACTGCAGCAGCAGATATCATTGACAATTCCATCGCTGCGAATGCGTCTGAAGTAAATGTTCGGATAGAGTTGGCTGAAGATGGTCGGAAGTTTGTCTGTTTCGGTGACAATGGGGACGGCATGAACGGCGAAATGCTATTTAATGCCATGCGTTACGGTGCACCCGCCAGAGCGAATCTTGCGAGCCTCGGCAAATTCGGTCTTGGCCTTAAAACGGCATCCAGTTCGGTTTGCCTCCGGTTTACGGTTATTTCCCGCCAGTCCGACGAGGCTGACTTCGCTAAGCTCGCTTGGGACCTCGAGCATGTCGAAGAGCAGAACCAGTGGGAAATGCTCCGCGAAGAAATGACCGCAGACGACTATGAGCTCTTTGAAGAGCTTTGTGGTGACAAGGGCACGCTAGTAGTCTGGTCCAAATGTGACCGTCTGTTGTCGAAGGAATATGACGATCCTGGCGGCGCGAGGGAACAGGCTGCAATCAGGAGGCTGGGTGAGCGGCTGATCGACCATGTCGCTCTTATTTATTATCGCTTCCTCGACGAGGGGGACGATCGTGAGAGGCACGTTTCAATAAGCGTAAATGGCGAGCAGGTCAGACCGTGGAACCCGTTTTATCCTGAAAAGGCCGATCAAGTCCTCTCTCCTGAACAGCAGAAGCTTGAGATCGAACTGGAAGACGGGTCTGTTGAAACAGCGCAAATCAGGGCGTGGATTTTGCCCAACCGCCGGGATCTCACCAAAGACGAGCAGAAAGTCGCGAATATCACCAACCGCGGTCAGGGGTTTTACATTCATCGCGAAGGCCGTGTGATCCAGCAGGGTGGCTGGCTCGGCGTGTTTGGCGCTGTTGAGCCGCACACATCATTGTTGCGCGTCGAGTTCGACTTCACTCATAAGCTTGACGAGGCCTTCAAAGTCGACGTCAAGAAGTCGAAAATTCTCTTCGACCCGGCTCTTGAGGAAGCTCTAAAGACCCTTCTTCAGCCGACTTATCGCGAAGCAGGCAACCGCTACCGGCGCAAGGAGAAAGCAGCTGCGGTGGAGCGCGGCGTCGATCACGGCAGCGCGAATAAGGTCATCGGCAATACGCCTTCGACCAAAAAGCCGGACGTTCAGTCTGCCGACGCGGGTCAGAAAACCGCTACGCTCAACAACAATCGCGGTGCAGGCATTAAGCTCCGGGTGCCCGTGGATACGCACGTAAACCCGGATAGTATTCACGTTGAAGCTGTTGAGACCATCACGTCCGGCGATCTCTGGGAGCCGGCTATGCGCAGCGATGCCGAGTCAGGCTTCGTGGCAGGCGTCCGCATTAACAAGCACCACGACTTCTATCTGAAAATCTATCAGAGGGCTGCCGCCAGCGGCTATGCAGTTGAGGGCATGGATCTGCTGCTGTGGGCTTTTGCTGTGGCTGAGCAGAACAACACCAACGATGACCTTGAGCCGATATTCGAAGACATTCGCAACGAGATTTCGACCAATCTCAAGAAGCTGCTGCGTGAAGTGCCTCTGCCCGACGACGAAGAGCTGACAGAAGCCGGGGACGAAGAAGGGGACTGAGATGCTTGCCGAGAAGCAGGCCCTGATCCGCCGGGAAGTCGAGGAGGGAACCGGCGCTGCAATTTGTCTGGAGGAAGACAGGTCCGGAGTGCAGACAGCAATCAGGCTCTGGTTTGCAGACCTTGAGCGCTCTCACAGCCCGATAGTCACTCTTCGGCCGACGGGTCTGCGCCGCTTCGAAGCGAAGCTGGCATTCGGCAATTTTGCAGCTGATACGATCCGGCAGATGCAGCAGGCAAGCGCAGAAGAAGTTCAGCTTGCAAGGGCGCTCGTCGCCTCAGTAGCGTCGAGCGCGGATCTGAAAATCGGTAACGGTCAGACTACCGAGGGCTGGACGATCGACAATGGCAGTTTCACGATCATCGCAGAGAAGCGGGGTATCGAGAGCCGGTTTGACGATGATTCCGTTGCGGAGACCTGTCGTGAGCTCGTCATCCCTGTTCTTGCCGCAATGGCAGAACTTTATGGATACGACCCGATCGAGGAAAGCGCGCCGTCTGATCAGGAAGCACTGACTGAAGGCGCCGTTAAACTCACCGTCGTACGCCGGCGCGAACGGAACCCACGCAATCGTCTGCTCTGCCTGCGTATCCACGGCGCCGTCTGCAAGATCTGCAGTCTTATTCCCGGCAAACTCTATGGCGATGCCGGGGCTATCATTGAAGTGCACCACCTGCAGCCTCTGTCTCTTTCCGGGGAACCCAGACCATACGATCCGGCAACAGACCTGATACCACTTTGCCCGAACTGTCATCGCGCGGTCCACACAAGGCGCCCTGTTCCGTGGACACCAGCAGAACTCAGAAGCAGGCTGTCCAGTGACTGACGGGCCTGCATCACTTCCTGCCGATTTCAGGCAGATTTCAGCGGCACCTCCCCAGGGCTGGGAGCTGTCGTCAAGAATTGTGCAGCCGGAAATCCGGATCCGGAAAGAGGGTGCTGGTTTTGCGATCCACGTTGCTGGCACCAGAACTGTGCGGGGGGAAAAGAAAGTCTGGGACGCGCCCGGCCCGGATTACAACTGGGTCGCCGACGGAAATGTAATCCGCCCACTTCCTCACGATACGCCGGCCATAGTCCGGCAGATGCTGGGCGGGCAGCTGCCGAAAACGCTCAGCTTTCCCGATGTGGTGCGTCTTGTCCGGCTGCGTAATCCCGACATACCTGTCATAGCTGAAGAGAGCGTCTTCCACTCAGCGCAATCGGCTGCTGCCGACCTGCGCCCGGATCAGGACATTCCGGGTCTGCATGCGACTCTGTTCCCGTATCAGGCTCAGGGCGTAGCATGGATGGACCAGACCATACGGCATACCGGCGGCCTCATTCTCGCTGACGAGATGGGGCTCGGAAAGACCATCCAGATCATTGCCCTGCTGCTCTGCGAAAAACCGGAAACGTCACGACCAGCCCTCATCATCTGCCCGACGAGCCTGATCGCCAACTGGCGGAAGGAGATAATGAAGTTTGCGCCCGAGCTTTCTGTTCTCATCCACCGCGGACACAACAGAACCGGCATCACCGCGGGTCTGCAGCGGGCCCAGGTCGTGCTTTCAACCTACGACACTGTGGTCAACGATATATCCATTTTTGCAGGCATGACCTGGTCATGGCTGATCTGCGATGAGGCGCAGGCTCTGAAAAACCCCGATTCCGGGCGCAGGCAGGCGATTGGGAGGATTCCCAGGCAGCGAACCATTCCGATGACAGGGACGCCGGTCGAGACATCGCTGCTGGATCTCTGGTCGCTTGCCGACCTCGCGATACCTGGATTGCTGGGAAGCCGGGAGGACTTTGAAGCCGATCATCCGGACTCCGAGGAATCGGCAAAGAATCTGGCTCGGCTGACCGATCCCGTGGTTCTCTGCCGAAAGGTGAGTGATGTCGCCGGCGATCTTCCGGAGCGCATCGATATCGATCTGCCACTCGAACTCGGCGATGAGCTTTCCCCGCGTTATGATGAAGTACTGGCCGAGACGCTTGAGAAGTACCCTGTGGCAGGCAATCTCGTCGCGACAGGTCAGTTGCAGCTCTTCTGCGCCCATCCCTGGCTGCAGGGATCCGGCGATCCCGACGGAGATCAGGACGCGAGGATCGATCCGTCAGCCGGAATGCCGCTCTTCACACCGAAGGTGGAGCGCACAATCGCCATTCTCGAAGAGGCATTCAGGAGCGGACGCAAGGTTCTCCTCTTTGCAATTTTCAATCGCTGTGGCGAGATTATCCGTGAGGCAGCGCAGGGACGGCTGCCGGATGCATTCTGGGGGGCGATCAATGGGTCCACGCCGCAGGAAGAACGGCAGGTAATCGTTGACGCATTCTCCGGCCACGATGGGCCGGGCTGTCTTGTACTCAATCCAAAGGCGGCGGGTGCGGGACTCAACATAACCGCTGCAACTGTAGTCATTCACTTCACACAGGCATGGAACCCTGCGCTTGAATCCCAGGCAAGCGCCCGCGCGCACCGGCGCGGGCAGACCGAACCTGTCTATATCTACCGGCTGTTTTACGAGGACACGGTCGAACGGGTAATGATTGACCGATCTCAGTGGCGTCGCGAACTTGGCAACGAAGCAGTCCCGGTGTCATCACGTGATGCCGATGATCTGAAGCGGGCCCTCTCAATCCGGCCCGGCGGAGAAAATTGATGAGCAGTCAGACATATGAGAAGCCGCTGACGGCGAACGACACCGGAGAAACCGGAGGTCATCAGGCAGGAATACACATACCGAAATCACAGACGGATCTGATCGCGCTGCTTCCGTTCCTCGATCCTGCGCAGAAGAACCCCGATGCGTGGCTGGAAATGACGGACGACACGGGTGTGACCTGGCGCTTCCGCTATATCTACTACAACAACAGGCTTCATGATGAAGGCGGGACTAGGGACGAGTACCGCATCACCCATATGACCAAGTTTTTCCGCGCTGTTGGCGCGACGGAAGGCGATGTACTCGTGCTTACCGGATCTCCGGGAAGTCTGACCTATTCTGTGTCAGTCCGGAAGGAAGAGTCGCGTCAAGGCGAGGAGGCGGGTGCACCGGTGAGGGTCCGCCTGAAAGGCTGGCGCCGTGTACATTAGAGAAGCTGGAGAGCCGGTAGATCCGCCAGGAGCGCAGCACCAGGGTAGCATCCGACAACCTGGATCGGTGGATAATCTCCCGATCGGTGTCCTTCACCTTGGTGTGAAGACTGCAACGCTGGAGAGGGCCGGTTTCCGCACCGTCGGCGATCTCGCCAGCGTAACCAGGGAGCAGATCATCCGGATCCCCACAGTGGGCTGGCGTACAGCCGATCTGCTATGTGAAAACCGGCAAGCGCTGATTGATGTTTCGGATGCTGAGACGGGCACTGACTGGGACAGGTACTGCGAAACCACGCGTATCCCGCTCCTGCCGCATGAGGGCCGGCCGCGCTCGGGTAAAGACTTTCTGGCTTCCCTTCCGGACTTTATCGAAGAGGTCGCCGACAATCTCGCAGACGAAACCTTTTCAGCAATTCTTCGCGAACGCATCTGTCAGCCCCCGGAACGGCAGAAGACGCTCGATGAAATAGCTGCGACAACCAGCCCTCCGGTCACCCGCGAAAGGATCCGACAGAAGGAGAAGAAGCTGCTGGGGCAGCTGACCGGCGGGCTACTTAACGAGACCTATGGAACGCTGGGAATACATTTCCGTCCGGAGTTTTCGATCTGGTGGAAACGGGCTGCTGACCGTCTTTCCCACCTTGAGGAAATCGAGTTCACAGATTTCGTAGAGGCCCTCTCCGCTGAATGGGAGGTGCCCAATCATGCGGTCATAGCACAGCTCCCGATCATCCTTGCGATCGTCACCGGCGAACCGCAGATGTCCGGTGAGTTTCGGGCAGCGAGTCGTGTCGATCCACGGCTTTTCGGCGATCTGAGGGGGGAAGTGGTCGGGCTCCCACTGAACCGACTCAGACTGGGCAGATACGTTGAGCGTCTGGCTGAAGCCGGATCAGAAACTGTAGGGGATATCGTCGCGAGGTTGCGCGCCGGCAGCCTGGGGGCAAAGGGAGGAAAGGCGGCCGAGGTGGCTGCGATGCATGCAAATCAGCTGGCCTCCTGCCTCCGTGATGATGGTCTGATCGACTGGCCGTCATACCGGACAGCCAACGCACTGAGCTGTCTGCCAGCCTCGCCAACGGTCAATGCCGCTGAGTTCGTCGCCACACTTCGCGACACCGTCTGTGACTTGCTGACCGCGTGCCGCGTTACGAAGCGCGCGTCCGAAATTTACCGTCTCAGGACGAGCCGCACTCTTGGGAGCCAGATGACACTGCAGGCTGTCGCCGACGCCCTCGATACCCATCTGCCCACGGTCAAACGCGAAGAAACGGTGTTTCTGAGTTTTCTGAATGGAGTGCTGATCGGTCACGACTTCAGCAAGCTGCCTGTATGGCTGGATGACCTCTGGCTGGAATACTGGGACGAAGCCCGGGCCAGCTACGAAAGTGCCCGGGACAACTACGGAGAATTCTCGGAGAATCTTGCCTGGAAATGGCGACTGACGGTGCGCGACATCGGCAAAGCAGCACCAACGATCTGGGCAGTGCTGAGCGGCTACCCGAACGACAGGCGCTCGAAAAGAGCCATCAGCAAAGCTCCCGTCGTGAGCCCGATCATTGATCCGGACCCTCAGTTACCTGCCGGAAGGATCCGGCTCCGTGGCTTCCGGCGGGTGCATTGACGAGGCACGCATGGATTTTACATCCTGGCCTCTGATTTCGAGCAGTAGTTCATCACCCCTGAGCCAGGATGTCAGCCGCGTCAGGAGTTCCTTCAGTTCAATTCTGCTCTTTCCCTTGAGCGCGCACTCCCAGACGGTGGCAATGCGCCATCCTTCCGAAAGCAGCGCTGATCCGACAACTTTGTCCCGCTCTTGATTGGCGCCGATCTTTGCCGCCCAGAATTCGGTGCGTGTACCTGGAAGCCGGAACAAATGGCAATCATGACCATGCCAGAAGCAGCCGTGCACAAAGATAACTGCATGAAACCGGCTGAGGACGATGTCGGGCTTGCCGGGCAGATCCTTCCGGTTGACCCTGAAGCGATAACCCTGCCGGTGAAGGCCACTCCGAATCAGAAGTTCAGGCTTCGTGTCCCTTCCCCTGATAGCCGCCATGTTACGGCTTCTCGTCGCGGGATCATGGACGTCAGGCATACTCCCGGACAGCCACCTCATCGTTCGGGGCTGCTTCCCGGGTTATATGCGGACGCATGATCCTTGCGACCTCGCTAAACACCGGCACTGCCACCGAGTTACCGAACTGCTTATACGCCTGCGTATCGGAAACAGGGATCCGGAACGTGTCGGGAAAACCCATCAGCCTTGCGCATTCCCTCGGGGTTAGCCGTCGGGGATTCTTGCGTCCCTTTTGCTGCACAAGAATTTCAGAGCCGTCCTTGTAATAGCGCGCTGAGAGCGTTCTGCAGGTGTCGTCCGGGCCTACCAGGCCATAGCCAAAGCCATTGCCTGCTGCACGATGCTTGGCTGAGTAATCACGGAGATATTTCCAGAGGTGATTGCTCAGGGTATACTTGGCACTGACCGTCGCAAGTTCTCCCTCCGTATAGTGCGATTCTGCAATTTCGCTGCCGTTCTCGGGATGCAGTACCGATCGCATCCGCGCTTCGCCTTCAATCGGAAGCTTCAAGTCCGCCCAGTCGAATCCACTTTTTTCGCGGAAGCCAACGAGCACTATCCGTTCACGGTTCTGCGGAAGAAAATGACGTGCGTTTAGAACGCGAACATGGAGCTCGTATCCGAGGTCTTTCTCCAGAATTTTGCGGATGACCTCGAAGGTCCGTCCTTTGTCGTGGCTTTTCAGATTCTTCACGTTCTCGAGCAGGAATGCGCGTGGTCTGTGAGCCTTCAGGATCCGCGCAACATCGAAGAACAGCGTTCCCTGAGCTTCGTCAAGGAACCCATGCTTCCGGCCCAGCGCATTCTTTTTTGACACCCCAGCGATTGAAAATGGCTGACAAGGAAAGCCTGCGAGGAGAACGTCGTGCTCAGGAATCTCATCGACGGGGACTTTGGTAATATCACCGGCGATTGGCCGGTTGTCCGGATAGTTGGTGTGATAAGTAAGCTGTGCATATTTGTCCCATTCAGACGTGAATACGCAGCGGCCGCCTACGCCGTCAAAAGCCCGGCGTAGTCCTCCTATGCCGGCAAAGAGGTCAATGAATGTGAACCCCCCCGCATTTGTGTGTGTCGGGACTGTATCGGCTCGCTCACGCAGCCAGTCGAGCACGACTTTGCGAGGTCTGATCTGTCCGGACTCCCAGCGGAAAATCTCCCGTTCGGAGTAACCCAGTCTTTCTGCGAGTTCCTCGGTCGAGAGCCCGGCCCGGCAGCGTAGAATTCGGAACTCAGATTGCATATGTCTGCCTCGGGTGGTTGTGGCGACGGGATGTCATGAAAGTTCCCCACGGGCAAGTGCAGACATTTCAGTTTCAACAAGCAGCTGTAGGCGATCGCCCGGCCTGTCGGCTTCTCAGCCGATATCGCGGAATCCGCGCCTAGCCTTACATGCCATGTCGTCTTCCACTCCGGCGGTATTGCAGTGCCTGTTCCAGTTACTGACTGCGGCCCGGATCGTGTCGATGATCGACCTGGTCTCAGTAGGTTTCAGGTCAGCAAAGCGTCCGAACTCCAGCAGGTCATCGAGTTCGAAGCCATCCGTTTTACCGGCCAGAGACATCTGGTGCTCGTTGGTCCAGTCCCCGTCAGGATTGTAGGCGTAGACGACATCGAATGCGGGCGAGAGGCTCCAGCGACCCGCGCTGTCCATGAGGAAGGCGATGTTCTTGGTGTGGTCGTCCTGGTTCCGAATGAAGACATTGAGCAGCGCGCGGCGCACCTGCTCCCTGATCGCTTCGCGTCCGAGACCGAGCATGCGGATGGTCTCAATTGCCTGCTCATAGCTGTAGGCCCGAGCGAGGTTGAAATCGAAATGGCGCATCGCGCAAAGCGACTGCATGTGGAGCTTCTTGCCGTCAGGCGTGCGGTCGAATCGCTGGGTCATGAAATGTGCCCGCCCGCCTTCTTCGTGCAGACGAGAGCGAGCCATGTCGATGCCAGCCTCTCGGGCTAGCAGATAGCAGGCGTATTCAAGCCGTCCGAAGCCCATCGGGTCGGCGAGTTCCTTGTCGGCATTGCCCGACACTCCATCGAATTTGACCAGCCATTGCGTATAGCCGGGTCCTGCGGTCAGCTGCCCTGAATGGAATTCTCCGGTCTCCTCATTCCAGGCGAGGACGGCCTTGGCCCGGGCACCACCAGCAGAGGTGCCGACGCGCAGGATCTCTTGAAGTGCGCGATGATCATCTTCACCCTTGAGCACACCGGCCAGTTCTTCACGCGCAGCAATGACCCTGTTGGCGAGCTCTACGAGCGGGGCGATATCGACCGGCCGACCCTGTTCACGGCGCTCACCGGTGGCAGGTTCGAATTCGAGCGCGCCCATGCCTCTGCGGCCGGTGTAACAAAGGCGCTCGACCGGATCGAAGCTGTCGGCTGTGCGGCCCTGCTCGGCAAGGCAACGATTGATCAGCGCGGTGCCAAATTTGTCGGGCAGGCTGTCTGCCAGCATGCCCGGTAGCCCTTTGAAGGTCTCGTAATTCAGTGCGGGAAAGTCGTAGACGCCGCTTCGCAGAGGCATTGTGAGCGGGGCAACTTCGATACCGCTGCGGCTGAATTCCGGAGTGTATTCGAAAACCCCGACATCGCGATCCTCATCCCACAGGACGGCGCCGATCTGACGACCCCAGAGATTGACTACGGCGCGGGTCATGGGGCCTCGTCACCCCAGCTCCATTCCTCGCCAGCTTCACCTTCAGAAGACTTACGCACCCTCTGCCGCGCCTTGCCGGTGTCGGACCGGGGATCGAGCGGGCTCAGCTTGGCGTCCGGCATGATATCCAGGAGGCGGTCTTCAATTTCAAGCGCACGCATTATCCTGGCAAGGCTATCGATGGTCCCGCCATTGCCGGCTTCCAGGCGGACGAGCGTTGAACGCGAGATGCCAGCCATTTCCGCAAGCTCGGCCTGCTTGAGATTGCGTGATATGCGATACGCTTCGATCTGCTTCCCGAGGTCGGATAGCAGCACTGAGAGAGGGCGCAGGTCTGGTGAATCATAATGTGTCATTATCGAGACATTATCTCCGATATGGAGCTTTGTGTAGCGATTTTGCGTCTTTACATGAAGACACTTAATGTG
The DNA here is from genome assembly GCF_056859455.1 of Qipengyuania sp. L-5Y. Lineage (NCBI taxonomy): Bacteria > Pseudomonadati > Pseudomonadota > Alphaproteobacteria > Sphingomonadales > Erythrobacteraceae > Qipengyuania > Qipengyuania sp. L-5Y. The sequence goes on along the minus strand of NZ_JBSXOM010000017.1, from coordinate 19,473 downwards.
TCAATATCGAGACGTAAATTGGCTTATTACCGATAATGCATCAAATTTGAGACTTTATGTAGGTCGGAGTGATGGAAATGGATGACGAGAAGGAGCAAAACGACCAGACGGACTGGAAGGGTCTACGAGAGATCGACCGTGCCATCTCCGAAAATCGCCTAACGTCATACTCTTGGAGGAAGGCTTGGGCCGACCCCTGGGGACGGGCGAAGATCATCACGGTGCTCACGCTGCTTGTAGCATTTGTGATCTTCGTTATCGTCTACGATCTGGTCCTCTGAACCCTACCACTGCTTCACATCATCTGCCGCTTCCTCGCTTGCGCCCGTGGCGCCCTGCGTTTGGCGGTCCAGGTAACCTCGAACGGTACCAATCCTTCCACGACCCTGCTGGCGAACCCGCTCGACCTCATCCGTGATGTCAGACCGATCAGGAGCATCGGGCATTGAGGGACCACCCGCAGAACCTACAGTTCCCCTAGCTCGCACCTGCCCAGCACTCCCGATCCCGGGGCGGCTGACAGGAGCGAAGTCCGGCAATGAAAGGTCGGCTTCGATGTCGTCCTGCAGCCGATCGGCATAGCTTTCGACAAACCGAGATTGCAGCTGCTGGCCGCGCGCGCTCATCTGGAACTCGATGTCATCGAAGCGCACCGGCCCGTAATAGTCGCGATTCCCTTCGATCTCGGCCATGCCCCATTCGCGATAGGCCTGGCTCAGGTTCAGCGTGCCTGCGGCGCTGTTGGCCTCGTACCAGCTGGCATGGTTCTCGAGGCGGCTGGCCATCTCTTCGGCCCGACGCGCCTCTCGCGTGTAGCTTTCGGCTTCGGTCAGCGATCGGCTGAGACCCGACGAGCTGGTCGACACTTGCGATACCGAGCTCGAGTTCGTCTCGCGCAGGAAGCCTTCACGCGTGTTCGACCAGTTGCGACTGTCGGAAAGCTGACGCAGCGTTCCCATGATCCTGCCACGGTCTTCCGAGGCGATTCCGATATCGCTGTCCGTCCACGATTGATTGCGACCGCCAGCCGCCTTGGCCCCAAGAGTTGCTGGCCCCAAATTGCCTCCTACGCCTGCGGAAGCTTCTCCATTTAGGAACCAGGATACAGTAATGTCGTCGGACGCGCGCCGCGACAGGCCGAACTGCTGCTGGAGCGTCCTTGAAGCATTGTCGACTTCGCTGAATGCCGTGCCAATGCTGTCGTTCGTGCCGACGCCGCTGACCGTGTCGGAGCTCTGACCCTGGCTGTAGGCGTTGCGAATCTCGCTGAACCGGGTGAGCGCAGAGCTCGTCGATTGCTGGGCGAGGTTGGCATAGGTCTCGCTCTGCGTCCGGCTCTGGCTCGCCATCGTTCCGAGGCGTCCGGTAAAGTCCTGCCCCAGTGTCGGCGTGAACGGATAGCTTGAATTCGGGACAGCAGCGAACTCGCCATCGGGGAAGCTGGTGGTCTGCGTGCCGCTGTCGCTGAAACCACGCGTCTGTGCCGCGCCATAGGCGATGTTGGGTGCAAGATTGCCCTGCGCAAACTGGCGGGAAAACACCGTCGAATTGTCGATGTTCGAATTGCCGAGCGAGACATTGCCGGTGCTCGCTTCGCGCGAGGCTTCCTCGGCCGCGTTCTGACTCGGGTTGAGATAGCTCGTTGCCTGGCCCGAGATCGCCAGTGCACCGCGCGCCACCCCGCCGGCAAGGAACGGGATCGAGGCGACAAGATAACCCGCCAAGATGCCGATATCGCTGTTGACGTCGCTCATGCCGGCAAAGGTCGCGAGGCTGAGACCCGTGCTGCCGCCAGCGGCGGCGACATCGCCCGCACCTTTGAACATCAGGATCATGTGCAGGATCACGAAGAGCGGTCCCCACGCCGCAAGGTAGAAGAATCCGGTGACATAGCCTCTCAATGCAATGGGGCCGGTTCGCGGCATCAGGAACAACGGAAACAGGACAGGGAACAGCGCGTAGAACACCACCGTCAGCACGACATTGAGGATCGGGACCCATTTCATCGCGTTGTGCGCGATCGAGGAATAGGTCCGCTCGGTCTGAATATCGGCCCGGGTCTGCGCAAAGACGTCGATACTGCCCGTTCCGCTCGCCCCTGCAAAGCCATGCATGGCCTGGTTCATGGCATTGATCGTCAGCACCTGGCGGAAAATGTCGCTCGCGCTGCGCGAGATGCCGGTGAGATACTGATAGGCAATAGGGAGATCGGCCATGAGCTTGGCCTTGGCGAGTGCTTCGGTCTGGCGCGGATAAAGCTGACGCCCCGCGACAAGCGTCATCTCGTCAATGAGGCTCGCCCATTGCCCCGACAGCGCGGTGTAGGCTTCGCGGCAGGTGATGATCGAGGCCGTCACGCTATCGTCGGCCTGCCGGGTCAGGAATTTCTGCGCGCGCGCCGCGCTCCCCGGTGCGATCGTCGTCCAGATGTCATCGCTCTCGGACAGCTCCTTCATCGAATAGCGGCCGAGCAGCAGATCGTAGAACACGCATTGCCGGACATGCTCGTCGAAGTTCGCGGCAAACTCCGGATCGGAAATGCGCAAGCTGCGCGTCGATTCAAGCAGCCGCGCGCCATAGATCATGCCATTCTTCGAGTAGTTGAGGTCGTCCGGCAGGCCGAAGACGAGCTCGGCCGAGCGGGTCAGATAGTCCCCCGCCTGGCTGGTGAAACTTGCCATCAGGGCAAGCCCAAGTGGGACATTGGCCACCGTTGCCGGTGCAAGGCTGGGATTGACCCGGTCGGTTACATGGACGTCCATGCGCGGCACCATCAGGCACATGTAGATGAGCGTCGCACCGAGGAACCAGTTGAGCCAGGCACGCCAGTCCTGGTTGAACGCGACCACTATGACCGCGAGCACCATGCCCATCACCAGCGCGACCTGAATGAGGCTTTTGTAGCCGCCCGCACCTGTCCAGGCGGCAACGGCGTTGAGGACATTGACGATGTACTCGCCGCCGCCGACCGTGAAAATCTCGACCATGCTGCCTGACCCTTATGGAACGATGGAGCGGGACTGCATCCCGCGGGACCAGTCGAGCGCGGCCGCCATCGACGGCGACATCGAAGCGGCGAGCATGTTCTCGATCATCGCCGTTTTCTCAATGATCTGCATGATCGCCGAGACCCGCGCCTGTCCGGTCGCTTGCCGCTGGGCGAGGCTTGACCGGACCTCGGCGACCTGAGCGCGCCAGATCGCGAGTTTCGCTTCATCGGCCGCAATGAAGCTCGCCATCGAGCGTCCGGCCTCTGCGGTGATGCGTTCGAGGATGGCATAGAGGAGATCGATGCTGGCGATCTCGGTCAGCGTGTTGCGGTCGTCGGTTGCCATCCCGCGTCCATAGGCCGCCTGCACGGTGAGGATCTTGTAGAGCGGCACCGATGCCACCTGGAGCAATTCCTTCTCCTCGTCGCCGATCGCGGTGTCGCTGCGGATGGCCTCGACCATGCTGCCGATGAGCCGGGCAACGCGCGGCCGGATGGCCTTCGCGCTCGAGAGGCTCATCTGCTGGAAGGTGGGGTTGAGGCACTGGTCGGGCTCGTCGCACTGGAACACCCGCACCGACTGGCCCTGCGTCCCGTCGAGCAGCGCGGTGACGAGAGTCGAAGAGGCATCGCCCGCGAAAGGCACGAATTTGCCCGGTTCGTCGTCGCGGGGCGGCACGTAGATCACCGTGCCGATGAGCGTCATCGCATATTCGGCAAGGCCGCGGTCGAATGTGCCACCGGGGTTAAAGAAGGCGCTCTGCTTGAGGACATGCCAGGTGTAATTGCGCGGCACACCGGGATTGACGTCGGCATAGTCGGCGCCGGCACCCTCGTTGGTCGAGGCGCGCTGGCCGCGCGTCCCGCAGCCGTGTTTGGCGGCGGCATAGTCGGTAAAGATACCTTCGGAATTGCCGATCGCTTCGCAGATCGCCTTGTCGGCGAGATCGCCCTTGGGCCAGACGCCGCCGACCAGCCCCTGCGCCATCTCGCAGGAGTTGATCGAGAGATTGTTCATGAGCTGCGCCTTCTGGCTGAACTCCTGCATGATCTTCGAGCATTCGGGGCAGACGGTGTCGATCGCGAGGCTGAAGGCGAACCCCACCGCATTGTTGGCGACGGCCTTGAGCAATGCGACCATCTCGCTCGCGTTGATGAAGGAGAAGGACCCGGCGAAGATATCGATACCGCCGCAACCAGCGCGGGCACGCGGCAGCTGGAGATTAGCGATGTTGGTCGTCTTTTGCGGGAAGCGCGTCCAGACATTGCCGAGGCTGTAATAGCCCGCCGACTGGCCTTCGAACGCGCTCGGCCCGGTGACATTGGCCGCAGCGCCCATGTCGTCCATGAAGCGGTCCATGCTGTCGCCGACGTTTGCGGCGACGGGGGACGCGACCATGCTGGCGGCCGCTATGGTGAGCGCCGCATTGCGGATGCTAGTAATCATGTCCGGCTTCCTTCGAGGTGAGGAGGTAGATGCGATCCTGCAGCTCGTCGGCCGAGAGCACGCCGTATCCGATCGGGATCGGGCGCCTGGCCACGCTGTCCCACAGCACGAGCGCCGGGGTAATGCCGGGTTCGAGCCCCATGCGCGGCCGCTGGCCGCTTTCGACTTTGTAGTCGGGGAAGTGCCGAGACGGTCCGCCATCGGTCGAGATCGCCCGGACCGTGATATGCCAGCGGTCCGCCACCGAGCGCACGATCGGGCTCATCACTTCGCACGCGCCGCAGGTCTGGGCGAAGAAGTAGAACAGTCCATAGCGCTCGGAGAGCCTGGCCATCACCGCATCGCGGTCGGCAGCGCGCGCGTCCTGCCATTGCTTCTTGGCGAGCGCGCCAACCGGTCTCTCGAGCGTGTAGTCGAGCTCGGGATCCTGCCAGATCGCGCGCTGCCAGACATCGGAGAACAGCGAAGCGCGGTCGAGCTGAGCACGCTGGAAGCGGATATAGGCGGTGACGTTTTCCGGCGTCGGATAGAGGATTGCCCGTGCCTTGAGTTCGCGCAGTTCTCCCGTGACCGCGTCCAGCTCCTGCGTGGCGGTTACCTGGGCCGGTGGCTGCGCCATCTCCGGCTCCTCTGCCGGCACCGGCTTTACGCAATAGAACCAGTAGCCGAGCCTGCGCTGCTTGCAGTAGAGGCTGTCTGCCGAGGCAGCTGGCTCTACCTGGCGCGCTTCCTGGGCAACTGCCCGAACGGGAAGCAGTGCAGCGAGACACATGGCCAGTGCTGGGAGGGCCAGCATCGGCAGTGATTGGCGGCGCGTCATTGGCCACTCCTTGCGTAATAGTCTTCGATTTTCTGCTGGATGAGGATGCTGGTTTCGAGCTCGTCGGGGAGCCGCGCAGCCTCGGTGAACTCGGCATAGACTTCACTGAAATCCATCTGGCTGAGGTCGAGACGGGCGAACTCGTCGAGCGTGAACCCCTCGCACTGCTCTTCCTTGGGCTTGTCCCAGGGCTTGGGGAGCTGGCGCCGGCCCTGTTCCTGCAGGGTTCGCGAGAGCTTGCTCTCAAAGCAGCAGTAGACCTTCTTCTTCGTCAGGCAGACGCCGAGGAACTTGTCCGAACAATAGGTCCCCACATAAGCGCACAATCCCTGCGCATCGCGCTCGTGAAGCAGCACTTCTTCGCGGTTGCAGCCGAGCGCGACCAGTAGGCTGATCCCGGGGATGAGCGGGAAGCCCTTGCCCTTGCAGCAGTTGAGGACGCCAAAGACCTTGGAGGAGCAGGTGTTACGCGTGCCGCGGAACAGCGTCAGCGTCTCGGGATCAAACTGGCCGCGGGCCTCGTCCATCGCATGGAGCGCGGTGACAGCATCCTTGAACTCGTCGTTCGCAGTGCGCTCGATCGTCTCGCAGCTGCCGTCGATGCAATAGACATCGCCGTCGCAGACGTACTGGGTGGAGCTGTCGTTCCCGGGAAGCGGGCACTCGTAGATGCGCTCCCAGGTCTCGCAGAGAGTTTCGTCAGTGAGACATTCCTCGCGGACAAAGCGGCAGGTGCCCTGGCTTTCGATGTCGGAGCAGTCGGTCGCCGCTTCGCGCGCGATACAGGTGTAGCTGCGTTGCCATTCCCAGCAGGGCCGTGTGACAGAGACGCCATCGACCACGCGGGTCTGCGGATCGCTATCGGTGCAGATCTATGCGTCCAGCGTGCAATCGCTATTGTCCGCAAGACCTGTGCACTGGCTTTCGTCAGGGATCGTTGTGACGGTGGTCGCCGTGACGATGCGGTAGGGCGTCTGCCCCGCGACCTGTTCGTCGCAGGTCAGCTCGGTAATCGGATCGCCCGGCTCGGTGCACCACTTGCGACCGCCGGACCAACCCCACTGCAGGCAAGGACCGTCCCGGTGTCCGGTCACTCGGCAAAGAGCGCCCGAAAACTCTTCGCAGTCCGGCTCACCTGCCAGGTTGAAGCTGCCCAATGGGCTGCAAAGGTAATGATACTGCGGTTGCTGGCTGACCCTTGCGACGAGCGGGACCGTGCATTGGCCAACCGACTGATCGATCCGTGTGCCCGTATTGCAGGTCGCGGTATAGGTGCCCGCCGACCCCGAACCAGGCGGCAGCGGAACGCACGATCCCTGGCTGCCCGAAATTGCCATGCCGCTGGTGTAGTCGAGCGGCGTCTCGTTGATGGCGAGGCTGCGCGCGATCACGTCCTCGATCTCGTTCGGCTCGAACCGTGCGCGATTGGCCATGCTGTCGCGGATCGTCCGCATCGGCGTGCTGGTCGTAGCGGCGCTGCGGGCGCGGGTCTCGATCTGGTCGGGATCGCGCGCAAGATCCTGCAGATCGCGCGTCGCTTGCGGATCGAAATTGGGAACGCGTGCTGCGTCGGGATTGGTCGTTGCTGCCTCGCGCGCTTCGCCCAGCAGCTCGGTGGCAAAGTCCTTGCCGTCGGCCCTTGCTGCATCGCGGGTCTGAGCCTGAATGGAAGCCGCGCTTGTGAGGGTGACGAGTGCCACAAGGAGATGGGCGAGGGTTTTGGCGGTCATGGCCGTTCCTCCCTGGAGAGCTGGCGCAGATGGAGGCGGGCAAGTTCGGCGCCCGGACCCTTGCCCGAGGCAAAGGTCTCGAGGACTTCGCCCACGCTGATGTTGCCGGCGATGCGGTCGTGCGGCGGCACCTCGCTGGTGCAATCGAACCCGTCGCAGGGACTGAACTCGGTGCTCAGCATAATGAAGCTCGGTGCAGCTTCGATGTTGAAGGCGCGGAACAGCCTTGGATCGATGCCGAGCGAACCGGCCGCGTCTCGGGTGCTCCAGATGGCGGCGAGCCGCTTCTTGAATGCCTCGCTGTTACCTTGCGGGAAGCCGCGCAGCACGGTGACGCCTCCCGCCCTGGTCATGTCGTGGACCAGCGCCTTCAGCGCTTCGGGCGGCATCGACAGGCTGGCAAAGGCAATGAAGCGTGGGGCTGTCCCAAGCGATGCCTTCTCTTCGGCGGCTTGCCCCGCGATCATCGCATCGAAGTCGAGGACGGCGTCGGTCTCGATTGCCTTGATGCTGTCCGCATAGGCAGCGCGATTGGCCTGCGCTTGCGCCTGGATAGCCTGTGCATCCTCGGTCAGCGCCTCGGCGCGTTGGCGGACATTGGTGCTGAGCGCCTGCGCATCGTCGGCATGTTCGGCTGCACGCTCGCGGATCGCTTCGAGGTCGATGCCTTCGGGCGCACTCTGGGCGAGAGCGAGGCCACCGAGGGTGACGGCAAGGCCGACGGGCAGAAGGAGGAGGTACTTGTTCATAGCGCGCAGCAGTTCCGCTTGCGCCAGACCAGGTATCCCATGTCTTCGCCGATGGCGGGGATGACCTGTCCGGCCGATTGAAAGGTGGTGGAGGCGCCGATGGGCGGGCAGGCGTAACGGCCCGAGGTCGCCGGGTTGGGGTTGGTGGCCTGGAAGCGGTATTGCTGCTTGCGCATCACCGGCATCAGGTATTTGCCGCACAGGCCCTTGGACCCCATCGTCCCCCACGAGACGAGTTCGCGGTGGAGCTTGTAGGCAAAGCGCGAGAGCACGAGCCGCGAGGCCTGGACGTGGCCTATGCTGGCCGAGACATTGCCGTTCATCGGGTACATCGAGCCCTGGCAGCCTGCGCACCAGAACATCTCGTCGATCGGCAGCTTCGCGGTCGAGGCGACGCAGTCGGCCGCACAGGCAGCGAGCGCCAGCGGGTTGGCGAAGAGCACGGCCTCAGGGTTGATGATCGCGGTGAGCTCGGAATCCTGCCACAGCGGATCGATCTCGGAGATGTAGAGAATGTCGATCGAGCCCGATTCCAGGCACAGGAAATCGGCGACGATCTCCATCCAGTAGATCAGCGGATAGGCATACCAGTGGACGTGCCAGCTCGAATAATACTGGCTCGCGCCGCCGACCGCCGATGGACCCGAGATCGAGCGGAAGCCGATATCGAAGCCCGGATCGAGTTTCATGCCGCCGAGGTTCACGAAGCACCACGGCTTCATGCTGACATCGGCAAGCCGAACGGGCTCCCAGAAGCCCATCGCGATCCCTGGTCTCAGACCGCACAGGCACACCGGCAGATCGGGGTTATCGGGATCGGGCCGGCTCGACGGCCAGATGTCCAGCCCGCCGATGGAGATCGGGAACAGGCAAGACCAGCAGATGTCGGTGATCGGGTTGACAAAGCTTCCGGTGCAGCGTCCCGGACCGGCATCGGCCATCGCGGGCGTTGCAGTGGCGAGACCAAGAATGGCGGCCAGCATGAGCGCCAGCTTTCTTAAGTGCGTCATTGGGCCGTCCTCCTTTTCGGTGGCAGCGCGATTTCGCTGATCTCGAGCAGGCGGCCCTGCTGGCGCACGCGTGCGGGCACCGATCTGATCCCGAACCTCTCCGTGAGCTTGCCGCCCTGGTCGAAATAGAAGCGGCGCTGGCGGGCCTTCATCAGCTCGAGCGGCGCACCCTTCACCAGGATCAGCTTGGCATTGGCGGCCTGCTTGAGCGCCCAGGCGAGCTGGTCGGGATCGTCGCCGTCGAGGAAGAGAAGTTCGGCGCGTAGCTGCACGCTGTCGAGCGGATTGACCCTCGTGCCAGCGGCATGGATCAGCTCGCCTTTTGCCCCGCGGATATCGGCAGCGAGCGTGATCGTCGGATCAAATTGCCAGCGACGGGCTTCGCTGGCCCGGACGATTCCGGCGACGGGGTCGGGCCGGTTCACGCGCGCGATCGTGCGGCGCTTCAGGTCTTCATTGAGCCGCGCGGTCTCCCCCGAACGTTCCATCTGCGTCAGGCGCGAATGAATCTGCTCGAGGAGGTCGCGCTCGATCACGGGAAACACCGTGCCGCGCTGGCCATAGTCGCGCGCCAGCACCTCGGCAGGGCAGAGCAGGACTGCAAGTAGGGCCGCAGGGAGGATGAGCTTGCTCACAGGATCGCCCTCCCGCTGCCCAGGATCTGGCCGCGGCAGACGAAGCCGATCTCGGCGTAGCGGCTGTCGAGGCCGCGCTGATGGCTGGTCCCGGTGTAGAAGCAGCCGTCGGGGATCGGGCCTTCGGGGCCCTTGTGAAGCGCAATGCCGAGACGGGTCTCATCGAGCCGCGCGGCGATCTTGCGGCCGTTGATGAAGACCTCGTGGCCACGGTGGCTCACGACATCGCCCGGCACGCCCAACACCCGCTTGCCGAAGAGCTGCGCGCCTTCTCCGAAATGCGCTTCGACGAGTCTGCTTGCCGGCGGCTCGAAGAAGATCAGGCTGCCGCGCTCGATCCGCGCATGCTTGTCGAGCCAGAAGGCCCAGTTGGGCAGGCTCGGGCTGGCATTGATGAGGAAGGCATGGTCTTTCGCGAAGGCGTCGACCGCGCCCCATCCAAGTGGCAGCAGCACCAGACCGGTCAGGACGAGCGGTCGTTTGAGCGTGCGGACAAAACGAGAGGCAAAGCGCGTCACTGGCCGCCTCCCTGCCCAAGCTGGCGAGCGATCCGCACGCGCAGTTCATCGGTAGCATCGGGGGCATCGCCCGCGAGCACTGCTTCGCCGACCAGCACCACGCGGCCATCGGCCCCCATTTCCGCAACAGCGCGCTCGGACGCCTGAAGGAAGGCGAGCACGCGCGCCTGGCTGGCTTCGGGATCCTGCTCTGCGCGCGCTTCGGCATCGACGAATGCGGCGATGGTCTCGGCAAGCCGGACGGTGACGATCTGCTGGCGCGGCTCGGACAGTTCGCGGCTGACCCAGGCTGCCCAGAGTAATGCGACCACGAGCGCGAGCACGCCGAGAATTCTCAGCATCAGCGGGCGATTAAAAGATTGTAATCTGCGCGTCTCAGTCAAGGTTTGCCTCCCGGGCCGAATGGTTGTCGAGATCGGCCGCGAGCCGCCTCAGGAAGCGGGGCATGCGAAACAGCGTCACCGCGCCTATCAGGATGAGGAAGCAGCCCTTGAGGTCCTGGCTGAACAGGCTGCGGCGCAACGCGTCGGCTTCGAGGTAACGGTCCGACAGATTGGCGAGCTGGGTGAAGAGGCCGCCTAGGTCCCAGCCTGCAACGAACAGGAACAGCGCGAGCGGCAATCCCAGCACGATCAGCAGTGAAGTCGCGGCAAAGCGCGCGGTCTCGATGAGGACGAAACAGCTCCCTTGCAGGAACGGCAGCAGGCTGCGGAGATTGGCCGGAGGGGTCCGGTCGACGAGATGCGAGACCATCATTGTCCGCCTCCCGCCACGATCCGGATGGCATCGGCGAGGCTGTGCCCGCGCCGCTCGCAGTCCTGGATCGCCGCATAGGTGTCGGGATCGGAGGAGTAGATCGTCGCCGAGAAGGGATCGAGCACGAGCCGACCGACCGCCTCGGTCTCGGGGCCTTTGATGAAGACCTCGCTGTACTCGGTCCCCGAACGCTTGAGGCTGCGGATCAGCGTCTCGGTGCGGTCGTCCATGTCGAGCCGCGCGTTCGCCCTGAAATCGGCGATCGTCTCGGCCTTCTGCTGAAGTACCAGCATCCAGTCGCTATTCTCGAGCGCGGCGCGCGCGCCGTCGGACTTGTAATAATCATTGAGGGACTGGGTCGCGGTGGCGAGCGCGCCGCCGTACTTGCGGGCAGTGCGGGCATAGGTTTCGACGAACTCGCCCATCGACCCGCCCTTGAGCATGGCCCAGGCCTCGTCGATCAGCAGCAGCTTCTTGGTTGCTCGCGACGAGCGGGTCATCGCCTGGCTGGTCATGAACATGATCGCCGAAAGGACGACGCTGCGCAGTTCCTCGCGGCTTGCGAGATCGCTCATCTCGAAGACGGTAAAATCATCGTCGAGCGCGAAGCTCGCCTTGCCTGCAAAGAACCCGCCGTAGCTGCCGCCGCGGCAGAAGGGCGCGATCGCGGTGGCGAGATCGCGGCCCGCCTCGCTTTCCGATCCATGGAGCGCATGCGCGACATCGTCGACCGATGCGCCGCTGCCGAGTGCCTCCCAGGTCGCGGTCACGGCCCGATCGATGAGCCCGCGCTCGGTATCGCTCGGCGCGGTGCCGGGACGCGCCATCTGGCCAATGATTGCCTTGATCATGGCGAAGCAGTCGAGGCGGTAGTCCTCGTCTTCGTGTGCGCGGGCATCGTCGACCATCGAGAAGGGGTTCAGGGAAAAGCCCGAGGCGAGCGTGAACTCAACGAAGCGTCCGCCCTGCAGTTTGACCGAATGCTCGAAGCTGCGGCCGTCGTCGATCACCACGACCTTGGCACCGGCGCCGCGCAGGGCGGCGCAGAGTTCCTGCAGCAGCACCGACTTGCCCGAACCCGACTTGCCGCAGATCGCGATATTGTGGTTGCCGGCACCGTTCTCGAATGGCGACCACCAGAAGGGCTGGCCGCGGCGGCCAACGAGCAGGAGGTGCGGGATTACGCCGCCGAGATATTCGCCCTGCATCGGCGCGATATGTGCCGCTGTCGTCGAGAGCATGGTCTTGAGACGCTTCAACCGCGCCATGTCGTCGGCGAGGCCATCGGCGAGGCACAGGGGAAAGGCAGCGACGAGGCCTTGGAGCTGGAGGAAGCGCTCGTCGGCAAGGTCCCAGCCCGCCGCCTTGTAGATCGCCTTGATGATGCGTTCATGCGCGTCGCCCTGGCCGAGCGGCGAGATGCTGGTGAGCCCGTAGAACAGCTTCACGAGCTTCTTGCCAGCCTGGAGTTCGGCCTGGACGTGGCGCCACTCGGCCGACTGTTCGGCAAGCTTGGGCAAGAAACGCGCGCTCTTGGTCTGGCTGAGACTGGTCGTGCGCATGAACTTGAAGCCCGCGCGCGCCGAAGCAGCTTCCTGGTCGGGGTAGACCAGGCACAGCATGGTTGCCGTCGGACAGGGGAAACGCAGCTTGTCGGTGAACATGTCGCCGATGAGCCGCGCGCATTCCCAAGGTGCCCAGCGCTCAGGGGTAGAGCGCACGGCATAGTGCCGCACATCGAAATGGTCGGGATAGCATTCGCCGACTTCAGGATTGCCCTCCTCGTCGCGGCCCGTCTCGCGAAAGCGCTCGGTCCTGAGGATCAGGCGATCGTCGCCGACCTCGAGCTCGATGTCGCGGCGGATCGCTTGGGACTGAAGCGTATCGTGCGGGTTCCACGCATGGATATCGGTCTCGTGCGCGGTAGTCGGCGAGGTGAGCTCGTCGATCAGCGCCAAGAGGCCGCCCGGACGCAGCTCCTGCGCGTGCAGTCCGAGCGAGTGGAGCATGCCCATCAGCCCTTCGCGGCATTCCGAAAGTTCCGCGTCGGTCACGCTTCCGGGCACCGGCACGCCGAGCGAGACGATCAGCCGGACGTTGCGAGCATGGAACGGCGCATGCGCCGAGCCCGAGCTCCAGACGAGATCGTAAAGGCGCCTGGTGCGCGCTCTGGCGATGGCCTCGTAGATCCCGCCCTGCTCGTAGCGCGGAGCGAACCAGGGGCCGACCACGCTGCCGATCCGCGGAGATGCGAAGTTCAGGACCTGGAGGCAGGCGCCCTGCGGCAGGCCTTCGGAGAAGAACTGACCGAGGATCTCGCCGGTCCGTTCGTCGGCCCCGATCAGCGGGGTGACTTCGAGCACGAAGCCTTTGGAGCGGGCGTTGCGGTAGAGCTTCGCCCCCTCGTCATAGACCCGGTAGGGCAGCCAGTCCGAGAGCATATCGAGCCCGAAATGCGCCCGCGGCTTTTCGGGCCGAGCCGTGTCGGCAAACAGGCCCCGCGAGAGTGCGTCGCGCGCGGCAGCAAGGGATAGCGTCACTGGCTCTCTCCTTCGGTCATGTCAGGTTGGGGGACCGGCTCGCGGGGAGGGGAAAACGAGCCAGGTCCCCCGGGTTCCGGCGCGTCAGCGCCGGGCATCGCCGGAACGGGCTGCGAGGGGATGAACAGCTGTTCCGGCAATGTGTCTGCCTCTTGGATTTTTGGCGGTTGGAAATCGGTTGCGGGGTTGCTCTCGCGCGTCGCGGCAATAGTCGATGCCAGCGAGCGCAGGACTTCGCGGCGGCCCTGCGGCGTGCGCCAGCCTGTCCCTGCCTGTTCGGGCAGCGTCAGGTGAACGACGCGCGCCTCATGGTCGCGGCCCGCCGCGTCACGGTAGCCTGTCAGCACGACCAGCAGGCGACGAACCGCTTCGCCGGTCGGGGTCACCGTCCGATGCGCGTCAACCGTGTCAGCCTTTTCAATGCCGGTCGCCCCGGCATCGATCGCGGAAGTCGGCGCGCAGGTCCCTTCCGGAGCCCGGCAGGCAAAGCTGCCTTTGACGTTGCCGCCGAGGCTGGCGCAGCCACTGGCCAGGAGGAGCGGCGCAGCGAGCACCATGGCGCGAAGGATTGGAAGCCGGCTCATTGCGCCACTCCCTTGCCTTCGGCGACGAAGCGGCGGATCGCCGCGGCATCGCGGTAGCCATGAAGCACCGCCCCATCGCGGGCGCGCACGATGACCGGAGTTCCGGCAAACCCGTTGGCCTTCGCGAAGGCTTCGTTGGCATCGAGTGCCTTGGCCTCCTTGCAGGTCTTATCAGTCGCCAGAGCCTGGCCGGAATAGGCCGCATGGAGTGCCTTTGCCGGATCCTTAGCGCACAGCACCGCCTCGGAAATCTTGCGGCTTGCCGCGCCGAAGATCGAGATCGGTCGCTCTTCGACATGAACCTTGGCCTTGGCGAGTTCGGCGGTCAGGCGCTGGCAATACCCGCACTGGAAATCCGAGAAGACGACCAGGCGTTCGCCCTTGAGGTTGCCCCAGTGGATCGCGCCGGCAGCCGGAAGCGACGAGAGGTCGACATGGTTGGCGGCCGCCTGGACAGGCGTTTCGTCGCGTCCCGCCGGCGCGTCACTGGCTACGCGCGCCGCACCGGCCGCGAGCAGATCGGGATTGAGTTCGAGCAGGCGGGCGGCAGTGACGTCGCGCCGTTCTTCCATGTCGTAGAGACGGCCTACGAACAGGTAGCGGGCGGTCTCGTCGATGTAGAACAGCGTGTCACCCGAGACGACTTCGCACCAGGGCCCGAGCGTGTCGCAGCTGATCGCATCGATCGGGGTCTTGGGCAGCCGCAGTTTCAGCGCCTGCGCGACATCGCTCGCCATGCCCGCGGCGCTCGCAGGCATCGCAGTGACGGCAGAGACGCCGAGCGTCAGCACGGCGGCGGCGCTCGAGAGGGCAAGGGCAAGGTGGGCGGCGCGCGCCTTCAGGCTTGGCGGCGAGTCATTGTAGTTCATTTGGAGGGGCTCCTGACGTGGACGCCGTCGAGAAAGACGATCTCGACCTCGATGCCGGTCGGCATCTCGACGACGGGTTGGTATTGTTCGGCGCGTTCGATGAGGTATCGGCTGACGGTGTCGGCGGCTTCGCCGGCACCCTGGCCAAAGCCACCGGCGAGGATGTCGGTCGGCGACAGCGCCTCGCGCTGACCGTTGGCGCCGACCTGGCCGGTAAAAATGCCGTTGGCGTTGGCGGAAAATCCGCGGCCGAAGCCGCCCACAATCCCGGCGAGCAGCGCCTGGCTGACAAGGCTGCCTTCGCGGCTGACCACGCGGCCGCGCACGCCCGACTTTCCGGCGAAGGAGATGAACCCCTTGACCTCGCTCACCGCGAAGCGCCCACCGGGTTGCGCGCAGGTCATGCGCACCAGCTTGACGTAGACCTTCTCCGCCGAGAGATCGCCGCGCGCCGCGCCATTGACGAGGCAGCCGGTGATATCGGTGGTGAGCAGTTTGTTGCCGCGCATCACCGAGCGGGCCGGACCGGTGATCCGGAGCACCACGGGAAGCGGATCGCTCTGGCTGGCAACGCCGGTCGAGGCATCGACACCCACGATGACCGTTGCCGGTGCGTAGCTGTTGGGCGGAAGGTAATCGCGGCTCGCTTCGAGCAACAAGGCTGGCGCAGTCTCTGCCGCACGCGGCTTGCCGTCCTTGCCCGTCTCCGCGCTGAAGCTCATCAGGCTGAGCTGTCCGCCTTGCGTTTCCGGCGCTCCTTGCGGTGGCTGGACAGCTCCGCCGGTGCCGACGCCGGGTCCATAGGCAGGTGGCGGTGGCAGTGGCGGCGCGGCGGCAGGTGCCTTCGCAGCTTCGCTCAGCTGTGATCGCAGATTGGCATTCTCGGCCGAGATCGCGTCGATCGCCGCCTGGCCGTCGGAGCGCATCTGCGCGTTCTCGCTGCGCAGGGCTTCGAGCTCCTGTTCGATCTCGGGGCGCGGCAGCTGGGCCTGCTGGAGATCCTTGATCGCGCGGCCCTGTGCATCGAGCCGGTTACCGTAGCTCGCGACGAACTCGCGCTGCGAGAGGTTACGATTGACGAGGCCGCCGGTGTCGATTGTCGCCGCACCATTGGCATCGGTGCCAGCCTCGTCGCCGTCGCCGCCGAAAATGAACATGCCGCCGCCGATGAGCGCGATGGCCCCGATCCCGGCGAGCAGCATCTTCTGGCGCTGTGCGATCTGCGAATTGAGGTTGCGCCGTCCGCTTTCTCGCGCTTCCGGCGAGCCCGGCAGAGGCCTCTTTCCGGCGTCCTTCTGTGGTGCCTCGGCCATCAGTCGAGTCCTCCCTTGGCAAAGACTAGGAAGGCACTGGTCGCTTCACCGGGAGCGAGTGCATCGCGGCCATAGGCAAAAGCGAGCGCGCCTGCGGCACCTTCGCGCTCGGAGCCAAGCGCAAGGCTTTCCTGGCCGAGGTTGCGCACGAGGAAGCGCTGTCCGGTAAGTTCATCGCCCTGGTATTCGGCGACCAGCTGGACCTCGATCCCGCCGGTACGGCGCGGAGCCGACAGTTCGGCGCGGGCAGTGAATCCGGGCAGGACGGCATCGCTCGCCATCGCCTCGATCAGGCGGATCGCGGCGTCCTCGGGACCGGTCTCGGTCTCCCATTCGGTGGCCGCGGCTTTAGCGAGCGCGGGATTGGTGATGAAGAGCTGGGTCGCTTCCTCGCCGCCGAGACGGCAGGCGAACTTGTAGACGTAGCCCGCCTTGCTGGTCGCAAAGAAGCTGACCCGGGCAGCGGCAAATTGCGGGGGCACGGAGATATAGATGTCTCCGCGCACTGGCTCGTGCGTCACCTGGAAATCATTGTAGGGAAAACCGCTCGCGATCTTCGAGACATTGGCAAAGCCGTCATCGATAAGCGCGATCCGGGTGAGTTCGCCGCGAGCGAGCTCGCAGTCGATGGTCGCGTTGTCGGCCGCTTCGACGAATTGGTCGGCATACGCCGGGACCGGCGCGAGCGCGAAGGCAAGCACGGCGAGGCCGGTCAGCTTGAGCCCGGGATCGGGGCGCCTTGTCGCGCCGATCGCGAAACAGGCAAGGCCGGTTCCGGCAAGCGCAGCAGCGAGGGGAGATGGGAGAAGGCTCATTGGCCGGGTTCCTCCTTGTCGGTGGGAAGTTGCTCAAAGCCGGCGAGCGCAAGGCTGAGGCCACGCTTCGACCAGCGGAAACGGAAGGAGCGGCGCTGGCTCGCGATCACCTGCGTGCCGACAAAGGTCTTGAGCGTGCCGGTGACGGTCGAGGTCAGGGCCTTGGGGTCGACGTGCATTTCCGCGATCACGAAGGCCTGGCTGATGTCCGAGCCGCGCTGTTCCTCGACGATTTGGACGAGCTCGGCCTTGAGGCGGCCGTGCGCGGCGGGATCGGCGAGCTTCAGGATGTTCGTCATCCAGTAATCGAGGCTTTCGGGCGCCCGGTTGAGGAGCATCAGCGCCGTGTCGCGGGTGACGAGCTCGAGATAGGGCGCATCGATCCCACCGCTCGAGACGGTGATCCGCTCGGCGGTAATCGGCACCAGCACCACCTGCTCGTCGCGGGTGACCGCGGCGCCGAGGCTGACCAGCGTGGTCAGGCCTAGGACACCTGCCAGCACGGCAAAGCGGTTGCGTTGCCGCAGGTAGGTCTGCGCCTGTTCGTGCGCGAATTCTGCTCGCATGGGTCGCCTCCCTCAGCCCGCCAACAGGCGGCAGTGGGAGGGCGGCGTGGCCTTCAGCCCGAGAAAGCTCCCGGGCAGGTACCAGTACGCAGCATGCACCAGTGCCGAACCGGCGCCGCGTGCCTTTGCCTTCCGCAAGGCAAGCCAGGCCCCGGCGGCCAGGCCGATACCGATGAAGATATGCTGCGAGAGAATGCCCCAGGCGAAGGGAATGAGAATCCCTGCAAACTCGTCGATGGTCCAGAAGCCGATGAGCTCCGGGTCGTCGAGCCGCCGTGGAACGAGGTACCTGTCGGCCATGCCGCCCTCCTGTCGTGACCGGATCCGCTGATCAGATCACCGCGGTCACGACCGAGGTGACGATCGGAACGCCGGTACCGACACCGATCCCGACGCCGACCGGCACCGCGACCTGGCCGAGTGAGAAGCGCCCGGAGGCGAGACCGATCAGACCGCCCGCGAGGCTGAGCACGGTGATGATCTTGCCGCCCGAGCCTTCGAGGAAGTCGGTGAACTTGGTCAGCGCGGGATCGAAGGTGGTGTCGGCGCCGGCAAAGGCGGCACCGGCGCAGGCCAGTGCCAAGCAGGCGGGAAGAACGTAGTCGCGGCCCCGTGCACGGTTGGGCGTGCGCTGTTGGACCGGAAGGGCAGTCTTGGTGGTCATGGATGGAACCTTTCGAGGGATTGAACATCAGCCAACGATGCGTTCGCTGTATGTTCTTTCCTCTCCCCGGAGCCGGGCTGTAGGAAATCGGGAACTGGATTTTGGGGCTGCTGCCCAAGCAAAAAGCGACATCTGGAGGTGCGCAGGCTGGGATTCGCGCAGGTTGATCGCGGATCAGCGCCAACTGTGCCGAGTTTGGCGAGGAGCGTGCCGCCATATGCGCGAACACGACCGGAATTCGCGCGAATCGCCGAAGGAAGCCGATTCGGTGGTTCCTCTATGTTCTCTAATTGTTCTTTTTGTTTTCCTACAGGCTTCCTTCGCGGTTAGCCGGTGAGTCGATCACCTCCAGAGATAAGGATTCGTCGATGACCAACATGGCGCTCTTTGCCGAACAACAGGTTCGCGCCGACCTTGCCCGGCTGCTTTTGGCTGCCGTCGAAGCCAGCGGCCGTGCACGCTGCGACATCGCGCGCGACGCGCAGATCCATAAGGATGCCCTGCGCCGCGTCCTTGCCGGTGAACGCTCGGCTAGCCTCGGCGAAGCCTTGCGCGTTCTCGCCGCGTGCGGCGTCGCTCCTCATGCCCACCTGCTGCTGTTCCTCGTCAGCAGCGGCGATCACGCGATTGCCTGGCTGCAATCGGACCTCGCGCAGTTCTTCGAGGACTTTTCTGGCGAACTGCCTTCAGCGCTCGAACGAGTCCTAGGCAACCAGGTTCATGAGGTGAAGCCGCGTTGGGCCAAGGGCACGGCACACCGTGTCGCCCGCCTGCTTTCCGATCACATCGATGAGCTCGAACGTAAGGACGCGCTGCTTGGCGATGTCTTCGCCGGTGCCGAAAGAGGCCATCGTGGGTGAAGAGATCGACAAAGGAGCGACGGAGTCTCGCCGGGTGACGCGGCTTATTCGCTTGCCCGAAGTGCAGCACCGCGTCGGGCTTGGCCGTTCGACGATCTACCGTTGGATGAGCGAGGGCAAGTTTCCCAAACCCGTACAGCTCGGAGGCTATTCCGTGGCATGGTCGGAAAGAGAAGTCGAAGCCTGGATTTCGGACCGCCTGAAGTGACCGCTTATTGGTCTGGAGCTGACTGGTTGGAGGCGGACGTGCCATCGACAGGGGCAGTCAAAGGCATCCTTTGCGCGGTCGCCAGATCGAAGCAGTCGGCCCGATACCCTCGAGTATTGGGAGCGCTCGTCGCTGCAAGAACCGAGCTGCTTTCGGAAGCCACCGGCGCCTATTAAGGAACATACAATATTGAGTAGGTCGAGCCGATCATGACAAAGTGCATCGAACAAGATTTCCCGTGTCAAAATCAAGAGTACGATGCGTTCGATCAAATAGCGCTCTTAGAGCCTGACCCGAAACTAAGTTGGGTGATATCAGCGAGTTAGCTTGACGGCCAAATCCAGGGCTGATTCAGGAGTTTTGCGAAGAACTTCTGGAGATCAGTGATGTGGACCGATAC
>NZ_JBSXOM010000016.1:0-79779 GCF_056859455.1 Qipengyuania sp. L-5Y | reverse complement strand
CCGCATCGCTCGGCCGAATTGGACAATGTCATCATCGATCCGGCTTCCTTAGCGTTGCCGCAGGTGACGGGACCTTTGGTGGTAGAGGGCGCTGGCGGCGCGCTCGTTCCGGTCACCCGTGAATTACTCTATGCGGACCTGTTCGCGCGCTGGGCGGCGCCGGTTGTAATCGTGGCAAGCACCGCGCTTGGCACCATCAACCATTCGCTGCTGACTATCGAGGCATTGCGCACTCGCGACGTCCCAATTCTCGGGATCACCTTTATCGGCAATCCGCAAGAGGACACCGAAGAGACCATTTGCGCGATCGGTAAGGTCAGGCGTCTGGGGCGCCTGCCTTTTCTTGATCCGCTTGATAGTGAAAGTCTTGCCGCCACATTCGCGCGCTGTTTCGCAATGGACGACTTTCAATGAGGGAATCGCCCATCTGGCATCCATTCACCCAGCACGGCTTGGGCGAACCCATTCCGACCGTGGCGCGGGCCAAAGGCGCAGTCCTTCATACGAGTGATAGCCAACAGATAATCGATGCGATTTCATCCTGGTGGGTGACGACGCATGGTCATGCTCACCCCCGAATAGCCGCAGCCATTGCCGAGCAAGCTGCGGTGCTAGACCAGATCATCTTCGCGGGCTGGACCCATGGTCCGGCCGAAGAGCTAGCGAAAGGTCTCCGCGCCCTGATGCCGGAAAGCCTGACGCGCGTGTTCTTTTCCGATTCCGGATCGACAAGCGTTGAAGTCGCCCTGAAAATGGCCTTGGGTTACTGGCTTCATCGTGGCGAAACGCGGCATAGCGTGGTCGTGATGGACAATGGCTACCATGGCGACACCATCGGGGCCATGTCGGTCGGCGCGCGCGGCGCATTCAACCGCGCTTACGAACCCCTGTTGTTCGACGTCACGTCCATCCCCTTTCCCTCGCATGGTGCGGAACAGCATGCGCTTGATGCCCTGGAAGTAGCGTGTCGCAAAGGCGCGGCAGCGTTCATTGTGGAGCCGCTCATTCTCGGCGCAGGCGGGATGCTGATGTATTCTTCGCAAACGCTCGCGGACATGCGCCGGATTTGCGCTCGATATGGTACCCTTTTCATCGCCGATGAGGTCATGACTGGTTGGGGCAGGACCGGCACGTTGCTCGCTTGCGAACAGGCCGAAATCGAGCCAGACATACTGTGCTTATCCAAAGGGCTGACCGGCGGTGCCATTCCATTGGCAGTCACAATGGCGAGCGAGCCTGTCTTCGACGCACATCGCAGCGAAGATCGGGCGCAAATGTTTTTCCATTCATCGAGCTATACCGCCAATCCGCTCGCTTGCGCAGCCGCCAACGCCAACCTTGCAATCTGGCGTAACGAGCCGGTCATGCAGCGGATCGCGAATTTGGGCGAAGGGCAGGCAGCGCAATTGAACGCACTGGCAACGCATCGGGCGGTTCAAAATCCTCGGCAAACCGGCACCATTACTGCATTCGAGGTGGGCGAAGGGAGCGGGTATCTCTCCGACCTCGCCCCGCGAATGCTTGCACTCTTTCGAGAGCGAAACGTCCTGCTTCGGCCGCTAGGTAACACCATCTACGTAATGCCGCCTTACTGCATCAGCAGTGAGCAACTAGACTGTATATACGATACTATCCGCGAAGTGATCGACGACGTGACCTAGTGAGACTGTGCTGATCGATGGCTGGCCATCAACCCAGGGCGCGTACTTCGTTCCGTAATCGCTTAGCCAACGAGAGAAAAATCAGGATGGCGATGACGAAGAAGGGCGTAAGTGTATAGAGCGCGACCTGGAGCGAATTGGTCATGCCCTGCGCGGCGAAATAGTCGCTGGCGATACCGACATAGGTCGGCCCCAGACCCAGCCCGATGAAATTCATCACGAGCAGTAGCAGAGCGCCTGCAAGCACGCGCTGGTTCGGACGCACCTCGTCCTGCACCAGCGCTATCGAAGCTGAGAGGTAGAAGTAGTTCAAGAACATCACGGGCGTCAGTAGGATGAGCGCTAACTCCCAAGTTGGCGCCCACACGAAACCGAGATAGAATGGCAGAGCGAGTGTCAGCGACGCCGCAGGAGCGAGAGCGAACGCCGTCCGCGTACCCCGTGTAAACCGGTCGAGCAGGCGCCCCGATACCAGCATGCCCGATCCCATACCCAGGCCGACCACCAGGGCGTACCAGAGCGCAACCTCCTCCAACGTCATACCCTTTTCACGCATGAGGAAGAGCACCGCAAAATTGCCGAGGCCGTAGGTTACGAACTGCGTCGCTCCACTCCCGAGCGAGGCGCGCACGAGCAACGGGTTACGGAAAAAATCCTTCACCGTGCCCACGAACGGGGCCGGCATGGACGCGGTTTCATCCAGCGTGATGTCGGTCGCTCCACGTTCGGGGTCGCGCATGACCACTTTGAGCAGGATTGCGGTCACGATGCCAACGATGCCGACAACAATGAAGGCGTCACGCCAATCGAACGCGGCTGCGATCGAAGCACCAAAAGCGATACCAACTGCCGCTCCAATGGGCGGACCCAGGTTGAAGATGCCAAGCGCGGTTGCCCTGTAACCGGGCGAGAAAGTATCTGTGATAAGAGCGTAGGATGGCGGCACCCCGCCCGCCTCGCCGAAACCGACTGCCATGCGGGCCACCACCAGTTCGGGGTAAGAACGCGCGAGCCCGCAGGCGACAGTGGCTGCGCTCCAGATACCGCAGGCCACCGCAAGAATTGTCACCCGGTTGGTGCGGTCGGCAAGCCAACCGACCGGTATCGCGATGAAAGTATAGAACATCGCGAAATAGAGCCCGCCGATCAGGCCGAGCTGACCATCAGTAATATCAAGCGATTCCTGGATCGGAAGCGCCAGAATTGCGAGTAATTGGCGGTCGAGAAAATTGAGCACATAGACGAAGCTCAGCAGGGAAAGCATCGTCCAAGCTTTGCGGTCCGGCTTGCGGACAGCTCGCTCCGGCGCCGCGGCAGCCGCGATCACGAGTTGCCCCAAGGCTTGATGGAATCCGCCCGTTTACCGTTGTTCATCCCGACTCTCCCCTTCGCGTCGTGCTGCGCGATTTCATTCACTAGTTAGTGAGTGAGTAGGATCTGTCAGCCCGTTGGTCAATGTGGAAACCTCGATACGCCCTCGTCCTCTTTTATTAACGCGCGCGATAGTGAATGTTGACATTATCGTTCGCGTGAACGAGTTGTACGGCAAGCGGCGGGCGCGACTCGTCGTAGGGATTGGGAGAAAAAAGATGACGGCACGTTACTTTGCCACAGCTTCGGCGCTCGCCTTCACGGCACATGCCATACCGACTTACGCACAGGATGCGAACGACATCGCGCAACCGTCCACCGGACCTGACGTCGTCGGCGAAGAGGTCATCGAGGATGTTTCGCCCAGCGCCGAGGCTGCGCGCTCCAGCAACACGATCATCGTCACCGCGACCCGCCGCGAGGAAAGCATCCAAGATGTTCCCCTCTCCATCACCGCCTTCGGTCAGGAAGAACTGACCAAGAAAGGGATCGTCGGTTTCGAAGGCATCGGTCGCGAAACGCCGGGCGTAATCCTCAACCGCCCGACCCAGAATTTCAACAATTTCACGGCCCGCGGCATCGCGACCAACGGCTACAATGCCAACCTGTCGAGTACAGTGTCGGTCTATATCGACGAACTGCCCGTCTCGACGATCGGCAACACCACAGTCGTTGATCCAAACCTGTTCGATGTCGAGCGGGTGGAATTTCTGCGAGGGCCGCAGGGTACCTTGTTCGGATCGGGCTCGTTGTCGGGCGCCATGCGGATCATCACCAAGAGCCCGGAACTCGGCTATTTCGACACGGCCGCCCTGGTCGATTTCGGCCTGACAAACGATGATTCCTTCCGCCAGCGTTACAATGCGATGGTCAACGTTCCGATTGGCGACAAGGTCGCCGTTCGCGCGGTCGGCTTCTACCGTGACGAGGAAGGTTATCTCGACAACCTCGGCACCGGAGTGAACAATTCCAACACGCTGATCGACTACGGCGGTCGGCTCGTCCTGCTGTTCCAGCCGACGGACCGTCTGTCGATCAAGCTGCTCGGCAGCTACGAGAACAGCGACCCGAAAGACAGCTCGCTAACCAGTCCCTCGCTTGGCGAGGAGAAGCGCATTTCCGATGAACCTGATCGCTTCACCGGCAAGCAGCTTATCGCCAATGCGACATTGGAATACGATTTCGACTGGGCGACACTCACCAGTTCCTCAACCTATTCGGACTTCAAGCAGCGTTTCTATGTCGATCTGGCTGGAACCTTCGCCCCCGGATCCTTTCCTGGCGCCCCGATCGCCTTCGGCCTCGACGCCGATGCGTTCGATAACGTGTTCGTACAGGAAACCAGGCTCGCTTCCTCGCTCGGTGGTGCGTTCGAATTCGTCGTAGGCGGCTTCTATCTCAACCGTCGCCGGGACGTTGACTTTCTCTATCGTTCCAACCCCGCTTTTCTCGAGGCACGTGGACTTACCGGTCTTCCTGACAAGTATTTCCAGGAACAGTATACATACTCCATAAGCGAAGAAATCGCGGCGTTCGGCGAGCTTACCTATCGCTTCTCCGACCGCTTCTGGCTGACAGGCGGCCTCCGGTACGGGGAGATCAGTGCTCAGGGCTTCACCGAAGCGGGGGGCTTCCTCGCTACAGGCACCACGCCTTTTATTCCCGGCGCTCAGACCAATTATTATACCGCCGCCCTGTTTGGCATCCCGCTGAACTTCGATATTTTTACACCCTATGAAGCGGTGGAAGGTGTCAAAGCGAAAGGATCCAAGCCATCTTACAAGCTTGCTGCTTCGTTCAAACCCACGCAGAATATTACCACCTACGCCACATTCGCCACTGGCTTTCGCGCACCGATCGTCAATGCCGCCGCAGGTCGGCCCAGCGTGGCTCCTGGCGGCGAGAACGACATTATCATTCCGTTCGGCGCCACGTCTGACGATCTGAAAAGCTATGAGATCGGCGCCAAGGCAGTCTGGCTTGACGGGCGAGTAACTGCAAATCTGGCAGCCTATTACATCGATTGGAGCAACATCCAGGTCCAGGCCAACCGGGTCAGCGATTCCGTTCAGTTTGCCACCAACATCGGTGCTGCGACCAGCAAGGGTATCGAATTCGAGCTTGGCGTAGTTCCGGCGACTGGTTGGTTCCTTGGCGCCAATGGTGCCTATAATGATGCAAAGATCACAGAACTGACAGCCGCCGAAGCGGCGATCTCGGGCGCAGAAATCGGTCACCGGCTTTCCGCCCCACGTATTCAGGGGGCCGCTTTCGTCAGCTATACCTTCAATCTTGCCGACGACATGGAGGCGACCTTAGCCACGAACGCTCAGTATATCGGCGAATATAACAGCAGTTTCCCCAACCAGCCGGGCAACCCGAACGTGCGCCTCGCGACCTTTGGGCAGACCGACGACTATACCAACGTCAATGCTAGCTTTGGGGTAAACAAGGGCAAGCTCGGCGCGCAGCTTTATGTAGAGAACATCTTCGACGATCATTCCATCACCTACATCCATCCAGAAGCCTTCCTGATCAGCCGTTTCGGCACCCTGCGTCCGCGGACATTTGGCATCCGCCTGAGCTACGGGATCTGACCATGATCCGGTCGCACTATCGGGCGCTTCGTCACATCGCATTTGGCATGACGGCCCTCGGCCTTTCTGCAGCCGCATCGTCTGCCGAGAGGCCGTCCGTCACCGCGCCCGCCGGTACATTCGAGGGTGTTACCGAGGGCTCGGCGAATGTCTTTCGCGGGATAAGCTATGCAGAAGCGCCGACCGGCGAGCGTCGCTGGCGCCCGCCCGTACCGAAAGCGCGTGCGAGCGCACCGGTCGATGCGAGCGAGTTCGGCCCAATCTGCAACCAGCCCGAATTCCCGAACGTACCTGCAAACATTTATTACGAGGACCTCCCACCGATGAGCGAGGACTGCCTCTCGCTCAATGTCTGGCAGCCCGAGAATGCGGATCATGCGCCGGTGTTCGTTTGGATTCATGGCGGCTCGCTCTTGACAGGCGCAGGCCGTTTCTCGCTCTATAACGGGGCGGAACTGGCAAAGCGTGGGGTCGTGGTTGTCTCGATCAACTACAGGCTTGGGGCGCTCGGCTTCATGGCCCATCCCGAACTGTCTGCGGAATCGCCGGACAATGTTTCCGGTAATTACGGTCTCCTCGATCAGATCGAGGCGCTGCGCTGGGTCGAGCGCAACATCGCGGCATTCGGCGGCGATTCCGGCAATGTGACTGTAGCGGGGGAATCGGCGGGTGGCCTTAGCGTCATGCACCTCCTCGCATCCCCGCTTGCCACGGGCCTCTTCGACCGTGCCGTTATGCAGAGCGCATATATGGTTTCCGAGCCGAGCCTTCGACAAGTGCTCAATGGCCACCCTTCCGCCGAAAGCGAAGGAGTGCGCATCGCCGAAGCGATTGGCGCAGGAAATCTGGCCCGACTGCGCGAGATGAGCGCTGGCGAGATAACGAGAAAGTCGACCGTCGCAGGCTTCCAGACCTATTTCACAGTGGACGGCAAGATCGTCCCTGCGCAAATCACCGATGTGTTCGACCAAGGAGCGCAAGCTCGCGTGCCGGTCCTCGCCGGCTTCAATAGCGGGGAAATTCGCTCGCTGCGGATGCTGCTGCCCCCCGCCCCATCCGGTAAAGAAGAATACGAAGCCAAAATCCGCAATGCCTATGGCGATGTGGCCGATATCTTTCTGCGGATCTACCCCTCCGAGAGGATCGAGCAGAGCATGCTCGAGACGACGCGTGATGCGCTTTATGGGTGGACTACGCAGCGTATTGCAGAAAAGCAGGAAGCGGTTGGCTCCCCGGCTTTCGTCTATCTCTTCGATCATGGATATCCTGCCGCCGACAAAACAGGCCTTCACGCATTTCACGGTGCCGAGCTGCCCTACATGTTCGGAACGATCGAACGGACCGCCGCCAATTGGCCACGCATTCCACGCGATCGCAAGGAACGGGCGCTGTCCGATGCGATGGTCGATTACTGGACATCGTTTGCCCGCTCGGGCGAGCCGTCGTCCGATGGCAATCCAAAATGGCCGGCGTTCGGACAAAGCGAAAACTGGATGGTGTTCGACGAGAGGCCACACGTCATCGAGGACGTCATGAGCTATCGCTATGATCTGGTCGAGCATGTCGTCTGCCGCCGCCGCGCCGCAGGCGATCAGCAATGGAACTGGAATGCGGGCCTCGCTTCACCTGTGCTTCCGCCCCCCGTGGACCAGTGCCGATGATCGATGGGGCGATGCAGGATTTCCCGCTAACGCTGGATCGGTTTCTGGGCCACGCTGCAAAATGGCATCCCGACGCCGAAGTGGTGAGCGCCCGGGATGACGGAACAGTCGGACGGATCAATTACGCGGAACTGCATCTCCGGGCTCGCCTCGTCTCGGCCGCGCTGGACGCGCTTAACATTAAGACTGGCGACCGAGTGGCCACGCTCGCGTGGAATACGCAGGAACATGTCGAAGCGTGGTACGGCATCATGGGGATGGGTGCGGTCTGCCACACGCTTAACCCCCGCCTGACCGCCGAACAGCTGGGTTGGATGATCGGGCAATCGGAAGCGTCCATCCTGTTGGCCAGCTCCGACCTGCTCGATCTTGCGCGCGAGGTGATTGTTGCCTCAACCAAAGGCGCCTGCCGCCTCATTGCGCTGGGCCCAGTGAAGGATGGTAACGACAGCCTGGATGACCTGTTAGTACAACCCTCTCAAGAGATCGCATGGGGCGGCTTCGACGAAACTCTGCCCAGCGGCCTCTGCTTCACCTCCGGCACGACGGGCGCACCGAAGGGCGTCACCTACACCCACCGCGGCAATTACCTCCATACACTGAAGCTGCTTCAAGCCGATGTAACCTCGATCACCGCGCGCGAAGTGGTCATGCCGGTCGTGCCGATGTTCCACGCCAATGCCTGGGGGTTGCCCTTCGCCTGTCCCGCTGTCGGCGCAAAGCTGGTTTTGCCGGGGCGCTACGCGGATGGTGCCAGCTTGGCGCGCTTCATCGCGAACGAAAGCGTCACCATAGCGGTCGGCGTGCCCACGGTCTGGCTCGGGCTGATGGATCATCTCGATGCGAATGGAATTCAGTTGCCGAGCCTTAAACGCATCATGGTCGGCGGTGCGCCCATGTCGCAGGCGTTGATGGACCGGATCGAGCAGCGCGGGATCGAGGTCCAGACGACTTGGGGCATGACCGAATTATCGCCGCTAGGGACGGCGACGCCCCCGGGTGCGGAGGCGCGCGATCCGCGCACCTCCGGCCGCCCGGCCGTCGGTGTCGACTTGCGGCTTACCGATGGCGAAGGCAACCCTTTGGACGCGCAGCGGGAGGTCGAGGGGCACCTCTGGGTCCGGGGCGCCGCGGTGGTCGATCGTTATTTCGGGCAGGAACAGCAGGCCACCGCAGACGGCTGGTTCAACACCGGGGATCTCGCAAGGATCGAGCGGGACGGCACCGTGCTCATCACCGGGCGCTCCAAGGATCTGATCAAGTCAGGTGGCGAATGGATCAATCCGACCGAGATCGAAACGGTCATCTCCGCCCTTCCCTGCGTATCGCAATCTGCGGTCATCGGACGCAGCGACCCCAAGTGGGGAGAGCGTCCGCTTTTGCTCGTCGAACTGCGCGATGGGTATTCCCCCACCGACGCTGAACTCTTGGCAGAGCTGGACGGTCGGGTGGCTAGTTGGTGGATCCCCGATCACGTCGTGCGATTGCCGCAGATGCCTTTGGCGCCAACCGGGAAGATCGACAAGTTGCGCTTACGGAACGAATATTGCAATGCATGAGCGTTCTATCACCCTCGCGGCCGCAGATGCGGCGTCCATGCGGAAGAGTAACAGCGTGCCAGCAGCCAGGAAGCCCGGAAAAAAGCCGCTGAGCAAAGCGGAACGGCGTGCCGAGACGACCGAACAGATCCTGGACGAAGCCGAATATCTCTTCTCGAAACATGGACTTTACGGGGTGACGCTGAAGGATGTCGCCCAACGTGCAGGCGTTCACCATACGCTGGTGAATTACTATTTTGACGATAAGGATACCCTTTTCGAAGCCGTTTTCGAGCGCCGCGCCGAAGTGACTCGTGAATTGCGGATGAAAGCGCTGGAAGAATACGAGAAGGCAAACGAAGACAACCTTACCGTCGAAGGGGCGCTACACACCTTTCTCGACACGGACCTCAACCTGTATGGCGCAGGAGGCGAAGGCTGGCGCAATTATGGGGCGCTCGCATCGCAAGTGGCCAATACGCCCGAATGGGGCGCGAAACTCATGGACAAGAATTTCGACCCGGTTGTCCTGAAGCTGGTCGACATCATCAACCGCGCCCTGCCCGATGCCAACAAGGTCGATATTTTCTGGGGCTATCATTTCGTGTCCGGCGCCTTGCTACTCACGCTCGCGCGAACGGGGCGGATCGACAAACTGTCCGATGGCCTTTGCCAATCGGAGGATTTCGAAGCGGTGAAGCAACGCATGGCCGATTTCATGGCTGCGGGTTTCAAAGCCATCTGCACATAGTAACGGACTAAACGCTTCCGCCGGTTTTCGCGGCCGGAACGATGCCCTCCGCAAGCAGGCTTCTCAGAGCGGCAATATGTTGCCCTCCGCGCTCGACATCCGTTGTGGACGTCATGACCACCGTCAATTCGAGGTCAGGCACGACATAGATCATTTGGCCTCCATATCCCCACGCATAATACAACTCATGTCCGCCGACGTCGGATATGAACCATCCGTAGCCATATTGCTCGCCGCTCCAGGGGGAAGTCGTCTGAGGCTTCCAACTGAGTTCGACCCATTCCTCTGGCAGCAGGCGCTTCCCATCGATCGCCCCGCCGAGCCGGTAGAGTTCTCCGAACTTCGCCATGCCGCGCGGGCTCATGGCCATTTGATTGCCGCCAAGGTAAATTCCCTGTGGATCGCGTTCCCATTGCGGGATGGCGACATTCAACGGATCGGCCAGCCATTCCTGCGCCAGGGCCCAGGTCGATCGACCCGATGCCTCCGTCAGCATGGCGGACAGAAGATGGGTGCTGCCGGTCGAATAGAGCATCGCACCGCCTGGTTCTTCAACGAAGGGCCGCGAGAGCGCATATCGAACCCAGTTCGGACTCGACACCCAACGGCCATAATTTTCTCCCGACGTGCGTTCCAATCCGGCCTGCATTGAAAGCAGATTGCCTATGGTCAGACGGCTGAGGCGTGGATCGGCCTCTCGCGGCGCATGGCTCGACAATTCGGTTAGGATCGGCTGATCGACGCCATCAAAAATGCCCCGGTAGATCGCAATCCCTACCAGTGCCGAAATGACCGACTTGGAGGCAGACTTGATGTTAACAGTATCGTCTAGCGCGGCTCCGCCATGGAACCGCCGCGCAACAAGTTCCTCACCGCCCCGCATCACGATGAGCGAGCGGATGTTGGGAAGGTTCTCGGCTCGGTTGAGGACCTGCTCCATGGCGGCGGCGTCCAGGCCCCGCGTTGCGGGCGCCGTCTCACCCATGTCATGCGATGACGTGTTGTTAGCATCTTGGGCCGCACCGCAACCCGTGGATGTCAAAGTAAGAGCCGCTAAAGCACCATATACTGAGCGTATCAATTTCCACCTCATTTGTGAGCTACTGCTTCAAACAGTGAGGCGAAGCATTTTCGCCCAGATGAATGGCCTTGGTTTTGGACAAGGCTCCAATTCTAACCTCTGGCCCACCGAATGTTCCGACGAGCTCTTATACCGGAGGGGCGAAACGGCTCCGCATCGCGATGCTAAGTTGGGCACGCTGATCATTGCACCAGATAAGAAAACTCGCCTAAGCTCCAAAACACCCAGCGCCCGAGATCTTCGAACAAAGGAAAGGAATACTGCATGGCCACAGGCAAGTTGGTGATGAGCATGGCATTGCTCGCATTCCCGATGCAGATGGCCGTCGCACAGCAACCCGAACCTGAGCAAACGGCTGCTCCGGATGCACAGTCCCGGCAGGCCACCCCCATGTCGGGTGCTGCCACGGGCAGCACCCGCAGCGGGCCCGAGCGCCGCTTCACCGGCGCCGACCTGTTCGATCTTGCCATCGCCAGCGATCCGCAAATCAGCCCCGACGGGCGCTACATTGCGTATGTGCGCCAGTCGAACGACATCATGTCCGATCGCGCGATTGGATCGATCTGGTTGATCGACACGCGCACCGGTCGCGAAACCCCGCTCGCCGGACGCAATGGCGATGCTTTCAACCCTCGGTGGTCGCCCAGCGGCGACCGACTTGCCTATGTGTCCACGGAAGGCGGCGGGCCGCAACTTTGGGTGCACTGGATCGAGGGCGGCAATGCCGTTCGGTTGACGGGACTACCCACCAGCCCTTCGAGCATGGCCTGGTCGCCCGATGGTCGGTCGATCGCCTATACGATGCTGGTCAAGGATGACGGCCCCAAGCTGGGCACTGCGCCATCAGACAAGCCGGAAGGTGCAGACTGGGCCGAGCCACTCGAAATTCGCGATCTGCTGACTTATCGGGCTGACGGCCAAGGCTATCTGGAACCTGGTTTCGACAAGATCTTCGTTGTGCCGAGCACGGGAGGCGCGCCGCGCCAGCTTACCTTCGGCCGCTTCCATGATGGCGGCCCACTTAGCTGGTCGCCGGATGGCTCCACGATATATTTCGGTGCCAACCGCCGTGCCGATTGGGAAATCGATTCAGTCGAAGGTGAGGTCTATGCGCTCGATGTGGCGTCCGGCGGAATTCGCCAACTGACCGATCGCGATGGTCCGGACGGCAATCCTGTCGTATCTCCTGACGGGCAGCTGATTGCCTATCTCGGCTTCGATGATGCATTGCGAGCCTACGAGGACAACGACCTCTATGTCATGAACCGCGACGGATCGAATGTCCGCAACCTCACAGCCGACTGGAATTTCAACCCGACGGGTATCGTCTGGGATGCCGATGGACGCGGGATCTATGCGCAATACGATATTTCCGGTGAGACGAGGGTAGCTCGCGTCGCCTTGGATGGTTCGGTGCGCGATGTAGTCGATGGTCTTTCCGGTGGCGGCCTCGACCGCCCCTACACCGGCGGCAGCTTCTCAGTTTCCGACGATGATATGATCGCTTTCACAGGGGGCACCGCAACTCGCCCAGCCGAAGTTCAGCTTGCTCGTGCCGGCGGCGAAGCGCGCATTCTGACGGATCTCAACCGGTCGTTGAGAGCAGTCAAATCTCTCGGTGAAGTTCGACGTATAGCGACACAATCAAGCCATGACGGGCTCGAGATCGAAGGCTGGTTGACCTTGCCGCCGAATTACGTCGAAGGCCAGCGCGTCCCACTCATCCTCGAAATACATGGCGGTCCGTTCGCGGCCTACGGCCCGCATTTCTCGACCGACAATCAGCTCTACGCGGCAGCAGGCTACGCTGTGCTGTCCGCCAATCCGCGGGGCTCTACCAGTTATGGCGAAGATTTCGCCAATCAGATCGACAAGGCCTATCCGGGCAACGATTATTTCGACCTCATGTCTATCGTCGATCGCGCAATCTCGCTCGGGATCGCCGATCCCGACCAACTGTTCGTCACCGGCGGTTCGGGTGGGGGCGTTCTGACAAGCTGGATCGTCGGCAAAACGCGGCGATTCAAGGCAGCGGCAACACAAAAGCCGGTCATCAACTGGACCACCCAAGCGCTTACTGCCGATGGCCCTTCCTTCTTTGGCAAATACTGGATCGGCGCACAGCCGTGGGAAGATCCGCAAACCTACTGGCGCATGTCGCCGCTGTCGCTCGTTGGCGATGTCGAGACACCCACATTGGTGGTCGTCGGAAGCGAGGACTATCGCACCCCCGTCAGCGAATCCGAACAGTATTACACTGCGCTAAGCCTGCGTGGCGTTCCGACGGCACTGGTCAAAGTCCCCGGAGCCAGCCATGGTGGCATCGCCGCCCGCCCCTCGCAATCCGCAGCAAAAGCCTCGGCGATCCTCGCCTGGTTCGATCGCTACAAGACCGGTTGGACACGAGGCGCCGCTCAATCGTCTGAAAAAGAAAAATAGAGCTGCAGCGATGAAGCGGATTCTTTGCGAAGGTGCTCATTCTCTGAGGTAACGATCGCCCACCGCAAAGATTCCGTATTTGTCTTCCTGGATGGTCGGCGTTTCCAAGCCACAGCGCGCTTGCTTCGCCGACACTTTCTCGATCACTGCTTGCTAAACAAAATTCGAAATACACACGGGATCCGCGCCACCTTTTCTCCGGGTCGCCATCAGATAAATCGCGAAATTTGTTTGATAACCGTCAACGGGCCTCGCTAAGGCGGGCGCGAATTTCCTTAAGGCGCCGTTTCTTTGAAAAATACAGCATATGCGCGGTTGTTTCGTAATTCCGCGAATGGATGGACGATCGGCGGGCTGCTGATCGGTGTCGGGTTTTTCCTGATCAGCGCTTTCGCCGCCTATTCCAACGTGAACGACATGCGCGCCAACGAAGCGCGAAT
The DNA here is from genome assembly GCF_056859455.1 of Qipengyuania sp. L-5Y. Lineage (NCBI taxonomy): Bacteria > Pseudomonadati > Pseudomonadota > Alphaproteobacteria > Sphingomonadales > Erythrobacteraceae > Qipengyuania > Qipengyuania sp. L-5Y. The sequence continues at coordinate 66,240 of NZ_JBSXOM010000016.1, read as the reverse complement.
CCGCAATACGCACGAAGTGTTGAGCACTCTCGACGAACTGCTGGCGGCAAGTCTGGACGCCGAGACTGGGCAGCGCGGCTATCTCCTGACCGGCGAGGGCAATTTTCTCGAGCCATATTACGACGGGGTCAGCACTGCGCGCGACAATCTGACGGCACTTGAATCGCTGACCCGGGCAAGCAGTGTTCAAAGTGCCAATGTCGAACGGCTCCGTTCTGCGATCGAGAACAAGTTCCGCTTTTCCGCCCGCGCCATCCAGACGCGGCGCAATGAAGGTATCGCGCAAGCCATCGATCTGACCGTTAGCGAGCGCGGCAAGATCGCCATGGACGCAATCCGCGATCAGCTGGCGCAGATGAAGCGCGAGGAAGTGCGCGAGCGCCAGCAACGGGTCGAGGAACTTGCCGCAGCGTCGCGCACCGCTGTCGTCAGCGCCATTGTCACCAGCCTGATCGGCATCGCCCTGACAATTGCGATCTTCGTACTGATGGTCCGTACGAACCGTAACCGAGAGCGTCAGCGCTGGATGCAGACCGCACAGGTCGAACTTAGCGAAGCCATGCGGGGTGAGAAGACCGTCTCTCAGCTAGCGGCGGCCATTCTGACATTCCTCGCCGATCGCACGGACGCGGTCGCCGGTGCGCTTTTCAAGAGCGAAGGCGGCGCCTTCAATAGAGTTGCCATGCTTGGCGTGCCGGATGAGGCCGGAGTGCCCGAAGCGTTCGGGCCTGGCGAAGGGCTGCTTGGAAAGGTCGCGGCGGATGCACGAGCGACGATGCTGACCAACCTGCCCGAAGGGTACCTGAAGATCGGATCGGCGCTCGGCAGCGAAACACCGCGGCATGTGGTCGTGGCGCCTGCCTTTTCCGATGGGCGCGTGAATGCCGTCATGGAGCTCGGCTTCTTTGAAGGAGTCGACGAGCGCGTGCTCGAACTGCTTGAAGCGGTCTCGGGCGCGGTGGGCATCGCCTTGCGATCGGCGCGGTTCCGTGAGCGTTTGCAAGACGCATTGGAGGAAGCGCAGCGGCAGGCCGGCGAGCTTCAGGCCCAGAGCGAGGAATTGCGGGTCTCCAACGAGGAGCTCGAGGAACAGGGCAATGCGCTCAAGGAATCGCAGGCGCGCCTCGAACTGCAGCAGGTCGAGCTTGAGCAGACCAACAGCCAGCTCGAAGAGCAGGCCCAGACGCTTGAGGGCCAGCGCGACGAATTGGGTCGCGCTGCCGCCTCGCTTGAGCTGAAGGCGCGTGAACTGGAACAGGCGAGCCAGTACAAATCCGATTTTCTGGCCAATATGAGCCACGAATTGCGCACCCCGCTCAACTCGCTGCTGATCCTGTCCAAGCTTCTGGCCGACAATTCGAACGGCAATCTGTCGGACGAACAGGTGAAATTCGCCCGCACGATTGAATCTTCGGGCAACGATCTTCTGACGCTGATCAATGACATTCTGGACCTTTCCAAGATCGAGGCCGGCCACGTGGAGATCGAAGCAGCGCCGGTTGCAACCGAACGGCTCGCCGGGGACCTGCGCAAGGTGTTCGAACCGGTTGCGCAGCAGCGCGGGCTGGAACTCGATATTACCGTGGCGCCCGACGCTCCAAGATCGATCGAGACCGACCGGTTACGGCTCGAGCAGGTGCTCAAGAACCTGTTGTCGAACGCGCTCAAATTCACCGAGAAGGGAAGCGTCCGACTGTCGATCGCCGCCGGATCGGACGACATGGTCGAGCTTGCCGTGACCGACACCGGCATCGGCATCGCCGAAGGTCAGCGCGAGGCGATCTTCGAAGCATTCCAGCAGGCCGACGGTACGATCAGCCGCAAATTCGGCGGCACTGGGCTCGGCCTGTCGATCTCGCGCGAACTCGTGCGCCTTCTGGGCGGCACCATCAGGCTCGAAAGCGAAGAAGGCAAAGGCAGCACTTTCGTAGTGAGTGTGCCGACAGCCTACGATCCTGCCAAGGTTGCGTCGCGTCAGCCGATGCCGGTCACCCGTGACGACGCGCCCACCCCGGCCGCGTTACCTCCAGCGAAGCCGCGAACCGCGCCAGCCAAGCCCGCCATGCTCGACGACGATCGCGATGCCCTTGCGGAAGGCAAGCGGCTGCTGCTCGTCATCGAGGACGACACGACCTTCGCCGGCATCGTTTGCGAACTGTCGCGCGAACTGGGGTTCCAGTGCATTGTCGCCGGGACGGCACAGGAAGCGATCGATCTCGCCCGGGATTACCGTCCAAGTGCGATCGTGTTGGATATCGGCCTGCCCGATCAGTCCGGTCTTACCGTGCTCGATCGCCTGAAGCATCAGGAAGAAACGCGGCATATTCCCATTCACGTGATTTCCGGTTCGGACCAGAGCCAGACGGCGCTGGCATTGGGCGCGATCGGCTTTCTCGAGAAACCTGCGCCGCGCGAACAGCTCGCCGAAGTGCTCGCCGGTCTTCAGGAAAAGCTCGCGTCCCGGATGCGGCGCGTGCTGATCGTGGAGGACGACGAGGTTCAGCGGGATGCGGTCGGGGAGCTACTTGGATCGCAGGACGTGGAGACAGTCGGGGTCGGCACGGCGGCCGAGTGCCTGGAGGAACTGCGGGATGGTCAGTACGACTGCATGGTCCTCGATCTCTCGTTGCCTGACGCCTCGGGTTTTACCTTGCTGGAAACCCTGAGCGAAGAAGGCGAAGCGCCGCTACCGCCGGTGATCGTCTACACCGGGCGCGACCTGTCGACAGAGGAAGAGCAACGCCTTCGCCGCTATTCGAGCTCGATCATCATCAAGGGAGCGAAATCTCCCGAACGTCTCCTCGATGAAGTCTCGCTGTTTCTCCACCGCGTCGTCTCCGAACTTCCGCCCGAACAGCGCCAGATGATCGAGAAAGCCCGTCACCGCGACGCCGCACTGGAAGGAAAGCGAATTCTGATCGTCGAAGACGATGTGCGTAATGTCTATTCGCTGACAAGTGTTCTGGAACCTCGCGGGGCCCTCACGCGGATCGCGCGCAACGGCCAGGAAGCCCTCGACGCCCTTGCCGAGGCTGAAGGCGATCCCGACAAGCAGATCGACCTTGTACTGATGGACGTAATGATGCCGGTCATGGACGGGCTGACCGCGGCTCGTGCGATCCGGGACAATTCGCAATGGACCAAGCTGCCGATCGTCATGCTCACGGCCAAGGCCATGCCGGACGACCAGCAGAAATGCATCGATGCGGGCGCAAACGACTACATGGCCAAGCCGATCGACGTCGACAAACTGCTCTCGCTGGTGCGCGTATGGATGCCTCGCTGATGGCGGACAGTATCGAAGATATCGAGATCCAGCTTTTGCTGGATGCTGTATATCGCCATTATCATTACGATTTCAGACATTACGCCCGCGCATCGATCAAGCGGCGCCTGCTGCAAGCGCGCACGCAATGGGGCTATGACAGCATATCGGAGATGCAGTCCGCCGTTCTTCATGACGAGACGATCCTGCCCCGATTGCTGAATTTTCTGACTGTCCAGGTCAGCGAAATGTTTCGCGACCCGTCCTACTTCCGGGCCCTTCGAGAAAAGGTGGTGCCGCACCTGCGCACCTATCCCTCGCTCAAGGTGTGGGTCGCCGGGTGCAGCCACGGTGAAGAACTTTATTCGCTTGCGATCCTCTTCGCCGAGGAAGGTCTGGCCGAACGGACGATATTTTACGCGACCGACATCAACCCTACCGCGCTCAAGGCGGCACAGGCGGGCGTATATCCCCTCGAAAGCATCAGGCTCTTCACGGAAAACCATCGCCTGTCGGGCGGACACACGTCTTTGTCCGATTACTATACCGCGAATTACGACCGGGCCGTGTTCGACAAGTCCCTGCGCGAGCGCACCGTCTTTTCCGACCATAGCCTCGTGACCGATGCCGCGTTCGGCGAGATGCATCTGATTTCGTGCCGCAACGTGCTGATCTATTTCGATCGCGAACTGCAGGATCGCGTCGTCGGACTGTTTGGCGACGCGCTGGTCCGGGGCGGATTTCTCGGCGTCGGCTCGAAGGAAAGCCTGCGCTTTTCGGCACATGCACATCTCTTCTCCGAATTCGTTCGCGAAGAGAAGATTTACCGGAAGGCGTCGCGATGAGCCTGCGAGCAGTAGTCATCGGGGCTTCCGCCGGAGGCGTTCAGGCGCTTTCGCATGTGCTGCCGGACCTGCCTGCGGATTTCCCAGCGCCGGTCCTGGTGGTCGTTCACATTCCGCCGCGCAAGGACAATGCCCTTGTCGATCTCTTCGCGCGCAAATGCCGCCTCAGGGTCAAGGAAGCTGAGGACAAGGAGCCGCTTGCACCCGGCACGATCTATTTCGCCCCGCCCGATTATCATCTTTTGGTAGAAACCGCGGAAACGCTCGCGCTGTCGTCCGACGAAGCCGTCAATCACTCGCGCCCCGCCATCGACGTCCTGTTCGAGACTGCGGCCGATGCGTTTGGATCGGCGCTCGCGGCGGTTGTCCTCACCGGCGCGAACCAGGATGGCGCCCAAGGGTTGAAGGCTGTGTGTAAGACCGGCGGCCGCGGGTTCGTACAGGACCCGGCGACTGCGGAAGTCGCCACCATGCCCGAAGCGGCCCTCGCCGCATGCCCCCCAGCAAGTACGATAAGGCTGGACGACATCCCCAACGCCCTGCAAGCGATGCTCGAAGAATGACCGATCCCGTCAAATTCCTGCTCGTCGACGATCTCGAAGAGAACCTGCTGGCGCTCGAGGCGCTCCTCGCAAGCGAAGGCCTGGATCTGCACAAGGCGCAAAGCGGCGAAGAAGCGCTCGAGCTGATGCTCGCCAACGAATACGCGCTCGCGCTGCTTGATGTCCAGATGCCGGGTATGGACGGCTTCGAACTGGCCGAATTCATGCGCGCCAACGAGCGTTCGCGGCACATCCCCATTATCTTCGTAACAGCGGGATCGGGCGATGAGGCGCGTCGTTTCCGCGGATATGAAGCCGGCGCCGTCGATTTCATCCAGAAGCCGATCGAAGCGGACATCCTGCGCTCCAAGGCGAATGTTTTTCTCGATCTGTATAACCAGCGCCGCCAGATCACCGCCCAGCGTGACGAATTGGCGAAACTGAGCGCCGCGCTGCAAGCCGCCAATCAGCAGAAGAACCGGTTTCTGGCAGTGCTTGCCCACGAATTGCGTAATCCGCTGGCGGTATTCTCATCCGGCCTCAACATACTGGATCGCGGGAATAGCGGGCGAGACCTCAGCCAGGTGCGGCTCTCGATGCGGCAGAACCTCAACCATGTCACCCGCCTCGTCGACGATCTGCTCGACATAAACCGGATCGAACGCGGCAAGATATTGCTGAGAAAACAAAAGGTCGGCCTCGACGAGGTGCTGCCGGCCGCCCTGGAGCTTGCGGAGCCGGCCATCGTCGCTGCCAATCATCGCCTGACAGTCGAGACACCGGACGATGCGATCACTCTCGAGGTGGATCCGGCGCGTTTTATTCAGATCATCAGCAACATAGTCGGTAATGCGGCGCGCTATACGCCCGAAGGCGGTGACATCGGAGTCAAGGTCTCGAAAGCCGATGGCTTCGCTATCATCGAAATTTCCGACAACGGCATCGGCATACCGCCCGGTCAGCAGGCCCAGATATTCAACATGTTCGAACAGTCGGACAACGGGCTGGGCGTCGTGGGCGAAGGACTGGGCATCGGCCTCGCACTGGTGAAACAGCTCGTCGAACTGCATGGCGGTGAGATCGTGCTTCAGAAGAGCCTGCCCGGCGAAGGCAGCACGTTTGAAGTGCGATTGCCCCTCGCCGATTGACGGGACGGCTAATTCAGGTGACCACTATTCTCACAAATTCAGCAGCAGACGCGCGCCTACCCAGCCGGTGAGCGCTGCGGTGCCGAGGCGGATCCAGCGCTGGGGCAGATATTTCAGCGCAAGGAAGCTGCCGATCTGGCCTCCGATGGCGACGGCGATCAGCAGGGGCAGGCCAAGGTCCACCGCCGCCCCCAGTCGTTCTGCGCCGCCTTTCAGCAATTGTCCGGCCAGCCCGAACAGGGAATTGACCAGAATGAACAGGCTTGCCGTCGCCGCTATGGCTCGCGCGCTGTTCCACTTCGTCAGGTGAAGAAACGGCGCCAGGAAGATGCCGCCGCCAATGCCGACCAGGCCGGCCAGATAGCCAAGCGGAACGGCCAGCAATGGCATGAACCGCGCCAAGCGCGTCGGGTCGGAATCTCCGCTTGCCCGCGACGGAAGCACCAGCGTCAACGCGGTCAGCAGCAGACTTGCACCCAGTATGGCAAGGAATGCGGATTGGCCGATAGGTGTCAGACCACCCAGGAATGCTGCCGGCGCAGCGATCGCTGTCAGGATTATCGCGCCGCGCCAGGGCGTTATCTCCGCGCGCGCAAATCGCACCGTGCTGCCTGCGACGACCACGATGTTGCAGGCCAGCGAAAGAAGCGGAAGCACACGATAGTCGACCGCCGATAGGGCAAGCAAAGCCGTATAGGTCGACCCGCCGCCAAACCCGACGCTCGCATAGAGCAGCGCCGTGACGAAAAATCCCGCAATCAATGCGGCCATAGGTGAAATCCCAATCCGAACCGAGGCCTATCCCTGGAAATGAATGAACGGGGACCGTGATCGTCCACGGCCCCCGTCCCACATACTAGCTGATATTTCGCCACAGGCGGCGCGACGGTTCGATCAGACCGTCGATCCGGCGCTGATGGCCCCGTGACAATGCTTGTACTTGTTGCCCGATCCACACGGGCACGGCGAATTTCGACTGATTTCCATTCCCGCATAGGGGTTGTCGCTGGCAGAGCCGCCCGGCCCTACGGCCGCACGAGGACTGCCCGCCAGGGCGCCGAACAGCGCCGCGCGGCTGGCCGAACCATCGCCATCGTTCGAATCGTCGAGACCCGACAGCGGATCGATATGGCCGGTCAGGAAATCGGGAAGGTCGGGCAGGTCTATCTGGGGCAGCGGTGCCGGCTCCACCAGTTCCAGCCTGATCAGCTTGTTGGTCACCGTCTCGCGCAGATTGTCGAGCATGCTCTCGAACAGGCTGAAGGCTTCCTGCTTGTATTCGTTCAGCGGCTGCTTCTGCGCATGAGCGCGCAGCCCCACTACCTGACGCAAGGCGTCGAGGGTTGCGAGGTGATCTTTCCACTGCCCGTCAAGTTCCTGCAGCAGCACGCTTTTCTCGATACGGCGCCACAGGCCCGGGTCCGCCGCCGCGATCTTGTTGTCCATGATCGTGTCGGCTTCTGCCGCCAGTCGTTCCTCGATAATCTCCGGTTCGACCTGATCTTCGTCGACCCATTGTTCGATGGGGACGTCGATGCCGAGAACTTCGCCGACGCGCTCCTTCAGGCCGGCAATATCCCACTGCTCGGGATAGGAGCCGGGAGGACAGGCTTCGCCCACCAGCGAATTGATCGCATCGTGACGCATGTCGACCACCACATCATCGACCGCTTCGCTGTCCATGATTTCGGCGCGCTGTTCATAGATCACCTTGCGCTGATCGTTCATCACGTCGTCGTACTGGACGACCTGCTTGCGGATCTCATAGTTCCGCGCCTCGACCTTCTTCTGGGCGGTCTCGATGGCCTTGGAAAGCCACTTGGACCCGATGGCTTCGCCGTCTTCCAGGTTCGAGTTCATCATCTTGGCAAACAGCGTGTCCGGACCGAAGATGCGTAGCAGATCGTCCTCCAGGCACAGATAGAACCGGCTCAGACCCGGGTCGCCCTGGCGTCCCGAACGGCCGCGCAACTGGTTGTCGATACGGCGGCTTTCATGGCGCTCCGTGCCGAGCACGAACAGACCGCCTGCATCCAGCACCTTCTGGCGCTCGGCCGCAACTTCCGCCTTGATCCGATCCTTTTCCAGATCCTTCTTGGCGCCATCTTCCATGTCGCCCAGCTCGTCGTCGATCCGGAAATCGACGTTGCCGCCCAGCTGGATGTCCGTCCCGCGGCCGGCCATGTTGGTCGCAATGGTCACGGCACCGATGCGGCCTGCCTGCGCCACGATATGCGCTTCGCGCTCGTGCTGGCGCGCGTTGAGAACTTCGTGATCGACACCTTCCTGCCGCAGGAATTCGCTGAGCATTTCCGACTTTTCGATCGACACCGTGCCCACCAGCACCGGCTGGCCGACAGCATTCTTCTCGGCGATCGCCTTGGCGATGGCTTTGAACTTGTCCTGCGTATTCTTGTAGAATTCGTCGTCCTCATCGATGCGGGCGACGGGAACATTGGTCGGTATCTCGACCACGTTCATCTTGTAGATGTCCCAGAATTCGGCAGCTTCGGTGGCTGCGGTACCGGTCATACCCGACAGCTTGGGATACATGCGGAAGTAGTTCTGGAATGTAATCGAGGCGAGCGTCTGGTTCTCGGGCTCGATCTTCACGCCCTCCTTGGCCTCCACCGCCTGGTGCAGGCCGTTCGACCAGCGGCGACCGTCCATCATGCGGCCGGTAAACTCGTCGATGATGACGACCTTGTCGTCCTTGACGATGTAGTCGATGTCCTTCTTGAACATGTGCACGGCGCGCAGGGCCTGGTCGAGATGGTGCACGACCTGCGTGTTCTCCACGTCGTAGAGATTTTCCGACTCCAGCAGGCCCTTCTCGATCAGAAGCTTCTCGACCTCTTCGGTGCCTTCTTCGGTCAGCTGGATGCTGCGCTGCTTCTCGTCCTTCTCGTACCAGTCTTCGGGGAAGGTCTTCACCACCTCGTCGATCGAGATGTAGAGGTCGGACTTGTCCTCGGTCGGCCCGGAAATGATCAGCGGCGTACGCGCCTCGTCGATGAGGATGGAGTCCACCTCGTCGATGATCGCGTAATTGAACGGACGCTGCACCATCTGGCCGCGCTCGTGTTTCATATTGTCGCGCAGGTAATCGAAACCCAGTTCGTTATTCGTCGAATAGGTAATGTCGGAATTATACGCGTCGCGGCGCTGCGGTTCGGCAAGGTTGGGCACGATCACGCCCACCGTCAGGCCGAGGAAGCGGTGCAGGCGGCCCATCCATTCCGCGTCGCGCGCGGCGAGGTAATCGTTCACGGTCACGACGTGAACGCCCTTGCCCTCGATCGCGTTCAGATAGGTTGCCAGTGTCGCGACCAGCGTCTTGCCTTCACCGGTGCGCATTTCCGAAATTTCGCCACGATGGAGGACGATACCGCCCACCATCTGCACGTCGAAGTGCCGCATGCCCAGCACCCGGACCGATGCCTCGCGTACGGTGGCGAAGGCTTCGGGAAGAATATCGTCCAGCGTCTTGCCATCTGCCAGCTGGCCGCGGAACTTGTCGGTCTGGGCGGCGAGTTCCTCGTCGGAAAGCGCCTGCAATTGCGGTTCGAGCGCGTTGATCTGTGCGACGATTTTACCAAGTGATTTGACGTAACGTTCGTTCGACGAACCGAACATCGATTTCATGAGCGTATTGAACATGTGAGGGGCCCTGAGCCTTCCGGATGAATTCTATGGGGTGAACGTCCGCGCACGCTGCTCGTGCCGAACGGAAATCTGGAACTGAACCGGCAGCCTATTCGCAGGCGCGGTCGATACCCATTTGCACAGTCGGAATGAAAACCGTGATGACGGTCGCCGGCTTGCTGGGCTTCTTTTCCCGGGGCAGATCGAAGGTCTGGCGATCGGCATCGGCGCACCTGCAGGCATCGCCTTTGCAGGTTTTTTCCGCCTTGGCCGCCAGTTCGACCCCGGATGCCGCATCGTAAACAACCGCATGCGCAGGCGCGCCGGCAGCAGTAAGGCCGGACAGGATCGCAAGCAGGGTAATCAGGCGACGAAGCATTGCATCGTTCAGATAGGGCGTGTCGCCGCGCACGTCCACCCCGGTTGACCGTTTACCCGACGCGCCTCTGCGCCTATTCGGCATGGTTCATGGATCTCGAACGCTCTCCCCTCGCCCGCCCTTTCCCCGACATGCCGCAGATCGACGGTGTAACGCTGCGTATCGCCCGCGCGCGATACAAGGCGTGGGACAGGTGCGACCTGACCTATGTCGAGCTTTGCCCCGGCACTGCCGTGGCGGGGGTCTTCACGCGCAGCGCCTGCGCTTCTAGCGAGGTTGAGCTCGGTCGGGAACAAGCAAGGCTGGGCCGGGCCCGGGCGCTCATAGTCAACGCCGGCAATTCCAACGCCTTCACCGGATATCGCGGACGCGAGGCGGTGGAACAGATCATGGCGCAGGTCGCCTCTGCACTCGATTGCGATCCGAGCGAGGTGTTCGTGTCGTCCACCGGCGTGATCGGTGTGCCCCTGCCCAAGGACAAAGCCCAGGCAGGGATCAAAGCGGCACTGGTTGCAGCGCCATGCGGCTGGGAAGATGCGGCCAGCGCCATTGGCACGACCGATACGTTCACCAAGGGAGCCTCCGCTTCCGCCATGCTCGCCGAAAACCGCGTGGAGCTCGCCGGCTTCATCAAGGGCAGCGGCATGATCGCGCCGGACATGGCGACGATGCTCGGCTATGTCTTCACGGACGCCGCTGTCGATCCGGCTTTTCTTCAGGAAATGTTGTCCAAGGCAAATGAGGCAACGTTCTCCTGCATCACCGTCGATGGCGATACCTCCACCAGCGACACGGTTCTCCTGTTTGCCACCGGAAAGGCTGGCAATTCGGCACTCTCGTCCTGGGATGACGATGGGGCGGATGCGTTTTACGCCGCCCTTCTCGGTATCTGCCGCGATTTGGCGCATCTGGTTGTGCGCGACGGAGAAGGTGCACAAAAGTTCATCGAGATAGCGGTGACCGGCGCTGCCGACGCCGCAAGCGCTCGCCATGTCGGCCTCGCCATAGCGAACTCGCCGCTGGTGAAGACCGCCATTGCGGGGGGTGACGCGAACTGGGGCCGGGTCGTTATGGCCGTCGGCAAGGCTGGTGAGCCTGCCGATCGCGACAGGCTTTCGATCGGCTTTGGCGGCACTTGGGCAGCGAAGGACGGCCAGCCGCTCGCAGACTATGACGAAACACCGGTTGCCAGGCATCTCGAGGGTCAGGATATTCGCATCGATGTCGATCTCGGCGTGGGCGATGGCCGCGCAACCGTCTGGACCTGCGACCTGACGCACGGATATATCTCGATAAACGCGGATTATCGTTCGTGACTCTTCCGCTCACCTCCGAAGATCGGGCGCTGGACGAGGCGATCCTTGCCTTGATGCAACGCGTGACGGAGCAGGCGATCCTGCCGCGTTACCAGAACCTTGCGACCGGCGATGTGGAAGACAAGGGCGGCAACGACCCCGTTACGATCGCGGACAAGGATAGCGAAGCGCTGCTTCGCGAAGGGCTATCCGCTATCGACGGAACTCTCGCATTCGTGGGCGAAGAGACGGCGCATGCGGACCCGTCGATACTCGATCGGCTCGATCGGCCATGCTGGATCGTCGATCCGATTGACGGCACACGCAATTTCGCCGCGGGCAAACCGCCCTTCGGCATCATCATCGCCCGCGCAGAAGGGGGCGTGGCCCGGTCGGGCTGGATCTTCGACTGCCTCACGGGCCGCTTCTGCGTTGCGCACGCGGGCAAAGGTGCCAGCGTGAATGGCGAAACGGTTGTTGCTCGTCCGACGGGCCAGACCCCGCCGGTAGCTGCCATTTCGCTTGTTTTCATGGACGATGCGCGGCGGGATGCGACCAGGCGGCACATCGCCCCGATGTACGATCTGGTCGACATTCCCTATTGCGCGGCGGAGCAGTATCCTCGTCTCGCGCTGGGCGTGAACGACGTATCGATCTTCGAGCGCACGCTTGCCTGGGATCACGCTGCCGGCGTTCTGTGGCTGAACGAAGCTGGCGGAAAAGCGGCAAGGCCCGACGGCTCACCCTATCGCGTGGACGAGGTGGGCCGAACGGGCCTGCTGGGTGCAGCAAGCCCGACCCTGTGGGACGAGCTGGCCGAACTATATTCTAGATTGGACTAAAGTTCGCCCTCAAGCCATTGCTTTAGCTGGCCTTTCGGGGCGGCACCGCGCATCTGGGCAGCCGGCTCGCCATTCTTGAACAATACGAGATAAGGGATTGACTGCACGCCCATGGAACCCGGAACATCGGGATTTTCCATGATGTCCATCTTCGCGATCGTCACCTTGTCGCCCAGTTCTTCGCTCAGTTCTTCGAGGGCAGGTGCGATCATCTTGCACGGTCCGCACCAGTCGGCCCAGAAGTCCACGAGCACGGGCTTTTCGCTTTCTAGGACGTCCGACTTGAAACTGGCGTCGGTAACGGCGGTGGTGGCCATTGGAAATCTCCTGTATTTCGTCGGCACCCAATGTGGGCTGCGCATGTATTTACTCAACTGGCGGCAGCACAAAACTTTCCTGCGGAGCCGCAAACGCGCTCTTGTAAGCGGCAAGTCTTTCGCCGGGCAAGGCGAAGAGCTGCGGTGTCTGGGTATAGAGAACGGCGGCCTCGATCTGGCGGCCGGGGTATATCACCTCCAGCGCCGCTGCATATGCAGCCATCTGCTTCATCGTGCTGTCGGGAATGGCATCGACCGATAGGGGCGGACGCCTCGCCGTTTTGAAGTCGACGACCGTGACCTTTTCGGGGGTGACGAGGAGCCGGTCGGCGGTCCCCATCACCACCTGCCCATTCACTTCGGCAGCAAGCGGGATTTCGGCAAGAGCCTGCGGCCCGAAGACCGGTGCAAACTGCGGATCTCCCAATACGGTCAGTGCCCGGTCGAGAATGTCCGCACGTTCATGCTCATCGAGATCGGACGTTTGCCGAGCGAGCCAAGATAATCCGCGCGCCTTGCGATCGCCTTCGTCCACTAGCGGCAATCGTTCGAGAAGCGCGTGGATCAACGTGCCCCTGCGGGCGGCGTCGGCTGCATGTGTTGGCGGCAGGGGCGGATCGCTTCCCTCCACCTCACCAAGACCCGACGGGGCAAGTGGCCGGGGCGGACGCGGTTCCGGCCCGACTGGACTTACTGCCCATGCAGGAAGTGCGGTGACGGGCTCTGCTGCCGATACGCTTTCGATCGGGGCCTCGTTGGTCAGTTCGCCCCATTCCCAACGCGAACCCCACAGATCATCGGCTAGCGGCTCATTGCCGAAGAGAGGCTTCAGTCGTGCGTACCAGCTATCTTCGTGCGCCTGGCCACGCTTCACGTCGCGGGGACCGAGCGAACCTCCGATGAATAGCGCTTCCTCCGCCCTCGTCATTGCCACGTAAAGCAGACGCCAGTGTTCTTCCATTTCGGTGGCAGCAGCGCGCTCTTCCGCGACTTGCAACCGGCCGACTTTCTGGTCCTTGGTCAACCCCGGCAAGGGAATACGCCGCGGCTCGACGTGTCCCAGCGGCGTTTCCTCCAATTCGAAATCGCGCGCGCCGTCCGGGCCTATTGCCGCATCGGCGAGTACAACGATGGGGGCCTGGAGCCCTTTCGAACCATGCACCGTCATGACGCGAACCTGATCGCCGCCCTCGCCTGCGTCTCGCTTGATTTCGCCCTCGCCAGCGTCGAACCATTGGATAAAGCCCTGCAGGCTCGCGATATGACTTGCAGCGTAGGCGTTGGCCGCATTGAGCAATTCATCGATCGGATCGTTCGCTTCACGCCCCAGCCGCGCGACAAGCTTCCGGCGCCCATCCATCGGGCCGATCAAGATCCAGTGAAGCAATTGCTGCGGAGTGTCGAAATCCGCCCGGCGAAGAATCTCGCGCAGGATTGCCATGGTTTCTCCGACGCGAGGCGCTTCGCTTTTACGCAGATGTTCCCACAGGCGGACATTCTTCGCGCGATAGCCGTACTCGAGCAGTTCTTCCTGAGACCAGCCGATCAGCGGGGATACGAGCACACATGCGAGTGTCAGGTCGTCAAGCGGCTGTGCCGCAAACCGGATGGCTGCCATCAGATCCTTGACGGCGAGCGGATTTCCCAATCGCAATCTGTCCACGCCTGCGACGGGTACGCCGCGGCGGTGAAGACGCGCTACTATGAGCGAAGCCAGATCGCGCCGTTTGCGCACGAGTACCATGACATCCCCCGGACCAGCCCGCCGAGGTGCACCATCCTTGCGTCGATCTTTCACCAAGGGAAAGCCCGAATCCATCCAGTGCCGAACCTGCTGCGCTATACGGTCGGCCAATTTACGATCGTGACGTCCCAACCAGCCTTCGTCGCCCTCGCCTTCTTCCATGCCGCTATCGGCGTGGATCAGGTTCCAGAGGGTCACCATGCCGGGACGGGATTGACCTTCGTGCTCTTCTGCGTCTCTATCGAGACCCAGTCCTTCGCTGCCGATCGCGGCAATGGCACTGTCGACGAAATCGAGAACATTGTCCGCGGTACGGAAGCTTTGACCGAGCCCGTATTCCCGCAGATAGCGCGGATACGGCCCCCCTCGCAGGTCGGCAGCCGCATCCGCTGTTTTCCGCATGCTTTCGGCGAAACGATCCCGGGCGTCCCTGAAATTCTTCGGGCTGGTGCCCTGGAAGCCGAAGATTGCCTGCTTGAAATCGCCGACGGTGAAAATCGTGCGCACTGCATTCCCCCGCGCGCCCTCGCCGCTGAAGAAATCGTCGGTCAAAGCCTCTATGATCTGCCACTGCGCCCGATTGGTATCTTGCGCTTCATCGACGAGGATATGGTCGAAACTGCGATCCAGCTTGTAGCGGATCCAGTCAGCCATTGCCGTGTTAGAAAGCAGGTTGGCGGCACGGGCAATAAGATCGTCGAAATCGACAAGTCCTTCACGCGCCTTGGCCGCCTCCCACTCGAAAGCAAATGCGCGGCCAGCCGTGAGCTGGGGTACGAGAAAATCGGCAAGGTCAAGCAGCGCACGACGCTGCGTGACTGAGGAGATACCGTCCACGACATCGGCTATATATCCGCCATACGCGGGATTGATCTTTTCGAGATTGGCCATGCTCTTCGGCTCGCCTTTCTGCGTAAGCAAAGTGCCGAAGAAGCCATCAAGTTCGGCAAGACGGGCAGCGGGACTCGCGGCCAGCCATCCCGCGGCGAAATCGGCGCTCTTCAGGCCAGTGGCGGTATTCCACTCCGCGTTGATGCGACTGCAAGCTAGAAGAGCGCTGACAGGAAACTCACCGTCGGTGCAGGCTTCAGCGACCCAATCTGCTCCAGCATCGAATGGAATGTCTAGCAGCCGGCGCACCGGCGCAGTGAGATCGCCCTGCCAGTCGGGCTGGTACCATGTGTCGAGATACCCGGCGCATTTCATCAGCCAGCCGCGTACGGCATCCGTCCCCTTGCGGCGGCTCATCTCTGCCACCGCCTCGCGCACGATCGGTTCGCCGCTTTCGAGGAGTTCAGCAAGAACATCGAGGCTCAAGAGGTCCCGGTCACGATCTTCCATCGGCTGGCTGCCGGGCAGGATTTGCGCTTCATTGGGAAACGCTGCGAGCAGATACTGGGCGAAGGCATGGATGGTATCGATCCTCAGCCCGCCACCGGGACAGTCGAGAACCCGTGCAAACAGCGACCGCGCCCGGGAACGGGTTTCCGGATCGGTCGGCGAGCCCAGATTGGCCAGTTCCTCGGCCAGCACTTCATCCGGCAGGCGAACCCACCGCGCGAGGACTTCATTGACGCGAACAGCCATTTCGGCAGCCCCCGCCTTGGTGAAGGTCAGACACAGGATTTGCGAAGGATCAGCGCCCGGTTCGAGCAACAGGCGAAGGACCCGCGCAGAGAGCACCTGCGTCTTGCCTGTACCTGCACTTGCGGAGAGCCAAACACTCTCCCGCGGATCGACCGCGTCGCGCTGATGACCGACGAGCGGATAAACCTGGCCGCTCACGCCTCTTCCCCTTCCACGTCCATATGTGGGAGCCACTCGTCCAGCCGCATGAGCTGGTCATAGGTATCGTAACCCGGATAATCGGGATTGAGCCGCGCGGTGAAGGGCTCATCGCCCTTGATCCAGGCCGCAATCGCACCATCCAGATAGGCTGCGGTTGTCGGCAGGAAATCTTCCGGTGGCAGGCCGCTCCTTTTGCTTCCGACCTTGAGCGGTGTCTCTACGTATCCGAAGCCAAACGGGTTGCCATCGGTCTTGGACTTGGCGAGCGACCAGTATTCGAACCCGGTCGCTTCGCCCGATGCCGCCTTGAAGCCATCCCGCTCCGCCATCATTCCGAGCAGTCCGAGCTGCAGGGCGTATCCCTGTTCGACCATCTTCGACGACGGCGGCGAGCCGGTCTTGTAATCGACGATAGCCAGCGTCCCATCGGCATACCGGTCAAGCCGGTCGATCTTTCCGTGAATTCGCACACCGTCGACATGCATTTCGCCCCACGCTTCGACAGCGACAACCTCGCGATCGCCGTAACCAGCGACTTCATGTTCCACCCATTTGAGAGCGCGTTCTAGGCGTGGTTGCCACAGACCGCGCATAAGCGGGTGGACGTTTCGCTCCTCGAACACTCGCTTCATTATCTCGACGATTGGCGGTTTGGGATCGGCCCTGTGCCATTCCTCAAGGATCTGATGCGCGACCTCACCCTGCCATGCGGGGCTCGGCGACGCGTCCAGCGCGTCGAGCGCTTGCAACTGCATGATCTTGCCCGCGAAAAACTGGTACGGATCACCGCGCAGCCGATCGAGCGCAGTCGCCGAAATATCGACCAGCCGCTGATCCGCATTCGGCATTGGACGAGGCCGCGGATATACTGGCGCTTCGGGCGTGCGGACCATGGCCCGGGCCAGATCGATGGCGCGTGTGTCGGTATGTTTCGGCAGCAGATCGCCAAGCAACGCCTGAACGCGCAGAATAAACCGCGAAGGTATCGTCGGCCCGCTTTCATCCCGCGCCGAACGGCTGAGCACAACTTCAGGAGCACCAAGCGCACCGGCGAGATCGTGCGCCGAAAGGCCGATACGGAAATCCGCACCGGGAACACCCAGTGCCCGCAATACCGGCGGCGCCAGAAGCGCGTCCACGCTGCCACGCCCCGGCCATACACCTTCGTTAAGACCTGCGCAGATCACGATATCCGCACGGTTCATGCGCGCTTCGAGCAATCCGAGCACCTGTACCCGCGCATGACCGCCATAAGGCGGGCGAACGGCCACCGGTTCCATTGCATCCACCAGCACGCGAGCGACGTCGCGAGGACGAATTTCGAATTGCGCCTCCCGGGCGTGGAGACGAAAATCCTCGACGAACTGCGCTAGACTCCGGCCATCTTCCTTCGCCCAGAGTTTCTCGCCGCACAAATTCTCGGCAGCCATGGCGATCGTATCGATCAGATCGCTCAATCGTGCGGTCTGGTCCGGATGGTATTGCAGGAGGGGAGCGATCGCCGCTTCGGTTAGCTGCCACCAATCCCCCACCTGCTTATGGGTGAGCACGAACTTTTCCACGACATCACGGATTGGCCGAAGACCGGTTTCCAGCCTCGGACCGCGCAGTTCGCGCTCGACTGTCCGAAGGTGTCGTAGCCATGTTCCGCGTTCCATCCCGCCATCGGCAAGTGGGTGACCAAGCAGAGCCATCAAGGGCACCGCTTTGGCATTTCCGGCCATGACCTCGGCAGTGAGGAGAAATGCACGGCCTGCTGCAGTTTGCGCAAGCGGGCGTCCGGCAGAATCGTCTGCAAGGATATTCCAGCGGGCGAGGTGATGGACGACTCGCCGAGCAAGCGGCCGATCTGGCGTGACGACGGCCACGCGCTTTTCCGGATGATCCAGCGCTTCGCGCACGAGCAATGCGACAGCCTGCGCTTCTTCTTCGGGCGTTGCAGCCTGCATAATCCGCACGCCTGCCAAACGGCGCTTTTCCGCGGGTAGCTCGATCCAGGTCTTGCTGGCCTCGGCAGGAAGGAAGAGCGAGCCGATGGCATGACTGCGTTCCGGCGGAGACGCAGCCAGACCTTTGCGGTGCCAAGGTTGGACCTCTTCCCGAGCCACGCCCATCCGGTTGAGCAACAGCTTCAAATGGTATTGTGGGTGCGAAACCGCATCATCGCGCGCGAATGGAGTGTCTCCCGGTTCGGGCGCGGCGCCTGCGCGGCCCAGCTCGTCCCACACATCGGTTGGCATCGTGAGATCGAAATCGGGCAGAATGACTGCCCCTTCGTCCAGATCGGCGACAACGCGCAGCAGCCGCGCCAGCGAAGGTGCCGCGCTCGTCACACCAGCTGCCACCATGGGCGTGCCGGGAGGCGATCTTTTCCAGCTTTCGGCTGCGAAGTCGAACAGTCGATTCCGGCGCGCAGCCGCATCCAGCCTGTTCCATTCCTGCAGGCGGCCAAGCCATTTCGCCTGTACAGTCGCAAACACACGCAGGCTGTCCTGCCAATGGCCGGACAAAGATCCGAAGAGGTCAAGCACTGCATCGCCGACAAGCTCTTCCGGACCAATTCCTTCGACCAGAAGCCTGTCCATCGTTGCGCCGGTTTCTCTTGCGAGACGAAGCAAAGTGGCGCCTGTGGGGGCGTTTTCCCCCATGGTCCCGGCGATCAGGTCCGCCAAGGCGAACAGGCGACGCTGTGGATCAATGGCCGCTGGAATGTCCGCACCGAGCGGATCGAGCAGCGGTCCCAACGCTTCATCGAGATCCAGGTCGCCGACAACCGCCATGCGCGGCATCAACAAACCCGGATTGCCCTGCTCTCCCGCGTGACGGATGAAGGCTTCGGAAACGGTGCGGCGCGCGCGGCTGCTCGGCAGCAAGAGCGTCAGGCGTGCGAGGCCGAATTCCGGTTCAGAGTATCGAGGCACGAGTCCTGCAACAAGTGCATCGGCGAAGCCGCGGTGGGCGGCAATCGAATAGACCTTGGGCCGAACCCGCTCAGCCACCGGTCAATGCATCTTCCGTTGGGCGAATATGGTTTGGGGTGCCGACTTCATACCAGTGGCCAGTGAATGCCAGGCCATAGAGGCGGCCCTCTTCGATGGCTCTGTTCCACAGAACATTGGTCGAGAACTTGCCGTCTGGTGCATCGCGCAACAGGCGATGCGAAACGAGCTGGATGCCCGTATAGATGAAGGGCGCAATGCGGCCGGGCAGCTTGCGCTTGAGCCGCCCTGCACCATCCATGTAGAAATCGCCCGTTCCGTCAAAGTTATGCGCCCTTGCATGCGTGACGACGAGCAGAAGCGCATCCATGCGCTCCGGATCCCAGGCAGTGGAGAGATCGGCGAAGGCATTGCGCGGCCCATCCAGCCAGATGCTGTCCGCGTTGCAGGCGAAGAAAGGGTCGGGAAGCATTCCCGCATCGCACGCTTTCACCATGCCGCCGCCGGTTTCGAGCAGTGCATCGCGTTCATCGGAAAAGGTGATGCTCGGCGCTTTGCGCGACGCAATATGCGCTTCGATGGCATCGGCAAGGTAGTGGACATTGACCACAGCGCGCGAAACGCCGGCTTCTTCCAACCGGTCAAGCGCCCGGTCGATCAGCGGTCTTCCGGCGACCCGGACCAAGGGCTTGGGCGTGGATGCGGTCAACGGGCGCATCCGCTTGCCGAGACCCGCGGCCATCAACATCGCCGTGTCGGTGACCAATGCCGTCACTGGATTTCCCCGCCGAACGTATCACGGATTTCCTGCGGTACGTTGCGGGCGAACCATTCGGCCACCGGCGCCATTGCATCATGTGCCAGATCGCGCTCCATTGCCTCCCACACGCGGGGAATCATGGCGACGTACCGGGCCTTGCCGTCACGCTTCCACAGCCGTGTGAAAATGCCGACGATCTTGGCATTCCTTTGAGCCCCGAGGCGTGCGTAATCCGCTTCGAAATGCTCCCCCGGATCGGCTGCTGCGCGATAGCGACCGAGCATTTCTTCCTCGAGCGCCAGAGAAACGTCACGCCGGGCATCCTGCAGCAAGCTGACGAGATCGTAGGCCGGGTGCCCGACCAGCGCATCCTGGAAATCGATCAGCCCCTGTTCGCCTGCCAGTTCCTCTGGCTCGAGCAGCATGATGTTTTCCGCATGATAGTCGCGCAAAACCGTAACGCCGGGGTTCTGGCGCTTCATCAAGGGGGCGAGTGCTTCCTCCCACGCTGCGGCCCAGCTCGGCGCATCGACGACCAGCCCCATGGCCGGACAGTACCATTCGACGAACAGGTTAACCTCCCGCTGATATACCGCCATATCGTATGGCGGGAACGGTCCGGGAGGCAGGCGATGCAACTGGGCAAGGGTTTCGATGGCTTTCGCGTAGATGTCACGTTCATCCTTTGGATGCTCATCGATCCACTCGCGCATTCGCTGATCGCCGAAATCCTCGGTCAGCACCCATCCTTCGGGCGCGCTCTCCGCAAGAATATGCGGCGCGCGCATACCATTCGCCTCGAGCCAGTGCGCCACCTGGAGAAAGGGCTTTGGATCTTCGTGCGGTGGCGGAGCATGCATCAGCATTGCGGTCCTGCCGCCCATGCGTAGGCGAAAATAACGGCGAAAGCTGGCATCTCCGACAAGCGGGGCAATCTCTGCCCCTTCCCACTCGGAGTTGCCAAGGAAGTTATGGATGCCTTCAGGCAGAGCGTCACTCATGGCCAGCGGCTTTGCCAAGATGCGCCGGACGTTACAACGGCTTCGCGCCCCTCACCCACTTTTTCGAGCGTGATAGAAAGGCATCCTGCCTCATGCGCAAACCCACCGGCGTGGTCCGGCCATTCGGCAATCAACACTGCTCCGTCGCGATAATCGTCGAGGCCGAGTTCTTCGATTTCCGACGGATGGTTCAATCGGTAGAAATCGGCGTGAACGAGCGGGACGCGCAGTCCATCATAGGTTTCGATGATGGTGTAAGTGGGTGACGGCACTTCGCCTTCATAGCCGAGCGCAGCAATGATGGCGCGGGCAAGCGTTGTCTTTCCCGTGCCAAGCGTGCCTGACAAGGCCACGACATCACCAGGCTCGATCTTCCCGGCAATTTTTCTCCCGAGAGCCTCCATTGCCGCCAAGTCTGGTAGCTGGACGGTCATGGGAGCGTGATCGAGGCGGTTGTGCCGCCGTTCTTCCGGCTGTGGATTTCCAGCGTTCCGCCGTGCGCTTCGACCAGCTGGCGAGCGAGTGGAATTCCGAGCCCATGCCGGCGCTCGATACCCTTTCCATCCGCCGACATGCGGATGCCCTCCAGCGCGCGGGCAAGTTCGTGCTGGCTCATCCCGCGGCCGTTATCGGAAATAACGATCTTGGTCTCGCCGCGCTTGCGGCCGATATCGATGAGGATACGACCGCCGCGCGGTGTCCCGTTGATCGCATTGTCGAGAAGCTGGGAGATGGCCCGGCGCAATTGTTGCGGATCCGCAGTGATCGTCTTGCCGGGGTCGCCCCGCAGGTCGAGCGTCAATCCGCCTTCGAGGATCCGGTCTTCCTGCTTGCGCACGATCTGAGTGACAAAGGGCATCAGTTCGAGCTTGGTCTTGCGCAACGGCATCAAGCCCGCTTCTGACTGAGACAGGTCGAGGACATTCTCCACCTGTTCGGTGAGTTTGCCGACGGAAAGCGAGATCGCTTGCGCATATTCCTTCGCCGTCGGGGTCAGATCTCCCGCGATGCCACTTGTCAGCAATTCGGCAAATCCACCGATCGACGTCAGCGGTGTGCGGAATTCATAGCTCATATTGGCGAGGAAGCGGGTCATCACTGCATCTGCCTCTTCGAGCGCACGGTTGCGTTCGCGCAGGGCCTCTTCGGCCTGACGCGAGGCGGTGACATCGAGGACAGTGAGCATGCCATTGCCGTCGGGAAGCGGTACACCGGTAAAATCGAGCGTTCGCCCATCGGCCAGTTCGACCCGGCCATCGCTCTTCTTGCGATCCAGCGTTGCGGCGCGGATCACCTGGTTGATGCGCGAAATAGCCGATGGGTCGGACAGATTCTTGGCGACCGCATTCAACAGGTCTTCGGCTTGTGGATGGCCATCCAAGGCTTCCGGATCGATACCCCAGGCGCCGGGGAACCCGCGGTTCCACAATTCCAGATGTCCGTCCGGAGCGAAAACCGCGAGCGCTTCGAACAGGCTGTCGAAGGTGGCGGTTCTGGTGCGCAGCAACGTATCGCGCGTTGCCGACAGGGCCAGCTGCTCCGTCCGGTCTTCGGCAATCATCACGAGACCGCCATCCGGCAGCGGCTGGGCGACGATCCGAAGATGAGTGCTGTCGGATAGCGACCAGGCTTCTTCGTGCGGCTCGTCGTGCTGGAACCATTCGGCGAGTTCGTTTCGCCAAGCCGGAAAATCGCGCACTTCGGGGATGCGGCCATTCTCGCGGGCGATCAGCAGCATGTGCTGGAATGTCGTCCGGTCATTCACCACACCGGGCGGCAGAGAAAACACGCGGTGAAACGGCTGGTTCGCAAATGTCATGCGATGCGCCGAATCGAATTGGGCCACGCCAATGGAAAGCTGGTCGAGCATCGAGCGCTGGGCTTCGCGGAAGGCGCGAAATTCGCGTGCCTGCTCTTCCATTTCCTCGATATCGACCGCGTAGCCGGCAATGCCTTCGCCGACGAGTGGAAGATCGGTGACGCGCATTGTGCGACGCGCCCTGTCAATCGTGGCGCTCACGATCCGTTCGATAGGTTGCCGGCGATCGGCTGCCTGCTGCGCGACTTGCGCTGCGGTACGCCCGTTGACCGTTTCAACGAGATCGATCTGGTCGGCGACGACCTGATCGGCGCTTTCGGCACCGACTGCAGCGACATAGGCCTTGTTCACGAGGCGCAGATGCATGTCCGCACCGCGGAACCACATCGGCATAGGCGCAGCTTCGATCAGACCCACGAGTGCGCCGAAATCTTCGCGGGCACGCGCCGCTTCCTCGCGCAGCTGGGTCAACTCGGCTTCGCTCTCGCTGAAGTCGAATACCCAGATCAGGGCTGCGCCCCCGGGCGACACGGCCGAATCGGCCAGGGTGCCCTGCATCGCGAGCGACTTGCCCGACCCCGGCGATACGGTGATGGCCATTCGAAACGGGCGGGCCGTTTTCTGGGTACGGCGGACATAGCGGGTGAGTTCTTCGACCTGATCTTCGCTCAACCCGCGGCCGTCCGCGCCTGCCAGTTCGCTGAGGTAATCGGGCACCTTTTCGAGACCGATCCAGCGAGCCAGTCGGTCCGGCGCCTCGATCCGTCCATCGGCCCGCACCAGCATCGGGATGGCGGGGCCTTCCTCGATCATGCGGGAAAGGCGCTGCGCCGCCTTGCGGCTGGCAACGGATTTCTGTTCGCGCCCGGTCGCGCGCAACATCACCCAGACGGCGCCTGCGGTCCATAAGGCCAGCAGGAGGCCGATAATGGCCAGCAGTGCGGGAGAAGTATCCATTACCCGCCAGCTATGCGGACGCGCGCGGGAGTGCAATGCCCCCGCGCGCGTTCATGCGACGGTATTTCCGCCAGTTGCGACAATCAGTAGCGGTAATGTTCCGGCTTGAACGGCCCTTCGACCGGGACGCCGATGTAATCCGCCTGCTTCTGGCTGAGCTGGGTGAGCTTCACACCGAGCTTGTCGAGGTGGAGCGCGGCGACCTTTTCGTCGAGATGCTTGGGCAGCACATAGACGTCGTTCTTGTAGTCTTCGCCCTTGGTCCACAATTCGATCTGGGCCAGCGTTTGATTGGTGAAGCTGAAGCTCATCACGAAGCTCGGGTGGCCAGTCGCGCAAGCGAGGTTCACGAGGCGACCCTTGCCAAGGACGATGATTTCCTTGCCGTCGGGGAACTTCACGAGATCGGTGCCCGGCTTGAGTTCGTTCCACTCGTAATTGTCGAGCGCCGAAATCTGGATTTCGCTATCGAAGTGGCCGATGTTGCACACGATTGCCATGTTCTTCATCGCCTTCATGTGTTCGGCGGTGATCACATGCTCGTTGCCTGTGGCCGTGCAGAAGATGTCGGCGACCTTCACCGCTTCTTCCATCGTGACGACTTCGAAGCCGTCCATCGCCGCCTGCAGTGCGCAGATCGGATCGATTTCGGTAACGAGGACACGTGCACCGCCATTGCGGAGGGACTGGGCCGAGCCCTTGCCGACATCGCCGAAGCCAGCAACGCAGGCAACCTTGCCTGAAAGCATGACGTCGGTGGCGCGGCGGATCGCATCAACCAGCGATTCGCGGCAGCCATAAAGGTTGTCGAACTTCGACTTGGTCACGCTGTCGTTCACATTGATGGCCGGGAATGGCAGTTTGCCTTGTTTGGCAAGGTGATAGAGACGGTGAACGCCCGTAGTCGTTTCTTCCGACACGCCGACGATGTTCTTGACCGAATTGGTCAGGTAGCCAGGCTTGGCGGCAACGAAGGCTTTGAGCGCGCGCTGGAATTCGATTTCTTCGGCGTTCTGCGGCTCGGGAAGTTCCTCGCCTGCCTCGATGCGGGCACCCCACAGCGCGAACATGGTCGCATCGCCGCCATCGTCGAGGATGATGTTGGCAGTCTGATCCTGGTCTTCATCGGTGGACCAATCGAAGATCTTGCCGACATAGTCCCAGTAATCCGCCAGGCTTTCACCCTTGATCGCGAAGACCGGAATGTCCTGTGCGGCAATGGCTGCGGCAGCGTGATCCTGCGTCGAATAGATGTTGCAGGTCGCCCAGCGCACATCTGCGCCCAGCGCCACGAGCGTTTCGATCAGGACGGCCGTCTGGATGGTCATGTGCAGCGAGCCGGTGATGCGCGCGCCCTTGAGCGGCTTCTGCGCATATTCTTCGCGCAGGGCCATGAGGCCCGGCATTTCGGTTTCGGCAATGGCGATTTCGGCGCGGCCGTATTCGGCCAGTGCAATGTCCTTGACGACGTAATCGGTAAAATCGGTCACGAAAAAATCCTCGGCTTTGAAATTGGCGACCGCAAAGAAAAATCCCGGTCGTTCTGTTGGCCCCGCCCCTAGCCACTTGCCGCCGCGAGGGCAATGCTGCGTCCCCCGTCGCAGCGCAGTGCCGATTTACTATACGGCAGAACTTGCGCCGCACGGGCCACGGTCCTACCTCGCGCCAAGGATGGGACAGACGGAGTTTCCAACATGACGATTTCAGTGGGCGACAAACTGCCCGATGTAACCCTGGTCAAAGCGACCGAGAACGGCCCTGAACAGGTCAATGCGGCTGAGTATTTCAAGGGCAAGAAAGTCGCCCTCTTCTCGGTCCCCGGAGCATTCACGCCAACTTGCTCGGCGCGCCATCTGCCGGGCTATGTCGAAAAGGCCGACGAGCTGAAGTCGAAGGGCGTCGATGAGATCGTTGCGACAGCGGTTAACGATGCCTTCGTCATGGGCGCATGGAATAATGCTTCCGGTTCGAACGACATCACCATGCTGGCCGACGGCAATGGCGATTTCGCCGAAGCGGTCGGACTGACCATGGACGGTTCCGGCTTCGGCTTGGGCAAACGCGGGCAGCGCTATTCGATGGTCGTCGACGACGGCGTCGTGACGCAGCTCAATGTCGAACAACCCGGCGACTTTTCGGTTTCGAGCGCTGAACATATGCTCGGCCAACTCTAGGTCCATCGACGCCGTCCGGTTTACACCGACCGGGGCTGTTTTATGAACTCGTGGAAGGGCGGGACCGACGGTCTCGCCCTTTTGCGTATTGGCGCCCCCGCCGACCTCCGTATCAGTCGCAACGCCGCGGAAATGTCGGGTTTCCAGCGAATACCGACCATTGCTCCGCGATAGACGACCGGCTGGACCAGCCCCTCTTCCGCGCGGCGGATCAGCTCTTCATTTGTCACCTTCCGCCAATCCGGTTTCGGGCGGGCCATGTGCCCCGTGCCTGGCGGCGTGAGCACATGGTCCCAGGTAAAGGCGAACCCAGCGCCATCAGCCCGATCGCGGAGCCGATAGGCGGAAGCCCGTGTCATTCCGACGCGCTGTGCCGCAATGCCGACCGAACCAGCGACATATAGCTGCGCCAGGAATTCGCATTGGCGCGAAACGCTCCAGCCGTCGGTGCGCGTCCTTGGCATGGCGGGATGGAAGAATGGCGGTCGACGGCGGGCTTTATGGGCAGGTCGTTTGGACATCTGCCAGTCTGGAGCAGATATCGATCCTGTAGGAAAGTCGTTTCAAACGAGGAACCATCATCGGCGCTGTCACCTGCTGTCTTCATTAATTTCAGGAGAGCTTTTACAAGTCGCAGCGGAAGAACGGGAGAGCTCATGAGCCAGGCAAGATTAACAGATGGCAGTGCGGGCGATGTCGACTACGGCCGGATCGGGCGGACCTACAGTCACTACCGTCGGCCCGAGCCCGCAATTGCATTGCAGATACGCCGTGCCCTTGGCGATGCGCAGACGGTATTGAATGTCGGCGCAGGCGCCGGTTCCTACGAGCCGACGGATTGCGATGTAACGGCAGTAGAACCGTCGGCGGCCATGAGGGCCCAGAGGCCGTCCCATCTGGCAATTGCCATCGACGCGGTGGCAGAGAGCCTCCCGTTTGAAGATGACAGCTTCGATGCGTCAATGGCGTCTGTGACAGTGCATCAATGGTCCAATTTGGAAAAAGGTCTTGCGGAAATGCGCCGGGTCACTCGGGGTCCGGTCGTCCTTTTGGTGTGCGATCCTGCAATGATGATGGATTACTGGCTAAGCGACTACATCCCACAGGTCCGCGAGATCGAAGCACGCCGTTTCCCTCCGCTAGAGCGCATCGAGGCGGCTCTTGGCGGGACCGTTACGGTAGAGCCAGTACCTATCCCGCTGGAATGCGCCGACGGGTTCAACGAAGCTTATTACGGCCGACCGGAAGCTTTCCTAGAAGAAGGTGCCCGGCTCGCATGTTCGAGTTGGAGCCTCGTGCCACAATCCGTCGTTCAGCAGTTCGTCGACAGGTTGTCGCAAGATCTGGCGAGTGGTCAGTGGGATAAGGAATACGGATACTGGCGGAGCCGACCCTTTTATGAGGGGCCCTTGCGTCTGGTCATCGCAAAAGCCGAATAGATCACCGGCGTCGGCCGGATCTCCATGCAATCGGCAAGTTTAAAGACGCTTAGCGGTAAGGGGCCGCCTGCCAATCGCTACCCATAACCCATGAGCTTGAGCACTTCTTCGCGGCTGCGGTGGTCGTCGAGAAAGGTACCCATCATGCGGCTGGTCACCATTCCCACGCCTGGGGTACGGACCCCGCGAGCGGTCATGCAACTGTGCTGCGCATCGATGACCACGGCGACGCCCTGAGGCTGAAGATTATCCCAGATGCAGTCCGCGACTTCGGCCGTGAGGCGTTCCTGCACCTGAAGCCGGCGCGCGAAACCGTGAAGGACACGCGCAAGCTTCGAAATGCCGACCACCCGATCGTTGGGCAGATACGCAATGGCGGCCTTGCCGATGATCGGGGCCATGTGATGTTCGCAGTGCGACTGAAACGGAATGTCCTTGAGCAGGACGATTTCGTTGTAACCGCCCACTTCCTCGAACACGCGGCCAAGGTGCTGCGCCGGGTCTTCTTCGTAGCCGACGCAATATTCTTTCCATGCCCTCGCCACACGCTTGGGTGTATCGAGCAGGCCCTCGCGAGAGGGATCGTCTCCGGTCCACTCGATAAGAGTGCGGATGGCATCCTGGACATGTTGGGGCACCGGCGGCTTTGCGCGCGGATCGTCCTCGTCGGGTCCAACTAGGCTACTCACTTTCCCCTGTACCTCCTGACCTTGTCGCGAAACCGCGAAAGCCTGCTCCCCTTGCGGAAAAGACCGCCCTTTGCAAATGGCTCGAACATCTCGTCCGGGTCTTCAGGATCGAGCAAGGCGCTGCGGGCCAGCGTTTCTTCGACATCGTTGAGGTCTGGCGGACGATAACGCTCCAGAGTGCGCCCCTTGTTGCCTTGGGAATCTTCGATCAGCCCGATCATCGATCCATGGCGGCTGAGCAGTTCGGGCATATCGGCTTCTTCCAGACCGCAGTGCTCGGCCAAGAGGGAATAGCGCAGGGCGGCAATATTATCAGCGGCATGTTCGTTGCCGGGACGGGTTGAATCGATGAACACATCGCATTCGCTATCGAGCCCCATCGAGCGATTGTTGAGATTGGCCGATCCGATCCGCAGGATCTGGTCGTCAATGACCATCAGCTTTGCATGAACATAGATTGGCGTTTCGCCGCTAAAGGGTGACCAGAGCGAAAAACGGCCCTTGGTGTCAGCTTCCTCGATCGATCTGACAAGCTCGGCGCGGGCATGGTCCATGGCCTGCTGTTCCAGCCAGCCATCGGCATGACGCGGATGGACGATCACGATTTCCGGCGGATCGTCTTCCTGCAGCCGCTCGATGATCGCTTCGGCGATCACGCGCGAGGCGAAATACTGGCTTTCGGCGTAGATGAACCGTTTGGCGCCCGCGATATGCTTGAGATAGAGCTGCGCGATCTCGTCGACCTTGTCCCAGTCGCGATAGGCGGCGCGGGTTCGGGCGATGCCGATTTCCACATCTTCGAACTGAGCGGTCAGGGCATTTGGCCAGGGATTGCCCGGTCCATCCTCGACGTCCGGCAACTGATTGCCCCCGGCGCATATCCAGCGGTCACCGCCGAGATCGGCCAACGCCTTGGCAATATCGCCCTCCATCATCATGCTGACATCGTGCCACGGGCCGTAATCGGTTCCGCGAGGAGTCTTGCGCCGAGGATCGTGTTCTTTGTGGTCGCGCGTATCCCAGCGTTTGTCGGTCATGTCGATACCGCCGCACACGGCGACCTTGTTGTCCAGAACCGCGATCTTCTGGTGATGGGTGCAGCCGATCGGATGCGCCGTATCGAACTTGAAGCTGATTTGCCGGTGGCGAACCCAGCGAGCGAGATCCCACCACATCGAGGCCCGACCGATCGTGGACAAGGCGCCGACGCTCCATTTCAGAAGACGTATGTCGAGCTGTTTACGATGCCGCGCGAGCCAGGCAATGAAACTGCCGAGCCTAGAGGGATAGCCGCGCTTCCAGGTGCGCTGCCACCACCGACGCCCGCGTTCGAGATGAATGCGGGTATCGAAATCCCATCCGATGAGAAGGATGCGGCGGCGCGAGCCGAGCATGGCTTCCTGCATGAAGGCGAAATAATCCGCCGCATCGATGATGACGCTGGCGCGCGATGCCTTCGCGTAACGCCACACACCCGGTTCGACCGAAGGATCAAGCCGCGAGATACGGCTCGGATCCGGTTTTTCGTTTTTGCTCACAACCCCCCGATCCCCCTATTCCTTGGCGTCTTCCTTCTTCTCAGGAGTCACCTCGGCTTCCGCCTTTTCTTCTTTCTTACGACGCTCGAAGACCCGTTCCATGTGCTCCATATCCTTATCGTCGAGATATTTCGCAAAATCCGGGAAATGATCTTCTTCCTCTTCATCGATGTGATGGCGATAGTCATGATCGAACGTCTTGAATTTCGTCAGCCAGCCGCCCGACGACATGTCCGTGGCGGCGAGATCGTTCAGCGCTTCCTCGATTTCGTGATGTTCGGCAACCGAATGACGGGTTTCGTCCGTCGTCGGCGGCTTTCTGAGCATCGTCGAATACAAGGCCTGCTCTTCGGCGGCGGCATGAGATTTGAGTTCCTTGGTCAGCTCCTCGAACAGCGTTTCACGATCATCGCTGTCGCCGCTGGTCTCGAGCAGCTTGTCGAGAAGTTCCCTGTGCTTGTCGTGATCCTGCTTCAGTCGTTCGAAAATCTCGGTGGCGGTAGCCATGAAATCAATCTCCTTCGAAACCTGAACAGGTCACACGCAGTGCGGTTCCTGCCTTGAACCGATCCTGCGGCGCAATCATATCCATATCACCATGCATGACCGACCGGCCCCTTCCAGAGAGCAGATGCAGATCATGGCGGAGGCGGCCTTTGCCGGACTTCCCGCAGAGTTCCGCAGTCAGCTGAGCGACGTCGTTCTCGAGGTCGAGGACTTTGCGACGCCCGAACAGCTTGAATCCGTTGATCTCGACGATCGCTGGCAACTGTCCGGACTGTACCAGGGTGAGCCCCTGCCCGACCGATCGATCTGGGAAAGCGGACGGATGCCGCCGCGCATATGGCTCTTTCGCGAACCGTTGATCGCGGAATGGCGTGCAACGGGGGTGAGGATGGAAGACCTCGTTCGCCACGTTGTCGTGCACGAGGCGGGCCACCATTTCGGCTTCAGCGACGAGGACATGCACCGGCTCGAAGACCAGGCCGAATAGCCGGGAAACAAAAAGCCCGCCTCGGTAAGGAGGCGGGCTTTTGGAAATTGGCGCGCCCGAAAGGATTCGAACCTCTGACCCCCAGATTCGTAGTCTGGTGCTCTATCCAGCTGAGCTACGGGCGCGCTTGGAGGGCGCCACATAGGCAGGCTCCAGAGTCTTGGCAATCCCTAAATCACCCTTTTTCGAACAACCTTCGAGATAGTTCGATATCGAGTGGGGGTTTTGGGAGCAAATCTATCTCGTGCGGCTTGAACCAGGCAATTTCCCCGCCTTCGAGGGCCGCGACCGGACTGCCGCCCCAAGCCGAACTGTAAAGCATTATGACAATCGGCTTCGCGTTCCCCGTTTCATCCTCTTCGGCGAATGCTACAGGCTGAACGGTGTGCGGCGCAAGCGCCAGTCCGAGCTCTTCCTGTATTTCCCTGACGAGTGCCTCACGGGGGCGTTCGCCGGGCTCCACCTTGCCGCCAGGAAACTCCCACAGGCCGCCATGATGCTTATGGAGAGGCCGACGATGCATGAGCCAGCGCCCTCTGTCGTCGTGCAGCGCGAGTGCGACCACGCAGATCCATGTCGGGATTTTTTCCAAAGTCGCTGCTGCCCTCAACCCTTTTTTAACCTGACTAAAAGTAGTCACGAGCGGTCAGCTTGGACAAGTGACGGATGGGGGCATCTGGTAATGGTCGAATTCCTTAAAGATCTGGGACGCGACACGCGGGGTGCCACTGCAGTCGAATATGGGCTGATCCTCGCTCTTATCTTCCTCGCGATGGTCGGGGCAGTGCAGACTTTCGGGCAAGAAGTAATCGAAATGTGGAACTTGATCAGTGACACCATTCTAGCTTCGACCGGGGTTTGACGAGAGCAAAAAGATGCTCGTGCAGTTAGGATTTTTTCAACCACTGCCGTGCAAGAAGCAAGTTGCTCGCACCATGATTTCGGAACGAGCCGGGTACGAAGACTGAACCAGGAGACGACACATGAAGTTTTTCCGCAAGCTGCGCCGCAATGAAGAAGGCGCAACCGCAATCGAATACGGCCTGATCGCTGCACTTATCGCAGTTGCTGCAATCACCGCTATGAGCAGCCTCGGCACGAACCTCAGCACGACATTCAACAAGGTTTCGACTGCGATGACTGGAACGGGTACGACCACAACTAGTGGTGTATAGTTTTATCTCGAAGGGCGGCGAAATATTTCGCCGCCCTTTCTTTCAACCTTACACCTAAATCTAACGCCCGCGAACCACGAGCTTGACCTTCTGCCCTGCGCTGATTCCTTCGTTTGAAGTCAGCCCGTTGAGAACACGGAACCGTTCTACCTGATTGTCGCTATAGGCCATCCGGTTGGCCAGCGAATTGATGGTATCTCCGCTACCGACGGTTACTACGTCGATCACACGCGGGATCACATTGGCTGCTGCCTGCGCATCGATACGCCGCATCGATCCGAACATTTCGTTGAAGCTTGAAGTCCCGCCAGCCGGGGTAATGGCCAGGAAATGGTAAGCCCGATCATTGGCGAATTGATAGGCGAACACCGTCACATCGACCTGCCCATTCCCTGAATTCACACGCGCGCTGCCGTAAGCCGCGGGAAGACCGTTGACGGTCGTCTTCTGAATCGACTGCGGTCGGATCTGTTGCTGCTGGCTTAGGCGCGAAAAAACGCTTGTTACGTAGTTGTCGAGGTTACCGCTATACGGTGCCAACGTAAATTGCGCCTGCCCACTCTGACCATTGATGGTGACGGCGTCGGTGCCGTTCACCATAAAAAAGCCCTGTGGCGCGGTAAATGCGAGCCGCAGTTCGGGATGGATGAACTGGCGCCCTTCGACCACACCCTGCGACGGATCGTCACCATATGTGATGCCATCGATGCGCGTGAGGAAGGTGTCGCGATTGGTGACCCCGCCTGTCGCGCCAGAGGCCTGCGCTGTCGCAAGGGCACTCTGCACCCGGCTCGCCGGGTCCGGGTGGGTAGATGCCCATTCAGGGATGCTCGCGTTCCCACGACCCTGGACCCTGGCGTCGAGCGCGTTCTGAAGCGCCAAGCTCTGCAGAACGCTGGCCATGGCACGTGGATCGTAGCCCGCTTGATTGAGATAACGAATTCCGAGCCCGTCAGCCTCCAGTTCCTGCGAGCGGGAGAACTTCAGGGTCAGCAATTGCGAGCCTTGGAGAATCCCTTGCGAGATCTGTTGTCCGACGCCGCTGTTGCCGAGCAGGATACCCGAAAGGATCGCACCTGCGGCACCGAGTAGAGAATTCTGCTGGGCGGCCGCCTGGCGGCGCTGCGAGTGGCGGGCTGCCACGTGGCCGACTTCATGCCCGAGAACACCGGCAAGTTCTGCTTCGTTGTTCATGAGAGCAACGAGCTGCCGGGTGGTATAGATATAACCGCCTGGAATGGCGAAGGCATTGTTCACCGGGCTGTTGAGTAGAGACACCGTGAACGATTCGCGCGCATTCCCCAATCCGGAATGAACCGCGATATTCTTTCCGACCTGTTCGACATATTGCGCTTGGCTGCCGGTCATTGCACCGCCGAATTCGGCAAGCAGTTGCGGATGTGCTTCGGCGCCCATTTGCGCTTCGCTCTGCGTGATGGGCGTCGAGGCACTCGGAATGTTTCCGGCACCAACACAACCCGACAAGGCGAGTGCGAGAGCGCTGACGGATGACGCCGCGATAAATTTTTTGCGTAACATGAAGAATTCTCCCCGATTTACACGAACGCGCGGGACGGCATTATCCGCCCGCGCGCTGTTGTTCGTTGACGGTAGGAGAACCGGAACGAGCGGAATTTTGTTCCCGCCGCTCGGACTGCAAATCAGCCAGCTATTGCCAGGAAACGGTCTTCGCGCTGACGCTTGAGCTCATGCGGCGCGTAACCGCTCAACATGTCCAGTTCTTCAGCGATCGCGGCACCCAGAGATGTGGCAGCGACTACGGGATCGCGGTGCGCACCGCCCACCGGTTCGGGGACGATGCGGTCAATCACGCCGAGACCTTTTAGATCCTGAGCGGTGACCTTCATTGCTTCTGCCGCGTCGGGCGCCTTTTCTGCAGTACGCCAGAGAATCGATGCGCAGCCTTCGGGTGAGATCACAGAGTATACGGCGTGTTCCATCATCAGAACACGTTCGGCGCTGGCCAGCGCGACTGCGCCGCCCGAACCGCCTTCACCGACAATTGCCGCCACCATGGGTACCGGCAAGGCGAGACACGCCTCCGTCGAGCGGGCAATAGCTTCCGCCTGCCCGCGTTCTTCCGCCTCGACCCCAGGAAACGCGCCCGACGTATCGACGAGCGTAACCACTGGCAGTCCGAAACGACCGGCCATTTCCATGAGGCGTATCGCTTTGCGATAGCCTTCCGGTTTACCCATCCCGAAATTGTGACGGATGCGGCTGGCCGTATCGTTGCCCTTTTCATGGCCGATCAGAATGATCTTGCGTCCATTGAGCTTGGCGAAGCCACCGAGAATGGCTTCGTCGTCACCATAATTACGATCGCCCCCGAGCGGCACGAAATCCTCGAAAGCCTGTTCGACGTAATCACGGAAATGCGGGCGTGAGGGATGCCTGGCGACTTGTGTCTTTTGCCAGGGGCTGAGCGATTCGTACGTGCTCGCCAAAAGATCGGCGCTCTTCTGCTCCAGACGGTGGAGTTCGGTAGAGATATCGACATCGTCGCCATCGGCTGCGCTGCGCAGTTCTGCGATGCGCTGTTCCAGTTCGGCGACGGGTTTCTCGAATTCGAGGTAGGAAATCATGGCCGTGCGCTAGTCCGAACGACGCCCGCGTGCAAGCGGGTGCCTTTCGTTGACAAGCCTGACGAGCCGCGCAGCATCGACATGCGTATAGATTTGGGTGGTCGAAATATCGGAGTGGCCCAGCAATGTCTGCAGTGCGCGAAGGTCCGCCCCGCCTTCAAGCAAATGCGTTGCAAAGGCATGGCGCAAGACGTGAGGACTCAGCTTTTCGCGGGGCAGATCGGCACGAACGGCTAACTCCTTCAGCATCTGGAACAGGCGCACTCGAGAAAGGTGGCCGGTGCGCGAGGGAAACAGCCATCTCGAACTGGAATCGCGCAAGGCAAGCCAGCGCTTTAGGGCCTTGTCCGCGCGGTGGCTGACGGGCACCATCCGCGCCTGCCCACCCTTGCCGATCACGGTAAGAAAAGGGGCATCCCGCGGTACCGCGGATACGGGTAGCGACACGAGCTCGGTCGCCCTCAAGCCCGATCCGTACAACATTTCCAACAACGTCAGCAGACGCACGGCGGCGGGACTATCTGCCTGCGCAGCTTCTTCTGCTGCCGTGAAAAGCGATTCGACCTCTTCGTGAGACAGTATCTTCGGCAGAGGACGGCGGGTCGCGGGTCGCGGCAACGCATGGGTCGGATCGTCATCTCGCAACCCGTCATCCACCAGAAAGCCGAAAAACTGTCGCAAGGCCGAAACCTTCCGCGCCAGTGTCGAGGGGGCAAGGTCGGACCAGTCTGCTCCGAGTTTGGCGAGCTGGGCAGAACTCGCCGTGTCCAGGTTCGAACCGATCAGTTCCTCGGCCTGCTCCAGGTCACGGCCATAAGCAAGAATCGTATTGCGCGCCGCGCCCCTTTCGGCAGCAAGCATGGCGAGGAAATCGGGAATCGCGCTCACATCAGGCGCGCGCCACGGCCTCCGCGGCGATCATCCTGGCTTCGGCGTCCAGTCCCACGCGCCGCAAGGCGGATACGATGTGATAGAGATGGCGGGCCGTCATGCGATCCCAGCTTGCACCCTGCATTCCGAGGCCCGCAAGCATGGCGACAAGAGCGCGATTATTCACTGCTGCAGCCTGATCAATCATGCGGGTCCAGCGACTTTCAGCCGTTATATTCACACCGAGGCGCCCATCATACTGATCCAGCGCGCCCTCGCCGATTTTATCCAACCCGGCCAGCCCAGCGACCAGCATGCGCGATTTGCGCTGCCCCGACGAGCTATCATCATCGATAAAGCTGTCGATATCGCCGCTGCTGACGCCAGTCGAACTGTTAGGCGCAGCAAGGGCAAGCAATGCCCAAGCCTGACTTCCGCCATCGACTTCGCCGGACCAGCGAACCGCATCTTTGTCGAGCCCGGCAGCGAGCATGGACGCGATGAGCCCGCCGGCGTCTTCGCTGAAATCGCTGCTCGGAGGGATACGCGCGGCGGCGTAGGCGGTCAGAACCATGCGACCGTAAGAATAATCGCCACCACTTGACCAGATATCCCTGATCGCACCGATGCGCTGCACCGGGCTGGTGCCGACGTAGGCTTCGCGCAGGCTCGACGCGGTCTGCGCCGCGGGGCCCGCCACGCCGTCCTGCGCGTAAAGCTGGCTATACAGATCGACCATCGCTGCAGAAGATAGAATTCCGCTCGTTCCGGCAACGTCGGCACCGGCTGCGCGCTGTGCGGGCGTGAGTGCCGGGGTGATTGCCGCAATGCTCAGAAGCTGGGGACTGGCCCGGTCGAGCAATTTATCCGGGATCGTCTCGCCAAGCGTATTTGCCATGGTGAACCGCCACGGCGTCAGGGAATTGATGTCGTCCCATTCGATGGTAACGGCGCGGCGACCGCGCCCAGCCGCCCCTGCGAAGCGCTGCGCGAAAAGTACATCGATGCGATCGTCCTGGGTGCGGTTCAGCAGGCGGCGAAGATCGTTCTGTGCCCGCGTGGTTTCGCCTGCATAGGCATTGCAGATCCCCGCAAGCATCTGCCATTCGGTATCGTCACGATTTGTCTGGACGAGTTGAACCGCGGGGCAGGCACCCACGACATCGGCACTTCCGATATACGCTTCCACCGCTGCATTGGTGAGTGCCGGCGAATAATTGCCAGTGTCGATATCCTGCACCAAAGCGCGAGCGACCACATATTCGCCCATCGCGTTAAGCACGTTGACCCGCAGAGTCGCGAATTCGACCGGATCCATCCCTTCGGGCGCAGCAAGCCTGCTGGCCAGCGCCCGGCGAAGCAGGATATGGCCCCAGCGCGAAACCATGGGCTGCGTGGTTCCGGCAAGCACCGCCCGGACCAGACCCGCCGGCTGCTTTTCGAGCGAGGCCGAAGGAAGACCGCCCTCGCCCGCACCCAGAACGCCTACACGCTCCATAGAGCGACGGGCCGCGGGCGGAATATCGAACTTGGGCTTGAGGCCGAGGAATTCGTCGAGCTCGTCGGTCGACATGTCCTCAAGTTCCTGCAGCGTTGGCAGATCCGACAAGTCCAGATTCGCGCCCGATGGCGCCGCTTCCACTGGCAGGGGCTGGACGATCTCGCCAGATTGGGTTGCCGTCGGCTGCGGGGTACTGCCCTGGGTCGGTGCTGGTGCACGGCTCGGCTGCGGTGCCGGGGCAGGACTTGGGCTCGGCGCGGGATCATCGAAACCAGGCGGCAGCAGATCGACCGGCGCTTCCTGTGCCCAGACCATTGCCGACGTCAGCGCGAGCGCTGCGCCGCCTATCAACCATGCCGATTTCATCGTGCCGCCTCCGGCACATCGATCGTCTGTTCGATGGGGTGTAACGGTTCCTCGCCGCCGTCGATCAACGCTGCGATCAGCAACGCCACGAACAGCACAGCCAATACGCCGCCAACCTTCCTGCCGCTCATAGCCAAGTTTTTCGCGTCCCGCTCCAAGTGCTGATACCTTGCCCGCGCCCTAGCCCAGTTCTAGGCACGGCGGCAATGACCCATGCGATCAGCCTCACCCCTGCCGAGATCGGCGGCATTGCCCGGCGGATAGACCGGCCGGTCGTGCTGGTGGGCCTTATGGGCGTGGGCAAATCAACGGTCGGACGCCGACTCGCTGCCATTCTCGGCACAGATTTCATAGATGTCGACGAAGAGATAGAACGCGCCGCCAATCGCACCATCAGCGAGATCTTCGAAACACATGGGGAAACCTATTTCCGCGATGGCGAGCGGCGCGTGATCGCACGGCTCATGGGCGAAGCCCACGGCGTAATCGCAACGGGTGGCGGGGCATTCGTCGAGCCCGAAACGCGGGGAATAATTCTGGGGCAGGCTATTGCGGTGTGGCTGGATTGCGATGTCGACACGCTGGTCGAGCGAACCTCGCGGCGCAACGACCGCCCTCTGCTGCGGACGGGCGACCCCCGCGAGATACTCGCCAAATTGAAGGATCAGCGCAGCGCGGCCTATGCCGAAGCGCCGATCCATGTGCTAACCAATAACGGACCCCACGCCGAAACGGCGGAGCGCATTCTGGAGGCAATCGACGCATGGCTGTAATCCCCGTCGAACTGGCAGGCCGGGAATATGAGGTTCGGGTAGGCCAAGGCCTGCTTCAAAGCATCGCGACCGAAGCAGAGCCGTTTCTTCGCAAGCGCCACGTCTGCATTGTGGCTGACATCAATGCTCGTGCGAACTGGGGCGATGCGGTCTCGCGCTCGCTGGAGTTGGCAGGAATCGAACCGCGCTGGTTTGATGTCGCCCCCGGCGAAGCCTCGAAAAGCTGGGACAGCCTTGCCCGTCTTACAGACTGGCTCCTGGCGCAAAATGTCGAGCGCGGAGATCACGTCTTTGCATTGGGCGGCGGGGTCGTCGGTGACCTGACCGGTTTTGCCTGCGCCATTCTCAAACGCGGCTGCGGCTTCGTCCAGCTTCCGACCACACTGTTATCGCAGGTCGATAGTTCGGTTGGAGGGAAAACGGCGATCAACACACCTGCAGGAAAAAATCTGGTTGGAGCTTTCCACCAGCCATCCCTGGTGCTTGCCGACCTCGAAACCCTCTCCACCCTCCCCCAGCGCGAGATGCGCGCCGGATACGCCGAAGTTCTCAAATACGGCGTCCTTGGCGATCGCAGTTTTTTCGATTGGCTGGAGGAGCATGGCGATGCGGTCTTGGGAATGGAGCAAGCGCCATTGGAGGAAGCCGTGGCAAGAAGTGTTTCGGCCAAGGCGCGGATCGTTGCCGAGGACGAGCGTGAGACGAGCGGTGCACGGGCCCTGCTCAATCTGGGCCACACCTTCGGCCATGCCCTGGAAGCCGAGACGGGATTTTCCGACAAGCTTCTCCATGGAGAGGCGGTGGCGCTGGGCATGGTGCTGGCGGCGCGATATTCTGCGCGGTGCGGTCTGATGCGCGGCGAAGACGCCGAACGCGTCACACATGCAGTCGATGCGGCGGGCCTGCCCGCGGAAATATCTGCGCTGGAACTGGCATGCAGCGGCGGCGATCTTGCCGATCACATGCAGCATGACAAGAAGATGGATGCAGGCATCCTGCCCTTCATCCTTTTGCGCGGCATCGGGTCTGCATTTCTCGATCGCAAGGTCCAGCTGGAGGACGTGGCAGCCTTTCTCGACGAGCAGCTTCAAGCTCACTGAGCAGGCGCAATGCTGCGTGTCGAACGCGCAGCAATTTTCTACGAACGACTTTCAAAATCGCGCGACACAATTGGGGTGCGCCGCTATCCCGGCGGCCTCTTGCAGGTGAGGATGCGCGCATGACCGTCGCCGAAGCGACTCCCGAACTCCGGCTGTACGACCCCGAGGATCGCAGTTTCCTCGGACATCCCAAAGGGCTTGGCTACCTCGCCTTCACGGAAGCGTGGGAGCGGTTTTCCTATTACGGCATGCAGACACTGCTCGTGCTCTACATGGTCAATTTCCTGCTCAAACCGGAAGAGGTTGGCAGCGTTGCAGGGATCGAGCAGCTTCGCGCGCTGTATGGCGGAATCGACGGCCAACCCTTCGCCAGCGCCATCTTCGGCACATATGCCGCGAGCGTCTATCTCACGCCCATTTTCGGCGGCTGGATCGCCGATAGAATTCTGGGAAAGAGACGCACCGTGTTGCTTGGGGCGATCGTCATGGCGCTGGGCCATTTCCTGATGGCGTTCAACGTGACGTTCCTGCTGGCTTTGCTTTGCCTGATCGTCGGGTCGGGGCTGTTCAAGGGCAATATCGCCAGCCAGGTCGGCAGCCTCTACTCACCGGGCGACCTGAGGCGGGCCGATGCATTCCAGATCTTCTATCTCGGCATCAACGCCGGTGTGATCGCCTCTCCCTTCATCGTTGGAACGCTGGGTGAAAAGGTGGGTTGGCACTGGGGGTTCGGCGCGGCTGGCATTGGCATGCTGATCGGCCTCGCAATCTATCTCGCGGGTCAGAAGTATCTGCCCAAGGAGCATTTCGATGTTCCCGGCAAGGCTGCGGCAAAAACGGATAAGAAACCGCGCGAACCCATGACGCGGCACGACTGGCTGGCGACATCAGCTCTTATTCTTCTCATCCCCGTCCTCGCGCTCGCCATCGTGCCGAATAATCAGATCTTCAATGCCTATCTGGTATGGGGGGATCAGCAGTTTGCCCTTTACTGGGGCGGCGAGAAGCTTCCTACCAGCTGGCTGGTGTCACTCGACGCGATCGTATCGGTCAGTTTCCTTGCCATCGTCGCGGGGTTCTATCGCTGGTGGAAAACCAAGTGGACGGAGCCGGACGAACTGACGAAGATCATCATCGGATCGTTATTCTCCATTGGCGGGATGGCCTGTCTCTATCTTGCCGCCGCCACCACACCGCCGGGCGAGAAGATCGGCCTTTTCTGGCCGGTCATGTTTCACATCGTGAACGCCATCGGCTTTGCGCACATGTTGCCGGTCAGCCTTGCACTGTTCGCCCGCCTTGCACCAAAGCAGATCAATGCGACCGTGATCGGCCTGTATTACCTGTCCTTCTTCGCCGGAAATTCCATTGTCGGTTACGTCGGGGGCTGGTTCGAGACGATGCCGATCACGCAGTTCTGGCTGATGCACATGGGCTTTGCCGCGACAGCGGGCGCTGTCTTCCTCCTGTTCAAGCTACTGCTCGCACCGCGCCTGATGCGCGACGCCGAACCGGAGAACGTCGCGCTCTCGTGACGCGAGCGCGGAGTTTTCGCAGTAGGAGCTTGGCTAGCCCGACCGAGGCTCCAGCCGCATTATCCTGCCCGACGCGATCGGCTGGTAATCTGCCATCATCGAATCGTGCTCGGCCAGCAATCGTTCGATTTCGCTACGTCGTTGAAGGATGGTGTGAGCAATGCCCGGAGCGAGGCTTTCACCATCGCCTATTTTCCCGAGAATCCCGGCAAGATCGCTCACCGTCGCTTCTTCGGGAGTCTTGAAATACTGCCCCTTGCGATCGAAAAACCCTGTGCCCCGCTGTGCCATTTGATGCTCCTGTAATTGCGTTCAGAAGCGACTCGAAGGAGCGTAGTATCGGTCAGTTGGGCGATTGCTGGAAGGTCGTTAACCTAAAAATCCATGCCGCTCGTAAAATGAGCAAGATCGATGCTTTGATAAGGGCGATCTGACCCGCGAAAGGCTTGAAGCCCTTCGCGGGCTAAGACCTATTCCAGTTCGAGTATGACTTCGTCCACGGCGAGGCTATCACCTTCTTCGGCATTGATCTTGCCGATCGTAGCCTGTTTTTCGGCCCGCAGGATGTTTTCCATCTTCATCGCTTCCACTGTCGCGAGCGGCTGGCCGGGTTGGACTTCATCCCCCTCGCCAACATGCAGCTTCACCAGCAGGCCCGGCATGGGACAGATCAACATCTTGGAAAGGTCCGGCGGGGTCTTCTCGATCATATGCGATGCGAGATGGGCGATACGTGTTTGCAGGATCCGCAAATGATGCGTGGCTCCGCGCGTTGTCACGGCATAACCGGTACGCGTCGGCTTCAACTGAAATGTGTAACTTTGGATCGGCTCGGCATCTTCGCCCGCGCCGTTTTCAAACAGCGCCACATCCACCATTCGCTCGCCCGGCGTATACTGCATCTCGATCGTGACTTGTTCGCCATCGACCGTCAGCGCGTTTTCCTCCAGCCGCACGTCGTGGCTCGTCGAACCCTCTTCGCGCTCGCCGATACGAATGGTCCAGTCACCCGGAGCATAGAGATCGTCCGACAACTGCCCTTCGACGCGCCGTGCCCGGTCGGCATCCGCCGTAGCGATCACCCCGCCCACGGCTGCGAGTACGCTCGTCAGACGACCATCGGCCGGAGCGCCTTCGAAACCTTCGGGATATTCTTCCGCGATGAAGCCGGTGGTCAGTTCGCCCGACCGGAAGCGCGGATGCTGCATGATCGCGCTGAGGAAATCGACATTGTGGCCCAAGCCTTCGATCCTGAACGCATCTAGAGCGGCAATCTGGAGATCGGCGGCGTCGTCGCGCGTTTCGCCCCAGGTAACCAGCTTTGCAATCATGGGGTCGTAGAACATCGAGACCTCACCGCCTTCGAACACCCCGTCGTCCACTCGAACGCCGTCGACGCCGCGGCGCCCGTTTTCCGAGCCGTCGTCAGCCCAGGGCTCTACCGGCGGGTGATAGCGCACGAGGCGGCCGGTGGATGGCAGGAAGCCGCGGTAAGGATCTTCTGCATAGACCCGGTTCTCTATCGCCCAACCGTCGATCTTCACGTCGTCCTGCGTCATGGCGAGCTTCTCGCCAGCGGCGACGCGGATCATCTGCTCGACCAGGTCGACGCCCGTGATCGCCTCGGTAACGGGATGTTCCACCTGCAGGCGAGTGTTCATTTCGAGGAAGTAAAAGCTTTCGCCCGTCTTGTCCGCGCCCGAAACAATGAGTTCCACCGTACCCGCACTGTAATAACCAACGGCCTTGGACAGTGCGACGCACTGTTCGCCCATGGCCTTGCGCATCTTCGGCGTGACGAAGGGCGACGGGGCTTCTTCGACCACCTTCTGGTGGCGGCGCTGGATCGAACATTCACGTTCGTTGAGGTAGATCACATTTCCGTGCTGGTCGCCGAGGATCTGGATTTCGATGTGGCGCGGGTCTTCGATAAACTTCTCGATGAAGACGCGCTCGTCGCCGAAGCTGTTCAGTCCTTCGCGCTGTGTCGCTTCGAAGCCATCCTTCACATCCTGATCGTTCCACGCCAGGCGCATGCCCTTGCCGCCGCCGCCAGCGCTGGCCTTCATCATTACCGGATAGCCGATCCGGTTCGCCCATTCGAGCGCCTCTGCCGTATCGGCGATGGCCCCGCCCGAACCGGGCACGGTGTTGACCCCCGCCTCTTCAGCGATTTTCTTGCTTTCGATTTTGTCGCCCATGGCGGCAATGGCTTCGGCAGGCGGGCCGATGAAGGCGATGTTTTCTTTCGCCAGCGCTTCCACGAAACTCGCTCGTTCCGACAGGAAGCCATAACCCGGATGCACGGCCTCTGCGCCAGTCTGCTTACAGGCGGCGATGATCTTGTCCGCGACGAGATAGCTTTCGGAGGCTTGCGCGGGACCAATATGCACCGCTTCATCCGCCATTTTCACGAAAGGTGAACGCGCATCTGCATCGGAATAAACGGCGACGGTTGCGATACCCATCCGGCGCGCGGTCTTGATGACCCGGCAAGCGATTTCACCGCGATTGGCGATTAGAATTTTCTTGAACACGCTAAGTCTCCGGTAAAGTCTTGGGCTCGCCCGAAACCTGATTGACGAGAAGCTCGCGCAGCTCAGCAGTGCGATTCTCTGTCAGTTCAGCCAAGCAGTTATTAATCAGGAGCGGTTGCATCGAGCCACCGCGCGCATCGAAGCTCACCAAACGGCAATGGGCGTCGCGGTAGGTCAACCATGCTCGCTGGGCGGCGAGCAGGCTTTCTGCGTAGCCCGATTGCCCATCACCTCTGTCCAATTTCGCATCGGCGTTTTTTGCCCAGCCGCGCACCTTCTTCCACACAGCATTCAGTTCAGCGTCGGCACGGTCGAATTCCTGCTTGGCGCACGCATTCATCTCTCCTTGTGTAGTGGGGTCCGCACACTCCGGCACCGCGTCAGGCGCTTGAGCCAGCAAGAAAAGAGCGGCGAAGATCACTCAGCCGGTTCCATGACGGGGCGCGTCCGCATCGGCTCTTCCTGCAAAAGCGGGGTCAGACCAAGCTTGGCGAAGAGGGCGCCGTCGCTGTCGTCGCCGGCATTGGGCGCGGTCAGCAATTTGTCGCCGGTAAAAATAGAGTTCGCGCCCGCGAGGAAGCAAAGGGCTTGGGTGGCATCCGACATGGACTCGCGACCGGCGCTAAGACGTACCATGCTCATCGGCATACAGATGCGTGCCACGGCAACGGTGCGGACGAATTCGATATCGTCGATCTTGGCGAGTGGCGTGTCAGCCAGCATGTCACCCAGCACCGTACCCTTGACCGGCACCAGCGCATTGACCGGCACGCTTTCGGGATGGCGTTCGAGCGTAGCGAGCGTGTGGACGAAGCCGACGCGATCCTCGCGCGTTTCGCCCATGCCGACGATCCCACCGCTGCACACGTTGATCCCCGCATCGCGCACGTTCTGAAGGGTATCGAGACGGTCCTCATACTTGCGACTGGATATCACACGCTCGTAGTATTCCGGGCCCGTGTCGACATTATGATTGTAGTAGTCGAGGCCCGCTTCCTTGAGCATCCCCGCCTGTTTTGGCGTGAGCATACCGAGCGTCATGCAGGTTTCGAGACCCATATCGCGCACACCCTTCACGATCTCGACGATGGCAGGCATGTCGCGGTCCTTGGGATTGCGCCAGGCCGCACCCATGCAGAAGCGCTGGCTGCCCGCATCCTTCGCCTGCGCTGCCGATTGCAGCACGGCGCGCACGTCCATCAGCTTGGTCGCCTCGACCCCACTATCGGCCTTCACCGACTGGGAGCAATAGCCGCAGTCCTCCGGGCATCCGCCGGTCTTGATGGAGAGCAGCGTGCAGAGCTGAACTTGTTCGGGTGGGTGGTTCTCGCGGTGAACCGAAGCTGCGCGGAACAGCAGCTCGGTGAAAGGAAGGTCGAACAGGCCAGCGATTTCCTCGCGGGTCCAGTCGGTGCGGATTTGGGTCATACTTTGAGCTTTACTATCACGTTAATGGCAAAGGTTGTCGAAATCAGAAAGGATACAAACACAACGCCAATTGTCACAACGCCAATTGTCGGCCATTCCAAGTTTGTTCCAAGCGTCCTGTAGCTAATTGCAGGTAGGAAGAAGATGGCGTAGAAATGAATGATCGCGAGGATCATGACGGCGATAGAGCCGAGCGAGAGCTTGAGCGTTAGTCTCAGCCCAGCCCACAGTCTGCCACCGTCCCTCGTCATCGCGAGAAACCGCCCGCAGAGTCGAAGACGGCCCGGAGGGCCACCCCGCAATCCATAGACCAGCGCCCCAGATTGCTTCGCGTTGCTCGCATTGACGAATTGAGGGTTATCACTCCGCCGCCTCGTCCAGATCCTCGCCCGCAGGCGGCATGTTGTGCCCCAGCAGGCGCAGCACATCCGCCGCGCATTCGACCACGTTGCTGCCAGGGCCGTAGATACCCTGCACTCCAGCATCGCGGAGGAATTCGTAATCCTTTTGCGGGATAACGCCGCCTGCGATAACCTTGATGTCAGAGCGGCCAGCTTCCTTCAGCAGGTCGATCAGTTCGGGAATGAGTGTCTTGTGACCTGCGGCAAGGCTGCTGGCCCCGATGGCATCGACATCGTTTTCCAGTGCAAGATCCATTGCTTCCGCGGGCGTCTGGAAAAGCGGGCCCGAAACCACTTCGAAGCCCATGTCGGCAAAGGCGCTGGCAATGACGTTAGCACCGCGGTCGTGACCATCCTGGCCCATCTTGGCAACCATCAGCTTTGGCGCACGCCCGAGGCGCCGTTCGACCGCCTTCACACCTTCGACAACCTGCGCATAACGATCATCTTCGGCATAAGCCGCAGAATAGACCCCGCGCACAGGCTTGGGCATGGTGTCGTAGCGCCCATAGGCGTCTTCCATCGCAGCGGATATTTCACCGAGCGTCGCATCGTGGCGGGCCGCTTCAACCGCCAGGCCAAGC
Organism: Qipengyuania sp. L-5Y; assembly: GCF_056859455.1. Classification (NCBI taxonomy): domain Bacteria; kingdom Pseudomonadati; phylum Pseudomonadota; class Alphaproteobacteria; order Sphingomonadales; family Erythrobacteraceae; genus Qipengyuania; species Qipengyuania sp. L-5Y. The sequence goes on along the minus strand of NZ_JBSXOM010000016.1, from coordinate 21,244 downwards.
AGATTGCCCTGTCGCTGCGCCGCCCCTCTGGCGAGCGCATCGAGCGCGGCCTTGCACGCGAATTCATCCCGATCCGCGCGCACTTTCTCCAGCCGCGCAATCTGGCTGCGACGCACCGCATGGTTGTCGACATCGAGCGTGTCGATCTCGTCTTCCTTGTCACGGCGGTATTTGTTTACACCGACGATGACGGTCTCGCCCCGGTCGACGGAGGCCTGCTTGGCCGCAGCCGCTTCCTCAATCTGCGCCTTTGGCTTACCGCTGGCGACATATTCGGTCATCCCGCCCGCCGCTTCGACTTCCTTGAGCAACGCACGCGCCTGCTCGAGGAGGGACGCCGTGAGGCTTTCGACATAATAGCTACCGCCCAGCGGATCCGCGACATTGGTGACGCCGCTTTCCTCCTGGATCACCAGCTGCGTGTTACGCGCGATACGGGCACTGAAATCAGTCGGCAGCGCGATTGCTTCGTCCAGCGCGTTGGTGTGGAGCGACTGCGTTCCGCCCAGCACTGCTGCCATCGCTTCGATCGTGGTTCGGATGACGTTGTTGTAGGGGTCCTGCTCCTGCAGGCTCACACCGCTTGTCTGGCAGTGGGTGCGCAGCATCTTCGACTTCGGGTTCTGTGCGCCAAGATCTTCCATGACATCGTGCCACAGATGGCGCGCCGCGCGCATCTTCGCGATCTCCATGAAGAAGTTCATGCCGATGCCCCAGAAGAAGGACAGGCGCGGCGCGAAGGCGTCGATATCGAGCCCTGCTTCCATTGCGCGCTTGGCGTATTCCTTGCCGTCGGCGATGGTGAAGGCCAGTTCCTGCACCGCCGTCGCCCCGGCCTCGTGCATGTGATAGCCCGAAATCGAAATGCTGTTGAATTTCGGCATGTTGGCGGATGTATATGCAATGATATCCGAAACGATCCGCATGCTCGGTTCGGGCGGATAGATATAGGTATTGCGGACCATGAACTCCTTGAGGATGTCGTTCTGGATGGTCCCCGAAAGCTTGTCCTGGCTGACGCCCTGACGCTCTGCCGCGACGATGTAGAATGCAAGAACCGGGATCACCGCGCCATTCATCGTCATCGACACGCTCATCGTGTCGAGCGGGATCTGGTCGAACAGGATTTCCATGTCACGAACGGTGTCGATCGCGACGCCAGCCTTGCCGACATCGCCGACCACGCGGGGGTGATCGCTGTCGTACCCACGATGCGTCGCGAGGTCGAAAGCAACGCTCAGCCCTTTCTGCCCCGCGGCAAGATTGCGGCGATAGAAGGCGTTCGATTCCTCCGCGGTTGAGAAGCCCGCATACTGCCGGATTGTCCAAGGACGTCCGGTATACATCGAGGCATAGGGGCCACGGGTAAACGGCGCGATACCGGGGACGCCAGGATCGAGATCGGCGGTGTCCTCACTAGTGTAAAGCGGCTTAACGGCGATGCCTTCGGGCGTATGCCAGGTCAGATCGCGCCCCTTTACTTCCTTGTCGGCGAGGGGCTTCCAGTCTTCATAAGTCGGCTTGTCGGTCATGCGGGGTCCCTAAACACAATCGTATGCACAGGGGAAGGACCGGCGGGCGAATTACTCGCCCTTGAATGCCGGTTTGCGCTTTTCCAGGAAGGCCATACCGCCCTCCATCGCATCCTTGCTGGCGCCCGCCAGACGTTGGCCTTCGGCTTCGGCCAGAAGGACTTCCGTGATGCTGCCATCGAGTGCGGTCGCAATATTACGCTTCATCGTTGCATAGGCAAGCGTCGGACCATTGGCGAGCTTCATGGCGAGCGCCCTCGCCTCTTCCATCAGAGCATCGTCTTCGCATGCCTTGTAGATCAGGCCCCAATCCTCTGCTTGATCGGCACCGATCTTTTCGCCCAGCATCATCATGCGGGTGGCACGTGCACGACCTATTGCGCGCGCAAGAAGCCAAGTCGATCCGCCATCCGGCACAAGGCCGATGTTGACGAAGGCCTGAAGGAAATAGGCACTTTTCCCGGCAAGTACGAAATCGCCGGCCAGCGCGAGGCTGCATCCTACGCCGGCCGCAGGACCATTTACGGCACATATAACCGGAACCGGCGCGCGCAGGACCATGTTGATTGCCGGGTTGTAATGGTTCTGCAAAGCCCGGTGACTTCCGCCCTTGCTGTTCAAGGCACTACGCTCCCCCCGCGCTGAGAGGTCGGCGCCCGAGCAAAAACCCTTGCCTGCCCCGGTGATCAGCACAGCGCGGCTGTCACCCAAGTCGTAGAGAGCCTCGCTGAGTTCGTCCGCCATCTGCGGTGCCATCGCATTCAGCCGGTCAGGCCGGTTTAGTGTAATGATTGTAAGCGGCCCGTCCTTTTCGACGATGATGGTTTCGTAGCTCACGCGTCTCTCCCAAACGTTGCGTTTAGCAACCGGTCTTGGCTGCGAACGATTTGGCGCGCAAGCCCTTTGCCGCGCCGTGCGGAACTCAGGCTGAAGCGCTTGGCCGGGCGGAAACGCGTTCGTGCCACCGGAGAAGATTTGCACATTCGCTCGGCACTTCGAGACCTATGAATTTTGCAAAATCGACAGTCGTCAGCAAGAGAATGTCGGCAGCAGAGAAAGCACTCCCAGCCAGATATTCGCGTCCCTCGAGCGATCCATCGAAAAAGCGCATGCCCTCTGCAACCCGTGGTCGGTTGGATTCTCCCCATTCGGCGTTTCGGCCAGGAAGCGCCGCGGTGAAAGGGTGCGTGTGAACCCAAACCGCAGCAATGGCTGGCATAAGGATCATTTCAACGCGGCGATTCCACATTTCTATTTCGGCAATGTCACGTGCCGTGGTTCCAAATAGCGGCGGATCGGGCTGTTCTGCTTCTAGGTACCGCATGATCGCTACGCTTTCGGCGATCACTGTTCCATCGTCGAGCTCCAGAATTGGCGTTTGGCCTCTGGGGTTCTTGGCCACGTATTCTGGCGCTTTCTGTTCGCGCTTGGGGATCGACACTTCCTTCGATGAAAGATCAATACCCTTTTCGGCGGCGAAGATGCGCACGCGGCGCGGATTTGGCGCGGGATTCGGGCTGTCGTAGAAAAGCATGGTAATCCTCTCTCTACACGCCGGTCAGTTCGACCAGTGCGTGTCGTCCTTGGGCGTTTCCATGATTTCGGTCAGCTGACCCATCATGTCTTTGGGATGCAGAAAGAAGATTGGCGAGCCATGCGCACCTATGCGCGTAGGCCCGAGAATACGCTTGCCAAGCCCTTCGAACCAGCTTCGCGCTTCGTCGATGTCCTCGACTTCGTAGCACAGGTGATGCTGGCCGCCCGCCGGATTCTTCGCGAGAAAACCATGGATAGGCGAGTCTTCACCAAGCGGCTCGATCAATTCGATCTGCGTTCCGAAAGTCCCGTTCTCGCCCGGTGTATCGACGAAGCAGACCTTTACCCCCTGTTCCTCCATCTCGAACGGATCGCGTATTCTTCCCGCACCCATGACATCACGATAATAGGAGATCGATTCCTCAATCGATGGCGTTGCGACGCCAATGTGGTTGAGACGGCCAAGTTTCATGAGAATACCATTCCATGTGTGGGGCAGAACATTTCGTGAAGTAACGCACCGAAGTCGTAGGTGACATTTGCCAAGAAGGCGAACGCTCCCGCAATCAGAAGTATCAGGAAAATTCGGCCCAAAGGCGAAGACAGCTGAGTCCAGATATCGCTCATGAGGCCCTCAAAGCGGGATGTTGTCGTGCTTCTTCCACGGGTTCTCGAGTTGCTTTGTCCGTAACTTGCGCAGACCGAGTGCGATGCGCCGCCTTGTGGAGTGCGGGTAGATGACTTCGTCGATATAACCCCGGCTCGCAGCCACGAAAGGATTGGCGAAGCGGGCTTCGTATTCCTGGGTCTTGTCGGCGATCTTTTGCGGATCGTCACGGTCCTGTCGGAAAATGATTTCCACCGCACCCTTTGCGCCCATCACCGCGATTTCGGCCGTCGGCCATGCGTAGTTCAAATCACCGCGCAGGTGCTTCGATGCCATCACGTCGTATGCGCCGCCGTAAGCTTTGCGCGTGATCACGGTTATCTTGGGAACTGTCGCTTCGGCATAGGCGAACAGCAGCTTCGCCCCATGCTTGATGATGCCGTTGTGCTCCTGGCTGGTCCCGGGAAGAAAACCGGGCACATCGACGAAAGTCAGGATGGGGATTTCGAAAGCGTCGCAAAAACGAACGAAACGCGCAGCCTTTTTGGACGAGTTTATGTCGAGCACGCCCGCCAGTACCATCGGCTGGTTCGCCACCACGCCCACCGTGCGTCCTTCCACCCGGCCGAATCCGCAGATGATATTGCCTGCATGGGCAGGCTGGATCTCGAAGAAGTCGCCTTCGTCCAGCGTCTTCCTGATGACTTCGTGCATGTCATACGGCTGGTTAGCGTTATCGGGGATGAGCGTATCGAGGCTTGGCTCTTCGCGATCCCAGGCATCGCTGGTCGGCCGCTCGGGCACGTCCTCGCGGTTGGACAGCGGGAGGTAATCGAAGAAATTACGCGTTGCGAGCAGGGTCTCAATGTCGTTTTCGAAGCTGTTATCGGCGACAGAGGTCTTGGTCGTATGCGTTTTCGCGCCGCCAAGTTCCTCCTGGGTGACCACTTCGTTTGTCACCGTCTTCACCACATCCGGTCCAGTGACGAACATATAGCTGCTGTCTTCGACCATGAAGATGAAGTCAGTCATGGCGGGGCTGTAAACCGCACCGCCCGCGCATGGCCCCATGATGAGGCTGATTTGCGGTACCACGCCGCTTGCCAACACGTTGCGCTGGAACACCTCGGCGTAACCGCCGAGCGAAGCGACGCCTTCCTGAATGCGCGCACCACCGGAATCGTTGAGACCGATAACAGGGGCGCCCACCTTCATCGCGGTGTCCATGACCTTGCAGATCTTTTCCGCATGACGCTTGGAAAGAGAGCCACCAAAGACTGTGAAATCCTGGGAAAAAACATAGACGAGCCGGCCATTGATCGTGCCTGACCCGGTAACCACACCATCGCCCGGGATCTTTTGGTCCTGCATGCCGAAATCGACACAGTCATGCTCTACGTAAGTATCAAGCTCTTCGAAGCTTCCCTCATCGAGCAGGATTTCGAGCCGCTCGCGCGCGGTCAGTTTGCCTTTGGCATGTTGCGCATCGATACGCTTTTGCCCCCCGCCCATATGTGCGGCATCGCGGCGGCGTTCCATTTCGGCAATATTGGCGGACATGCTCTCTCCGTGAAATACGATTGCACGAGCGCCTAGGGCGAAGCATGCCTCAAGGTCAATTGCGAGAGGCGCTAATCAGGAACTCCACATTGCCTTCCGGGCCAGTGATGGGGCTTTCGACGATCCCCTGCACATTGAAATCAAGCCCTTCGACCCATTCGCGTACCTCCTCGCAAACGCGCAGATGAAGCGCAGGATCGGTGACCACGCCCTTCTTGCCGACTTCTTCACGCCCGACTTCGAATTGCGGTTTGATCAGCGCCACCAAACGGCAAGCCTGTTCGGCGAGTTCCAGCGGCCGTTCGAGCACCTTTGAAAGCCCTATGAAACTGGCGTCGCATACTACCCAGGTAGCCGGGCGATCGATCATCGCCGGCGTCAGAACGCGCGCGCTCGTCTGTTCCAGCACCGTCACGCGAGCATCGCGCCGCAGTTTCCAGGCGAGTTGGTTTGTGCCGCTATCGACAGCGAACACATGATCTGCGCCGCCCTGTAACAGCACATCGGTAAACCCGCCCGTTGAACTGCCGATATCCATCGCAGTGACCCCTGCAGGATTAAGGCCGAAATGGTCGATCGCATGGGCGAGCTTGATCCCGCCTCTGCTGACCCACGGGTGATCCCGTCCGCGCACATCCAAGGGTGCATCTTCGGAAAGTTGCTGACCCGGCTTCGCCAGTTTCTGTTCTCCGGAGAAAACCAGACCGGCCATTACCAGGGCTTGGGCCCGCGTACGGCTCTCCACGAGCCCGCGGTCTACCAGCATCTGATCAAGGCGCTTCTTTTTCGGCATTGGAAACATGGCGCTTAGCGAGCATTGTTGCTGCATGAAACCGATCTATGCCCATCTAGGTGGCGCGCTGGCGCTCACTTTCACCATCGCCGCCTGCGTTCCGGCACCCGATTCCACCCCGGCACCCGCGCCTGCACCCACGCCAGTGCAAACTACGTCCCCCGCACCTCCGCCTCCGGCACCGCCGGTCGAGAACTGGATCGACCAGCCCCGTACTCCAGGAGACTGGAGTTATCGCGCCGATACGAATGGCGGGATGGCCTTATACGGCGAAAATGCGTCCGAAACTCGGTTTTCCATTCGCTGCGATCGTTCGGCAAATCAGATCATTCTAACCCGCGCTGGTCAGGTGCAGGGCCAGTCGAGGATGACCATCCGTACCGAAACCGCGGATCGGACGCTGGCAGTCCGGCCGGGCGATGGCGGCCAGCCGACCACCGTGGCCACCGTCTCCGCGCGCGATCCCTTGCTCGACGCAATGGCGATCACCAGGGGGCGATTCGCTGTGGAAGTCCCCGGCTTATCCACAATCTACCTGCCGCCATGGGCGGAAGTATCGCACGTGATCGAGGAATGCCGCTGAGGGGATTCGCTTCGCGATTATCGACGGCCGTGGATCGGAAGAGGAGCTGGAGGAAGGCTCGATGAATGTTCTGAGCCAGAAACGACAATTCTGACGTGGGAAAACTTTTTTTCAAGGGTTGTTTTAGGCCCGCGAAAGACTCAAATATGTCCTCAAGATCAGCGGCGAAACGCGGTCTTGTTCTCCGGAAACGGGGTACTTTGGCTCTAAACAGCGCGAAAGGAGGTGATCCGATGTCTCATGGTTCAGCAGAGAGGTCGGCAAGTTTCCGCACGGAGCACTATCGGTAAGCAGAGACCTTTAGAGGCTCCGTGAGCGGCACTTCCCGCCGCTGACCATGCGAAGGGCAGTTCCACCTACGGGCGTGGAGCTGCCCTTCTCATTTTCATCCCGCAACCCGATCGCTTGCGAAATTTCGCAGCGCACATTACCCGCGGGCCATGGATTTCAAGCATCTTCCCCACTCCGCCCCAGTGCCCGGCGAAACGCGTCAGCAGGCATTGCAGGATCCCGGCTTCGGCAAACTGTTCACAGATCATATGGTCGTGATTGATTTCGATGCTGACAAAGGTGGATGGCACACGGCGACGCTCGGCCCGCGCGAACCGATCAGCCTCGATCCCGCAGCGGCGGTCCTGCATTATGCGCAGGAGATCTTCGAAGGCATGAAGGCTTACAAGCGAGAGGATGGCTCGCTCGCCCTTTTCCGACCCGAGCAAAATGCGCGCCGCTTCAATGAAAGTGCCCGGCGGATGGCGATGCCGGAATTGCCGGAAGAACTGTTTCTCGAATCGATCAGCCAGCTTGTCGCCAAAGATCGTGACTGGGTGCCCGGTGATCCCGATGGTTCGCTTTACCTTCGTCCGTTCATGTTCGCATCCGAGGCATTTCTCGGCGTGCGACCGGCACGACAGTATAAATATGTCCTCATCGCTTCACCGGTCGGACCTTACTTCAAAGGCGGCGCCAAGCCGGTAAAAATCTGGGTGAGCCGCAATTACACCCGTGCGGCACCGGGCGGCACGGGCGCTGCGAAGACCGGCGGAAACTATGCCGCATCCTTGGTCCCGCAAGCCGAAGGTATCGAAAACGGCTGCGATCAGGTGGTCTTCCTCGACGCCGTCGAGAAGAAATGGATCGAGGAACTGGGTGGCATGAACCTGTTCTTCGTCTTCGACGACGGAAGTGTCATTACGCCGCCGCTAACTGGTACCATTCTGCCCGGCATCACGCGCGACAGCCTGATACAGCTCCTGCGCGAAGAAGGCCTTCAGGTTCGCGAAGAACCATACAGCATCGACCAATGGCGCGTAGATGCGACTGAGGGCCGCCTACTGGAAACCATGGCCTGCGGTACTGCCGCAGTCGTGACCCCGGTCGGCACTGTTCTGGGTCCGGATGGCGAATTCACTATAGGCAGCGGCGGTACGGGTCAGATGACCCACAAGATACGTGAAAAACTGGTCGGCATTCAGAAAGGGACCGTGCCGGACACGTACGGCTGGACGCACAAACTCGATTGATCAGAACCTTGGTCTGACCAGAAAGCGCCGGGTGAATGTTTCGCTCGGCCGCAATACGATAATCGCCACACCTGCGAGTGCGATTGCTCCGCCTGTGATCAAACGCCCGCCAATGGCATCGCCCGTCAGCCAGGCGCCGAAAAGTATCGTCAGGATCGGCGTAAACAGCGTCAAAGGCACCACGAGATTGGCGTCGTGTTCCTGCAGCAGGCGATAATATGCGGTGTGTCCACATACCGATACGATGATGGCAGCGAAGAACAGGCAGGCAGCAAGTTTCCAAGGGGCTTGGGAAAGCGCCGCGATCTGATTGCTTTCCATCGCCACTGTAAAAGGAATCAACACTGCCACCGATGCGACAGCGGCCCACGCCTGCAGCCGGATTGAAGGCAGATCGAGCCGCTTCACGAAGACAGACCCCAATGCACCGATGACTGCGGAAATGAACACCAGCAGCAGGCCAGTGCTGGTTTCCATCTGATTGTCCCCCGCCATTGCGAACAGGACGCCACCGAACGCCAGCCCGATACCGAGCCCACGGCGCCACCGAATACGTTCGCCAAGAAATATGATGGCAAACAGGACCGTCATCGGCGCACCGGTCAAACTTACCACACCCGCTGCAGACGGGCTGGCAGTGGCAAGACCCATGAACAGCAGCGCAAAGGACCCGCCACTGATCGCCAGACCGACCAGCAAGACGCGCCACAGTTTGTCGGGCAGAGGCCGCAGCAACGGGATGAGCACGACTGCAATAATGATCGATCGTAGCAAGGCATAGAATAGTGGCGGCGTGCCGAGGTCTGCGATCGCGACCTTGCTGACGACGACGTTGAGCGCCCAAACCACATTGCACAGCATCATTATGACCAAGGCTCGTACCGGCATGATCAGCCGTCATCCCGTGGAAGTGCAGCATCCAATTCGGCCAGCCAAATGTCGGCAACGGCATCGCTGGGTGCCCGCCAATCGCCTCGTGGGCTGAGCGAGCCGCCCGCGGAAACTTTTGGCCCGTTCGGCAAGGCGCTTCGCTTGAACTGACTGAAACCGAAAAAGCGCTTCAGAAAATTTCGCAGCCATTTTGCAATGATGGCCAGTTCATATTCGTTCTTCGCATCTTCGGGAAAACCTATGGGCCAAAGACCTTGCTCGGCGTCTTTCCAGGCATGCCAAGCGAGAAAAGCGACGTGGCTGGGTTTCTGGCCCCAGCGAATAAGGTGATGAAGGAAGAAGTCGTTAAGCTCGTAAGGCCCGATGATCGATTGCGTGCTCTGGATTTCGCCGTCTTCTCCCGCAGGAACGAGCTCCGGACTGATTTCGGTATCGAGGATATCGCCGAGCACCTGTTCAACCCCGTCGTCGAACTGCTTCGTCCGGCTCGTCCAGCCGATCAGGTACTGGATAAGGGTTTTGGGTACGCCCGAATTAACACCGTAATGGCTCATGTGATCGCCGACGCCATAGGTGCACCATCCCAGTGCTAGTTCACTCAAATCGCCGGTCCCGATCACCCAGCCGCCATGCTGACCGGCCAGGCGGAAGAGATAATCCGTCCGCAACCCCGCTTGCACGTTCTCGAAAGTCGTGTCGTAGACCGGGTGCCCGTCGGCAAACGCATGGCCGATGTTCTCGAGCATGGTCGTGGCGGTAGGACGGATGTCGATTTCCTCGGCCGCGATGCCGAACGCTTCCATGAGCCGCCAGGCGTTGGCCTTCGTACCATCCGAGGTAGCAAAGCCTGGCAGAGTATATCCGCGAATGTCTGTCCGTGGACGGCCAAGTCGGTCCATCGCCTTGGCTGCCACGATCAGGGCATGCGTGCTATCAAGCCCCCCCGAAATCCCGATCACGAGGCATTTGGGATCTGTGGCATCGATGCGGCGCATCAGCGCATCGACCTGAATGTTGAATGCCTCGTAACAATCTTCGTCCAGCTTGTCCGCACGATTGGGCACGAACGGAAAGCGCCGGATGGGGCGCTGAAGCCCTTTATCCCCTCCCCGCGGACGATGCTTGAAGGCAATACGTCGATACCAGTCCTCGGGCCGACCTGCGGCCTCGGCGGCATCGTTGAATGTCTGCATCCGCATGCGTTCGGACAGGATGCGCTGAGTATCCACATCCGTGATGCAGAGTTCGGGATCGAGATCGAAGCGAACACTTTCGACCAGCAGGTCACCGAGTTCGTAGATCATCCCCTGCCCGTCCCATGCGAGATCGGTCGTGCTTTCTCCGTGTCCGCTGGCCGAATAGGCGTAAGCGCACACCAGGCGGCTTGAACTGGCACGGCTCAGCAGATGGCGCTCGTCCGACTTGCCTATGGTTATGTTCGATGCGCTCGGATTTAGCAGAATAGTCGCGCCGGCGAGAGCTGCCATGATCCCAGGCGGGTTGGGCGCCCAGAAATCCTCGCAGATTTCGATGCCAAAGATAAACCCCGGCAGATCGCTCGCGCCGAATGTAAGGTCGGTGCCGAACGGCACCTCATGATCACCGCAACGGATGGTTAGACCGATGCATTCGCGACCATGGGCGAACCACCGTTTTTCATAGTATTCGCGATAATTCGGCAGGTAGCTCTTCGGCACCACGCCCAGCAGTTCCCCATGCCCAACCACAAACGCACAGTTGTAGATACGCCCATTGCGGCGCAGCGGAGCGCCGAACACGAGCACGGGCGACAAGGTTCGCGACGCATCTATGATCGCTTCAACCTGCGCTTCGACAGCGTCGAGAAGCGCCGACTGCAAATGAAGGTCATCGAGAGCGTAAGACGATAGCGAAAGTTCGGGATAGAGGAGCAGATCGACGTTCTTCGCATCCGCCATGCGCGCCTGCTCAACGATACCCTGAGCATTATACTCGACATCCGCCGTGCGCACCTTCGGCGTGCTGGTGGCAATTCTGACAAACCCATGCGTATGCAGGTCGAAGAAGGGGGGCGTTTCGGTACCGCTCATTGACGCGGGGCCTTTCTCGTCGGGATTATCGGAAGCCGGCTCAAGCCAGTCGGCGGGCTTGCAAATACCCAGTTCAGCGAGGCGTTTCTGGACCGACGCACGGGCAATCTTACCCTTCGCCTCCCAGCCGTAGACGGTTCGACTGGGCCAAGGCGCTGGTTGGCCGTAGCGCATACCGAATTCGTCCGCACTAAGCGGGGGGTGATGCGCCTCGCGCCACTGCCGAATTTTGCTACCGGCCAGATGCATGGCCGGTGCGGTATCCTTTTAGGCTACCCTACGCAACCTCGGTTTCAAGAACCTTTCGCATTTCACTGCGATAGCCATTGAGAACCGGCCCGCCATGGTGGGTTGCGCTCGCCTGAGCGGCGAATGCCGTCAGGAGCTGGCTTCCCAGACCCCCACCTGGGTGGGATATCGCGGCATCACCGACACCATCGTCTTCGATGGTGAACCGCCACCCCCCCTCCCGCACATGGAAGAACACTGCTATCGTACCGCTTCGGTCGTTCGGAAAGGCATATTTGCAGGCATTCGAGACGGCTTCGTTCAGATAGAGACCTATGGCGACCGCCTCCTCCCGTAACAAAGTGGCTGCGTCGATTTCGCGGAACAGCTTGACCGCAGGTGGCAGACTGGACGCTTCGATCCGGTTGAGCAGATAGTCGAGATATGGCTTCATATCGACGCTGGGATCGTCCGATTGCTCGAGCGCGAGAGCGGAATAGGCATCCGCAAAGGTTCGAACACGCCCCACTGCGTCATCGAGCGGCGCATGCAATTCCTGATGGGGAATGCGCCGTTTCTGCAATTCCAGCATGCTGGCAACCAACGCAAAATTGTTCTTTGTTCGGTGCTCGAGGTCTGCAAGCAGGGTCAAGCGACGATCCGCCCGCAGGCGAATTTCAGTCAGCGTGGCGTGTGCTGCCCTGCGGAACGCTTCGGCAAAAATCAGAACGACCAGCGCGCTTGCTGCGTTCAGGAAGACACGAGCGGGATCGGTGGGGTCCGAAAAAAAGAACGAGGATTGCACTGGGAGGACGAAGAACCAGGCCCACGCAAATGTTACGCAAAAAGCAGCCAGTCCGGCGCGCCAATGGCCATAGAGCGTCGATAGCAGCACTGTCGGATATATCAGAGCAAAGGGCCCCGAAGATGGCGCCCACATATCGAACAATGTCCGGAGCCCGATCATCGCTGCACCGCACAAGGTACCGAATACGATCTGAGCCGTAATCTTGCCCTTACGGGTAAGAAACTGTCGGCTGACATCGAAATTTGCGAGGCGATGCATGATGACAAGCTTCCGGCAGACATGGGTGTCCGCAATAAACCCCAACGTATATGCGAACCGTCGACAGCTCCACTCCGTCGATGGCAGAGTGTTAGCCCAACCTACCGAAATTACGAAATGATTTTGAGATTTTCGGCCCTAGGCGGCGAGCAGGGTGCTCGCGCTGGGACTGTTCTGCAGAAGGTCGATCAGGCCGCGTTCTTCGCGTGTTAACCATCGTGTCGCGCGTGGCAGGCGAAGCTCTTCGCGCCATTCGATCTGATTTTCGAGCACTTCGAACACCGCCGGGTGAATATAACTTTTTCTTGTGACCGCGGGTGTATTGCCCAGATGGTCAGCGACGCATTCGAGCAGTTGCTTCATCGGCAGCTTGCCATCGCCCTCATAAACGCAGGTCAGCGCCCTGACGCTTGCGTGCCAGGTGCGAAAGTTCTTGGCGGTGAAATCCTGCCCCATGGTTTCGCGCAGATACTCGTTGACGTCACTCGATCCGACCGTGTGCTGGTCGCCATCGTCATCGACATATTTGAACAGATGTTGGCCTGGCAAATCCTGCATTTTGCGCACCATTCGTGCCAGGCTGCCATCGGACAGGGTAACCTCCTGCAGCTTGCCGCCCTTCCCCTTGTAGCGAAGCCGCAAGGTCTTCCCGGTCAGTTCGGCGTGGCGATTACGCAGGGTGGTGGCACCGAAACTCTTGTTGGCCTTTGCATACCCTTCGTTCCCAACCCTTATCGCACCAAGGTCGAGCAGCCTCACGACGCTCGCGATGGCGCGCTCTCTGGTGAGGTTATGCCCGCGCAGATCGCTTTCTACACGCTTTCGGACGAGAGGAAGCAGGCTGCCGAAGGTAACGCAACTATCGAACTTCTCGCCTTCTCGCGCGGTGCGGAAATCCGGGTGATACCGATATTGTTTGCGGCCTTTGGCATCGATGCCGGTCGCGAGAATATGACCATTCGGCGCGGGGCAGAACCAGGCGTCGACATAAGCCGGCGGAAGAGCGATAGCATTGAGCCTGCGCTTTTCCTCTGCATCGCCGATAAGCTTACCTTTGGGATCGTAATAGGCCCATCCCTTCCCAGCACCCTTGCGGGTGATTCCAGGCAGGTCGTCGTCGACATAGATGAGCTTCGTCATGGCGAAGGGAAGAACAGTGGGACGGGAAGTCCGGTTCCCCACCTTGCGGTGAACCGAAGGCTGGCTTAGCCATCGCATCACAGGAGAACACAATGGCTGATCCCACCTATACCCCGCCCGAAGTCTGGGCACCCGACACCGAGAATGGCGGGCGCTTCGCCAGCATCAATCGACCGACGGCGGGTGCCCGGGAAGACAAGGAACTTCCCGTCGGCGAACATGATTTCCAACTTTACTCGCTGGCGACGCCCAACGGCGTGAAGGCTGGCATCATGCTCGAGGAACTGTTGGAAGCGGGTCATTCCGGTGCGGAATACGACGCCTGGACGATAAGCATCTCGGATGGTGATCAGTTCGGATCAGATTTTGTCAACCTCAACCCCAACTCGAAAATCCCCACGTTGCTCGATCGCAGTGGACCGGAACCGATCCGAGTTTTCGAGAGCGGCGCAATCCTGCTTCATCTAGCTGAGAAATTCAGTGCCTTCCTTCCGACTGACACCACCCGTGCAGAAGTGCTGAGCTGGCTGTTCTGGCAGGTCGGCAGCGCCCCGTTCATCGGTGGTGGTTTCGGCCACTTCTACGCCTACGCACCCGAAAAGTTCGAATATCCGATCAACCGCTACGCTATGGAAACGAAGCGCCTGTTCGATGTTGCCGACAAGCGGCTGTCCCAAAGCGAATATCTCGGTGGCAAGGACTATACGATCGCCGACATTGCAAGCTGGCCGTGGTTGTCCCCCTTCGTCACTGGCGGCATTTACGGCGAAGCGCGCAAATTCCTCTCGATCCATGAGTACACCCATGTCGAGCGGTGGGTAAAGCAGATCGCCGAGAGGCCAGCCGTGCGCCGTGGGCGTATCGTCAACAAGACCTGGGGTGAAGACAACGAACAGCTGAGCGAACGGCATTCGTCCAGCGATTTCGAAGGCAAGAATATCTAGGCCGCGGCAAGCGCCGCCGCCTGAGGGCGCAAATGTCCTCTCCTCCAAGTAATCGAGGAGAGGACGTTTGCCCGATATCCAGCCGCGGGTCTGGCACCCTCATCATTTCCACATCCAACCCCTTCCCTTCCGCGCACGACACGTTATAGGGGCGCGCACCTGCTGGGGTGTAGCCAAGTGGTAAGGCATCGGTTTTTGGTACCGACATTCGCAGGTTCGATCCCTGCCACCCCAGCCAGCCTTTAATTCCCCAGCAAAAACGAATGATGAGCGAGCTTGGGCGTAATTGTATGGGTAGGTTATCGATAACCAATGTGTTGCATTAGCACCGTGCCCTTCCCCACCAAATATAGGCTCCAGCTTAAATCTGATGTTGGCCTCAGTCCCAAGGCAATCGTTCTTTAACTACTTCGTCGTATCTGATTTTGCATGAGAGCTCGCAAAATCCTAGTCGCCGCAATCGGTTTGGGTATCGCGATGCCGGTACAAGCATTGGCGGGCGAGGGTGGATCATTTCGTTTGAAAGTTTCGATAGATTCCGTTTGCGAGATTGATGCGAAGCTCAAGCCGGTCGTCCCCGGTGCCAGCGGTACAGTCGGTACCGTTACAGAGTATTGCAATACTGGCGATGGCTATTTGCTCACAGCGGAGCACCGCACGCTTGCGAAGGACGAGATGGTAGAGTTGAGGCTCAATCGAAAAGCGTTCGCATTAAACCCTTCGGGCCTCACAACTATAGCGAACCGGCGAGGACCTGTAAAACGCGCGAGCGCAATCGAACTCGACGAAGCGAACCTCAATGAGCCGGTTGTACTGACCGTCAGCATTTCATATCTTTGATCAATACGGTGTCACGGTCACGTTGACGCGGTCCGCATAAAAGCCTGCAGGAGTAGTCGGTTCGGGGTTCACTCTGACGACTACGTTGAAGACATCGCCAATATCGGCGGGCTTGCTCAACCCATTGATCGTATCACCCCCACTCGCAAGATTGAGTTCCCGCCCTTTTAGCGTCATTAGATATGGCAACAGAGCAGTGCCGTCCTCTTTGCGCATATTACCGGCGTTTTCCGATTCAAACTGCATGTTGTAAGATGACGTAGAATATACGCGAATTCCGAAAGGCGGGGAGAAATTTTCGCGTCCAAGGGAAAGCCGACCCAAGGCAATTTGATCGATGTTCCCAACAAAATCAATTTGGCTGGAAAGCGGGACAGTTACGTCAAACTCAATTTCTTCTTGATCGACCTCGGAATTCGTGCCGGCCTCGACAAGGTTAAACCGCAAGCGCCGTGTGTATGAACCGGCAGGCAAATCCCAACCGATTGATGTCGCAACATTGTAGTCAAACGTTCTTTCTGCCCCCGGATCGAGGGTAAGAGGTGTCCGCAGTTCTCCTGATCCATTCGCTGCACTCATCGATTGGGCATCGAACTCGATAACTCCGCCTGGGCCAACAATGCTGTACCGAGGGAATTCTCCAGCTGAAGCAGGATCGAGAGTTAGACCAAGCTCAAGCACACATTTCTCTTCGCTGATATTATGCACACGAACCTGAAACCGCTCACGACTTGTTGCGTCAGAAAAAGACGGCGCGCTGCGTATACTTACACTCGGACTGAGGACTTCGATATTTGCTACACATGCCGCAGCAGGAGCGGTGAGAAACGCGGTCGTCGAGACAATTATCGTTGCAGGAAATTTCATCGTTTAGTCCTCAATCCGATGAGACCGTAAGGTCCGCCCGTTCGATACGAAGCAGGTTCGAACCTTCGTTCGGCACGGTAAACTGGTATTCGGAACCATCATCCGAGACGATACGGTAAGTACGTCCTGGGCGTAAGCCTACAATGGCAAATCGACCTGCAGAATTGGTAAAGAACTGGGTCGGCTTGAATTCCGCATCGTCTACCGAAACTACGCTTCCACTGGCAAGCGAGGCCCGCCGACCGTCGATATAGGCCGTTCCAGTCGCGCTAGCGCTTCCGCCCGAACCGACTGTCAAACGATAGCCACTCCGGTACATCGGTTCCAAGGTTTCGATCCCCGTTCCTATATCGGCAAACCGTCCTTCTCCCTCCATATCATAGCTTATAGTTTGTTTCGAAAAGGACGTCAGACGAGATTGCAATCCGGGACCTAGCGGCCCGCTTTTGGCATCGTACTCATTTTCGCGAATATTTCGTCCGACAATGACTTCGGCGTCAGCAAGATCTGATGAAGGTTTTGCGATCAAGAAGCTATCAAAGATGGGGCGACCAATCGCCACATCGCCTCCTGCCATCGCGATCGAGGTTCCCAAATTCAGTCGTACTGAATTGTCTTGGCCGAAATTGCCGAATCCATCCCCGCCAGTAACCACAAGACCGCGCGCTTCAAAACGATTGCCCACATATGTACCGCTCGCATCGAGTTCCTGCCGCCCACTGTTACCTCCAACAGTAAGATCATAGCCGTATCCCCCCACGCGATCCTCTGCCGAGCGCGAAAATGAAGCAGAGTAGGATTCGCGGACCGAACTGTAGCGGACGGAGGCGCGCTTGCGTCCGCCAAGACGTGCGGTCATACTGATCCGTACACCAAAGCTGGCGCCTTCACCTGCATAAGTACCGTATTCGAACCCGCCCCGAATAAAAATCCTGTCATCCAGACGATGCAAGCCTTCAATCGAAGTTAGATAAAAGTCATTCCCAGTCGCGCGGGAATTATACGAACCAGCCGCAAGGACAGATGTACGTTCGTCGATCGGCTTTGAATAATTTATACTTACAGAAGTAAATTCAGATGCAAGACCCGACAGGCGCTGCGAAAGGTTCACAAATTCTTTGGATTGGAAACTGGCAGCAAGGGAAAGGTCCCCAATTCCGCTGTTATAGCTGTCGAGCAATATATACCGCAGTTCGCCCGAATAGCCGGTACGACGTTCACGATAGCTGAAACCGGCTGACATGGAAATCCGTCCAGGGAGGACTTGCGGGCTAAGGATTGCTTCTGCCGACCCGGCAATAAAATTCTGGGTCGTCTGGATTCCTCCCCCCAATATCAGTCGATTCGAAACACCGCGGCGATAGAAGCCGGAAAAGGCTGGCTCTTCGTCATAACGCGGATTGAAATTGAGGTTCGTCGCTGGCAATCCGACGGCGATGCTATACTCCGTTTCTCCCTTTTGCAGATCGGCAGGATCGAAAAAGAAGTCGAAATCGAGCGCTTGCCGATCGCCAGACGGATCAACCACTACTAACCGGGCATCCGTCAAACCATATCGCGCAGGGAGTGTTGCGATATCGTATGCGCCCGTATCCAGGACCACCGTATCGACTAGAGTATCACCCGAATAGATCTCAAGAGTGGTGCGCTGGTCAATCAAGACCTGCTGTGGACCAAGCGATTGAAAAGGCAGGAAGGGATTGAAAATCCTGCGGCCCTTCTCGATCGCCGCGCCCGCAAGAAACGCAGTGCCAAGAAGAGACTGGTTTTGTAATCGCAGGTCACCAGCACTGAACCGCAAATACTTATCGGGCACGTCGTATAGTGCGCGCGCCTGCCGCCGATATAAGCCTGGTCCGAATGTGGTGGAATCATAGCCGCCGTCTGCCTCAATCACGAACCCTTTGTGCCGCGCAGCGAAAAACAGGTTGGTCGTCACTTCGACGTCACGGAAATCATCAAAGCGGATTTCCGGCAAGATATTTAAGTATGCACTCGTTCGTTCGGGCGACATTGTGACGGGCGTTTCGCGATAGGGAGTCGCGCCAAAGGACGAGACATTGGAGAAAGAAGGATCAATGCGATCAATCACCAATTCCAGACGTTCTCGATCGTAAAGAATGACAATGCCGAGGTCCGCTAAGTCCCCGATTTCAACGAAATCCCTCTCCGAAAGCATAGTCGCTAGGTTATCGCGCCCCTGTTCATTGAGGACATTATTCATCGCCTGTTGGAACGATCGCGCGTCGAGCGTAACATTCTCAGGATCTACTGGATCGAGGCGCGCAAGGACGTCGCCAAGAACAGCTCTGCGATACAAAATTGGTAGAGACAGCGTGACAGGATCGCGCGCCTCACGAGTAAATTGTGGCGTAGAGTGGGGTTCTTGTCGCAAGTCCGGTGAAAGAATTGCGACCATCGCCGTCGACGCAGTTAAAAAAGTACCCCAGATCATTCCACCCCCCAAACACGTGGATCAACTTCCCATTTCAACCTTGAGCGTATCCACCCTCAGGGCTTCGGGCGTTGGGATGAAAAACTTTCGAGCACCGCCAGCAGGAACGACGCCGTACCCGATTACCCCGCCGATTTCCGCTGATCGATATTCCTTCTTGTAGCTTTGGCCGGAAATGGTCTCCCCCTCGATCAACCAATCTCGGCGTCCGGCCGCCATGAAACGGGTCCCGGAATTTGTGACCCGAACGACAATGCCAGGCTGACCATCGCGATTTTCGATGCCCAAGACTTCATAACTTGCTTTTGCAGAGGCTCCTGCAGGGACAACATTCACGAGCACATTGAAGGTCGAGACGATCTGAAGATTCATCCCCTTACGCTCGCGCTTGATGGGGACCTCGCGTATCGAGGCGTAATAAACTTGCGAATGCGCGAGCGCCTCGTCGCCGATATACTGAATACGAAAAATCTGCTGGCGCAGTGGCTCAATCACGACCTGCGGCGGGAAAACGAGGAAGTCTTCATCGGCGGCGGCAAGCGCGAGTTCGCCATCTTCTGAGATTTGCGCACGAAACATCAGAACTTCAAACGGAACCGGCTCGTCCCCGGTATTCGCCACTTCGACCCTGCCCGTGGCACCTCGACCAATCTCGTCGAGAGTCAGAACCATAGGTGTGACTTGCGCAGCTTGCGCGACGACGGGAATAAAAAAAATGGCGATGGCGGCGAAGAAAGTAGCGAGATATCTCATCCCGAAGTCCTTAGATTAGACAAATGAACAAGATTGAAATGCAAAGGGGGGCGCCAAAGTGCGCCCCCCCTCCCTAATCAGAAATCTTCGGTTAAAGCGTCGTGATTTCCACGGTTGCAGTGTCTTCGTACTCGCCGGCAAGAAGCAGCAGAGGGTTATCGTCACGCAGGATGGTTACGCTGGCAGTAACTTCACGGTGAATTTCGGTACCCGGAACGCTGGTCGATGCGGCACGGTCCGTACGAAGAACCGGCTGTGCCGAACGATTTGCATCAGTGAAGTTCAGCAGACGCAGATTGTAGAAAATCTTATTGGTGAACAAATCAGCATCGTCGCCAGTCGGCGCGCCGCGGCTGGTATTGCGCATGCCCTGGTTGGCGCTCGAAAGAGTCAACGTCGTGGCGTCGTTACAGCTGATCCAGAAATCATTGCTCGACCCGGTGGCGTTGCTGACAAGCGAAAGAGCTTCCGAACCAGAGTTCCGGTTGATCTCCAATTCGCCGAGATCCACATCATTGATATCAGCCATGGCACAAACTTCAGGAACTTCAGCCGAAATGGTGAAGCTTTCGGAGGAAGTTTCGCTCTGTGCGAAGGCAGGAGCAGCAATTGCCAACGTAGAGACGGCAAGTACGCAAGTAAACTTCTTCATAGATAATCTCCGTTCATCGAGTGATCAAAATCGACCTGCCCCACCAAAGGTTGGGCACCGCATTACTTGTTCTGATCGGGCTGACCCGATTCGCGGTTAACATCTTGTTAGGTAAGATCGGTCGAGCACTCAATCCCAAGGCGGCGCTTATAGCCGCTCTGTGCCATGACGGGACGCAGAGTTTGGCAAAATGTTAAGTTTGAACAAAGTAGGAGTTAGACAGGCTTGATATTAATATGGATGTCAACGCAGTCTGGTTCGATCCCAAGACGTTCCGACACCGCAACTCTCAACTCGTCCAAGAGCTTTCGCACTTCTCGGCCACCTTCTTCGCTTGCTGTCTCGACAATGAAGCTTCCGGCATCGGTCGTATCCACCATACTCTCAAGATAAGAGAACAATCGAAACACCTTTTCGCGCGCTGGTCGGGTTTTTCCGGTTTCCCAAGACCAGATCGTCTCTCGGCTGGTGCCGATGGCTTCGGCGAGTTCTGATTGAGTTACCCCAGTGACGTGGCGCAAGCGTCTGATCGTTTCGCCCAGAGGATCGCTTGTACCAATTTGGAGATCCTCATCGAAACTTCCGATCGTTGCCAACTCGGCAGTGGTCAACGGTTCGTGGAATTCGCACCCGACACGCTCTCCGTGGCGCCAGGCCACATTCGCCTTTCTCCTCGGAAGGCTTCCGATTTCAACAAATACGCAGTCGCCCGACGTGAAGTCATTGCTGCTAGCCATAGCAAATCCGCGCTTGGAGACGTTTCTTACAAAAGCGTGAAACCATTCTCCTTCTGCACGATAAATTCTCGCCTCGACACTGACCGGGAAGCGGGCATCAATAATCGATCGTCGTTCCATGACGTTAAAGATACTCCCGCAAAGCCTGTCGATCCAACGAATTGCTACGCAGAGAATATCTTTGAGGTGAAAAAGTGACGAGGCACTGATCCTGCCGTGCCCCCGCTACGCTTTTGGGATGGTCTATTAGGTGAGTTTATCGGGCGATCACAAACCTTTGCGACAAGGCGCCCCATCATTTCTTATCAGCTTAAACTTTTGCGCGAACTTAGAGCCTGACCCGAAACTAAGTTGGGTGATATCAGCGAGTTAGCTTGACGGCCAAATCCAGGGCTGATTCAGGAGTTTTGCGAAGAACTTCTGGAGATCAGTGATGTGGACCGATACCACCCGTTCGCAGTATGCGCG